>JAADEI010000081.1 GCA_013153515.1 Chlorobiota bacterium | reverse complement strand
TAACAAGCCTCAAAACTGGACTTGCTAACATCTATCCCTACATTCTGCCTCAGCAACCGTCCCTCTCTCATGTCTCCTAAAGTTAGCACAAGCATCATTAAATGCAACATACGAGTATTGAAGAGCAACGAATTTAATAAAAACTCTGTGGGACTCCGTTTTTACTCTGTGCAACACTGTGACCTAAAAGAAACAACAGTTCTATTTTAACTCTGGCGACTCCGTGACCCATAATCGGCGAATAAGTTCCATAGGCATACTACGGGTAATTAATTAACACTTGCTAGTTATGTAATTATTATGGAACTACTATTTTGTCTCATTACGTTAATTTAATGAAACCTAAAATAAAAACGACAATGAGTTGCAAGAAAGATAGCGTGGATCAAAAGTTGATTTTGAAAGGACGCGATTTGGTTGAGAAAAACGAAAGGTTGTTACAGGAGGTGGCTCGGTTTAACGCCACTGTGGGCAGGGAAGCCCGCCTCAGAGTGTTTCTCTTGCTCACTCACTTTGACGAATTGACTCCCTGCGACATTAGTGAAATTTTGGGTTATACAATGCAGACAGTTAGCGACCATCTGTCCAGACTAAGAACTTGGGGCGTGGTGAACACAAGGCGTGAAGGCAGAACAGTTTATTATTCCCTGAAGCCAGAATGGAAGAAGTTCTTCAAGAAGTTCTTTAAGATGATGGCAGACCTCTCAGGGAAATAATAGCCTTCTCGGACAATTGTTAAGTTTTTGACTTTAAGGGCAGGGCGGTATCACACAGACTCCTAAGATAGCCCTCTGGCTATTGAAAACCCTATTATCACAACGATGATGCCGCCCTCAACACTCTTCATACGGAATTTGAGAGTGTTTCTTTTTAAGAAACCACAGTGTACTCAGAGTTCTTTTAAACCACAGTGTCGCACGGAGTTATGCACAGTCTACACAGAGTAAGAATTAGAAAATATAACAAAAACTCTGTGGGACTCCGTCCCTACTCTGTGAAACTCTGCATTTGAATTTTTGTTGTCGTTTTGTTTCAACCTTATAGTTTAAAAGGCTTAATTTAGCCTATGCTATGAGTGAGAGATATAACCAACTTGGTGTGTCGGCAACCAAGGAAGAGGTTCATAAGGCGATAACTCAATTGCCTCCGTCGGAAATAGAAGGGTCTTTTGTGCGTGTCGCCAAGCACTTTAGCAATCCAGATGCATATATGTCCTTGCATACGGACACGGCAGGCACAAAACCCATTCTGGCTTACCTGATGTGGAAGGAAACAGGCAATTTGAACGTGTGGCAGTCCATATCAGTAGATGCCCTTGTTATGAACACAGACGACCTGTTATGCAATGGGTTCTCAACTAAATTCGCTATCGTCAACAACATTGCAAGGAACAAACATAGGATTTCGGGATCGGTGCTTGAAGCACTTATTGAAGGCACAATGAATTTTATTAATCAAATGAAGGAACATGGTGTTGAGATAAGGCATTTGGGTGGTGAGACAGCCGACGTGGGCGACCTCATCAGAACAATAGATGTCGGTTTTTCAGTGTATTCAGAAGCCTCAAAGGAAGAAGTTATTCCGACCCAGCCACGGGAAGGGAACGTCATTGTGGGACTGGCTTCCTTCGGAATGACCACTTACGAAACCTCGTATAACAGTGGCATTGGTTCAAATGGAATAACCCTTGCCAGACATACGCTTCTCAATAAGCAATATGCGGAAAAATATCCTGAAACTGTTGATGACACATTGCCCTTCAGCCTTGTTTATCAGGGACCCTATTACCTTGGCTCAAAAGTTAGTTGTGATTTGACTGTTGCGGATGTCCTCCTTGCTCCCACAAGGACCTATCTGCCGTTGATGGTTCAGGTGTTGCAGAAATTCCGTAAAAAGATTGATGCTATTATCCACTGCACGGGCGGTGGGCAAACCAAAGTGTTCAATTTCATTAAAAACAAGCCGTTGAAAGTAGTCAAAGACAGTCCCTTTGCTCCGCCTATCGTCTTTAGGTTGATTCAGGAAACTGGCAATATATCTTGGAAAGAAATGTATCAAGTGTTTAATATGGGATGGCGTCTTGAGATATACACTGATGGCGACACAGCACAAAAAATAATTGAGATGGCATCTGAGTTTGATATATCAGCACGGGTGGTGGGATATGTCGCTTCCAGCAAGCAACCACAGGTAATCATCAGAAGTCCAGACAACAAGTGGCTTTACTATGAGTGATAAGAAAAGATATTTCAGGATTGGTGAGGTGGCATCGCTTATCGGCGTTTCAATAGCCAGAATCAGATATTGGGAAAGGCATCTACCATTTTTGAAGGCACGGCGGACCCGTGGCGGACATAGATTATACACTTACGAACAGGTGCAGAAATTCAGGGAAGTAAAGCGGTTAGTTGAAGAATTGAAGGTTCCGCTCAAACAAGTGAACTTGATGTTGGCAGGAAAGGACAAACAAAGGAAGAAACTGATTGAGATGTATGATAGGCTTGGCGAAATAGAAGAATTTTTCGTCAATCTTAAAGAGATAATCAAGTCATTATAAAATGATTAACTTGCTTTATCTTTGGCAAAAAAATGGGTTTATGAAGAAATTGTTCACATTGATTATGGTTGCAGGATTGGTCATTGGGGCTTGCCAATCCGAATCCACAGAGGAACCAGTCGGTGGTGAAGAAGAAAAAGCCAATACAGAATCGGTGGAACAGGAACAGCCTCAGGAAACACAGGGGGAAGTCGTGGTTCAACCAGCCGAAACAAATGTTTCAGCAAACTACGAATGGAACAACTTAGTTGAGGAATACAACCAATTGTGGTGTAAGTATTCAAACGATAACACTCCTGCCGATGAGAAAGAAAAGATATACCCTCGCTTGAAGGAATTGCAGGAAGAGTTAGATAAAATTTATGAAGCAGTGGAAAACCCACAAGAGAAACAAGCCCTCTATCAGGCTATGGCTAAGATGGTGGAATGTAAGTGAGATTCAAAGACTTAGCGTTTTGTCTTACTGATATTAGGTTTTTAACTATAACAATCGTGTGATTCCATGAGGCTTTTGACTTGGGAAGACAGTGGTGAAGAAGTCAGTGGTTTATTGTGGGGTGCCGAAGCAATCCCTTTTACAGACCTCCATTCTCAATTGCCTTCCAGACTCATTGATGTTGTCTTAAACCCAGATAGTCAGGCAATCTTGAGAGAACAGTTTGCTAATCTTAAATCAGGAAAGTTATATAAAAAAGGCATTCCCATCATTCAAGGACTTAAAATTCTTCCGCCACTCAAACCGTTGACACTCAGGGATGCCTACACATTCAGGGAACACGTCCGTAGAGCCAGAGCATCCAGAGGGCAGGATGTCCCTCCCGAATACGATATGTTCCCTGTTTATTATTATAGCAACCCGCTTACCGTCTTGGGACCCGGCGACCTACACATTGCTTCGCCGTTCTGGGACGAACTGGACTTTGAACTGGAATTGGCTATCGTTATTGGAAAGGAATGCAGGGATTTGCAACCAACTGACTTTACTGACGTTGTCTTTGGCGTAACCATCTGGAATGACTTCACTGCAAGACATATCCAGCGTCGGGAAATGAAAATGAATATGGGACCTCATCATGGCAAGGAATTCGCATCGTCAATGGGTCCAATCCTCGTTACTATGGATGAATTTGAGCCTTATCTCATTGATACGTTAGAGCCCGGACACACAGGAAAAGTTTTTAATCTCAATTTCCGAATATTTATTAATGGCAATAAAGTAAGCGAAGGGACATTCAGGAACCAGACCTGGACCTTTGGCGAAGTGCTTGCAAGGGCTTCCCAAGGCGTAACGCTATATCCCGGTGAGGTGTTTGGTTCAGGCACTGTGGGACTGGGTTGCCTCGTTGAACTGAGGCAAGAAGGGTTATACGACAGGTGGCTCCAACCAGATGATGAGATAATCCTTGAAGTTGAGAACATTGGCAGGCTCAGGAATATAGTCAGGAAATTAGACTGACCATGTGGCGAACCATCTTCCCAGAACAAGAGAGCCCGGTGGACAGGCATCAGTGGAACATAGGGTCTGTGGTGCCACGACCAATAGCGTGGATAACAACCCTCAATGAAGACGGCTCGGTCAATCTCGCTCCTTTCAGTTTCTTCAATGCATTCAGTTCCCATCCTCCAATAGTAGCAGTGGGAATAGCACTCAAACCAGATGGTTCGCAGAAGGACACATTAATTAACATTCAAAGAACAAAGGAATTTGTGGTTAACGTGGTTTCGGAAGAACTCTTATATCCCATGGCATTGACCTCCCAACCCTTCCCTTATGGCGTCAGTGAAGTGGAAAAAGCAGGATTGACTTTGATTCCGTCGGAAAAACTCAGGACTCCACGGGTTGAAGAAAGCCCTATTCATATTGAATGCGAATTATTGGAAGTGAAACAGTTATCTGATAGGAATTTTATGGTTATTGGCAAAGTTGTCGTGTGGCACATTAGGGAAAATATGCTATTTAAAGGCAAACGACCTGACCCTCGGAAAGTAAAGCCCATAGCACGACTCGGCAGACTCTGGTATGCTACCATTAATAAGTCAAATGTGTTGGACGTGCCGGTTCCTAAGGGCTTAGGCATTGGAATAGACGGGTTGCCTGATTTTGTTAGGGAAAGCGAAGAGTTATCATTAAATCACAAAGCGTTATTGTCTATGCAACCTCACGTTCCAGAGGGTGAACCGCAGAGCAAGGCGGTGGTGGTCGCAATTATGAATTCGCAAAATGCTAAGCAAGAAATTCTTAAATATATTGCAGACTTGTTGGAACAAAGGAATGTGGATGAAGCGTGGAAGGTGATTAAGTTCGTTAAAGACAAACTCTCCTAAGCCTTTATACTAAAAATAATTGTTCTTTCAGAAGATTTAGCGTTAAAAGGCTTGCCGGAATATCCTCCATAAACTTGAACGGGAATTAATCCGGCGGATTCAAGCATTCCGGTTAGAGTAGGGTAGTCAAATAATTTCAATTGTTCCCTAAATCTCCATGTGGTGTTCCTTTCTTCCCATACAATCTCCTTATAAACCATGTTATTGGCTATCCATCTCTTGATGTGGAATGTCTTGCCGTTCTTGGATATAATTTCTTGTTGTGTTAGATTGCTCTTGACAAAGTAGGGATTCAAATAGTCCAGAACAAACAGTCCGCCAACACGAAGAGCCCTGCTAATGCTTGTTAACATTGAAAAATTATGCAGGTCGTCCTCCCAGTATCCAAAACTGGAAAATATGCTTGTTGCGGAATCAAACAGAGAGTCCCAATAAGGAAAACGAAGGTCGTGCCTTAAAAAAGTGGCTTCTGGAACACGCCTCCCTGCCTCCAAAATCATTCTCTGCGAAATGTCCACTCCCACAACCCGCAAACCCTTCTTCACAAGCCAATATGAAAGGCGTCCATACCCGCAACCCGCATCTAAGACAAGAGAATTGTCTGGCAATAGTCCTGAGGCATAAATTAATTTCACGATTTGAAGAGCCTCTTGTTCATTCCTGTGAGAATATAGCAGGGAATACTCTGGACGCTCAAACCACTCCCGCCACGAATGAACAACCTCCATTAGTCTTTCAGAGTCCAACTAACTGTGTGATGCTTTTACTGATATTGGCATGTGCAATTGGCTCCCACAACACTGTATTGACTTTGGCAGTCCTCCTCGTATGCCTGAATCTCTTGGTCGCTACCGCAAATGTCGTTCTGTGACACAACCTCTCCTGTTTGTTGGTCAACGGCGGTGCATTGAGCACATTTCTGGCATGCTCCGAATGTCAAGCCAGCCATCAAAACAATCCCAATTATCACTTTCCTCATTGTTCTCAGATTTTTCAAGGTTAATGGTTCAAGCCTTTCCGCTTGGTCCCATGAATGAATCAGGCAAAAACTGTTCCGAAGTGGGTATTTCGCCATGCATCGCTTCATACCTCGCTATGTTCTCCTTCAACACTTGCAAAAACCTCTTTGCGTGAACAGGACTCATGATGAGCCTTGACCTGACCCGTGCCTGAGGAACTCCCGGCATTATGGTTATGAAATCAAAAATGAATTCCGCCGGTGAATGGGTAACAACTACCAAGTTGACATAGATTCCCTCTGCCACTTCCTTGGGCAACTCAATGTTTATCTGTTGTTGAATTTCTTGCTTCTTCTCCATTATTATGTGGTTTTCTGGATGCTAATATATTAAGCAAAACGCACTTTCCTTATAAGAAATGTATAATTTGAATCGTTTGTTGCATTAATCTCTTTCCGCAATTGCCGAAAATGTTATATCTTTACTAACAATGAGCATTATTGTATCACGAAGGTTAGGACGTCGCATTAGACCTATTGTTCGTGCTTTGATGGAATACTATGCCCGACAGGTGCTTAAACAACCCTTACACTATGACGCATATCTTGAACAGGACCAAGCCCAATACATTGATTCCCTCGTCTCTTCTTTCCAACGTGAATATAAACTCAGGAAAAAGATTGCCAGAAAAAGCAAAGAGTCAAGAGAGCCCAATAACAAGTAAGCAGTTTTTTCGTTATAATATCCAAAACCACGACAAACATTCTTAATTTCGTAATATGAAATTGCGTCTGGTCGTATTGTGGTTCGTTGCTTTTGGATTGATTGCCCAACACAGGTTGCCCTCATCTTTTGATGACATTGAATCTTGGGAATTAATGCAGGTGTTCTATCGCCATCTGGCAGATATGCCTCTCATCCTTGAACCGTGCGAACTGGAACAACCGCCATCGTATTGCCCTGTTTACAGGCGGGACGTGTTGAAATCTGCACATAGTATTAGACATAAGCAAACCGCTACAATAGCAGACTTCCTCAACTTCTCCCAAACCTATTCAGAAGACCCGCCGTTGCACGCCTCAGCACACTTCTACGCCGGCGACGTCTATTATTACAAAAGACAATGGGCAGAAGCAATTAGATATTTTGAACGGCTCAACCCTCGGTTCCTCCCTTATGACCTCTTGCCCGAATACTACTTCAAAATGGGATATTCCTACTTTAAACTCAAAAATTTCGGTTCCGCTTGGCAGTGGTTCTATATGATATATGAAAAATTCCCTGCAAACAAAGAGTATTACCCACTTGCAACATTCTACCTCGGCTATATAGCCTACTTACAAGGCAAATACAAAGAAGCACTATACTACTTCTCAGAACTCAATAATGACCCACGGCTCTCTAAATATGTTCCCTTCTACATTGCACAGATAAAATTCATTGAAGGCTACAAGCAGCGGGACTTCTCGGAATTCATCTCTTATGCCCGTCCCTTGGCAGACCGAAAGGGTGTTCATCATCTGTTCAGACGGGAAACCAACAGGTTGCTTGCCTATGCCTACCTGCTTAGTAATAAGCCTGATTCAGGACTTGTGTATCTATCCGAATATGTGAAATATCTCAAGCAAATGGCTCCTTATGAATCGCTTGTCGCCGGATTCCTCGCCTACAAAGCCAAAAAATGCAAGGAAGCGGAAGAATATCTGGGTCCTGTAACTGACAAGAAGGACACAATCGCTCAATATGCCGCTTATTACATCGGGCAATGCTACATAGCCACTGACCAACCCGAAAAAGCACTTATCTGGCTACGCAAAGCACAAAAAGGACAAAACAAACAAATCGCTAAAGATGCTTCTTATGACCTCCTCCAAGCACTCATCAACCTTAAACAATACAACGAAGCAGTCAAAGTTTTGGCTTATTACCTTGATTCACTTAAACCAGACTATAAGGAACTGACGGAATTAAAGCGGCTTTTGCCTCTTATACTGCTACACACGGGCGATTACCAAAGGGCTATAGCACTCCTTGAACAGGTGAAAGCCGGGAATCCACAATTGGAACGGATATATGAACAGGTTGCCTTTAATTACGCTATGCAATTAATTGCCGAAGGGAAGCATAAAGAAGCGGCTCGCCTACTACAAAACCTTACTCAATCCGCTAACATAAGGCTCAAAGCATTGGCTTACTACTGGCTCGGCGAACTGGCATATAAACAAAACAATTACACTCTGGCAAGAGACTACTGGACAACATTCATCCAATTGGCTAAATTAGCCAAAGACACATTGTCATTTCCCGCTACCCGTGCAAACGCTCACTACAACATCGCATACACTTATTATGAACACGATAATCTCGTGGGTGCAGAATCCCACTTTGAACAATCCGTGTCTCTGTTCAGAAAGCGAATCCTTGGGTCTGATGAGCAAAAGGTTTTAAGGGATGCGTGGCTCAGGCTTGGCGACGTCCTACTCCTTCAAAAGAAGTGGAAACGTGCACTGAAAACATTTGAAAATTATGTTCGGGAAGGACCTCCTCCGAAAGACTACGCACTCCTTCAATACGGAATCATTGCTGGAAAGGAAGACATGCCTGAAAAGAAATTCAACGCTCTGACCAGACTATTAGACGAATACCCAGAAAGTCCCTATGCCCCAGAAGCCGCTTATCAACTCGGCAAGGACGCCTTTGACATGGGTAACTATTCCCTCGCTAAAAAGTTTTTCCATAAGGTGCTTAAGTATCCTTCACATAAAAGATATCCTTCTGCACTCGCTCATCTCGGGTTAATCTATTATCAATTGGGTAATTATGACTCCTCACTTCATCACATGGAACAACTACTGCTCAATTTCCCCGATGCTCCGGAAGCACAACCTGCACTCGCCATAGTTAAAGACATTTACTTCCATTGGAATAATCCAGAAGGCTATATGGCTTTCCTTGAGAAGATTCCCGGCAAAGGAAAGATGGATACCACAAGCAAAGAAAGTTTATTGTTTGAACAGGCAGAGTGGTTGGTCAGTCAAGACAGATGCGACCAAGCAGTGGATGCCCTTAATAGATATTTACAACAATTTCCCAATGGCAGATATTTCCTCACTGCTCGTTTCTATCGGGCTGAGTGCCTCAGGAAACTCGGCAGGTATGGCGATGCTTTGAAAGATTATGAATTCCTCATATCCAGAAAGCCTAACCCATACTATTCAATTAGTTTGATTAACGCTGCTGATGCCGCTTTGGGTGCCGGCGATTCACTGAAAGCCTTCCATCTCCTTGTTAATGCCCTCTCAGTGGCTTCTGATGAAGAGAAATTTATGCAGTTGCTGAGGAAAGCAGTGGAAATAGCCCCGATAAATCATAATCCTGATTCGGCAATCCTTGCTGCCAGAACCCTGCTCAAACATTCCGCCGCCACATCAGACGATAAAGTCCTTGCTTCATATGTGCTCGCTAAATCATTTTGGCAGAAAGGCGAACTGGACAGTGCCCTTCACTACTTCCAATTCGTTGCCGACCAGACAGAGATGGAACCCGGAATTGAAGCCAGATATATGATTGCAGAAATTCTGTTCCGAAAAGGCGAATTAGATAAAGCATATGACAAAGCCTATGAATTAATCAACCACGTTCCGGCAAGCGACTACTGGATAGCCAAGTCATTCATCCTGCTGGGAAGAATCTTTGCCGAACAGGGCAACATCCCACAAGCCAAGGCAACCCTGCAAAGCATCATCGATAACTATCCCGGTGAAGACCTCAAGCAAGAGGCTCGCTTCTATCTTCAACAAATTGAACAACAGGAACAACAAAACATTGAACAGGAAACAGAAATTCCCATAGATGAAGGATGAACAGAAAAGTTGGTTAATAAACCTGCTGATTGGATTCTTCTTTCCTTTGCTCGTCCCCCTATATGCCCAACAAAAGGACACAATTCCCGGTGTCCAAGTGGACATAGTAAAGGAATACAGACCTTGGGTCGCTGAGTCAAAACGCCTATCGTTCAGTCCACGAATCACGCCTATAAAGCCCCCGCCGGTAGATGCCCGATACAGACAGGCAAAACACGATATGGAAATAGATTTCAGACCAGACACATTACCGCCGTTGCGTGCCCCCCGTGAGAAACTACCCAAAGCAAAAACGTTCTATGCTCGGGCTGGATTCGGAAACCTCTCGTCCTATGAAGTCCTTGTCGGCGTAGCGACGCCCCGAAAAGGCGATGAATACTGGTTCGCAGAAGCAGGTCTCTCTTCCGCCTCTGGAAAAGATTATCCCTTGCAGAAAAACACTCAATTCAGAATCTCTGGCGGACACTACTTCCAGAACCTATTTGCTTCCGCCGACCTGTGGACACGAACTAACTACATCGCCCACTACGTGCCATACCCCTATGACACAACCTTCATTAAAGCCCTTGGCGACACAATACAAGCATCCCAGTTTGTCAAGCGACCGTTAGTGCACAGGTGGGACGCCTCGGCAAGAGCATCAATCCCACTTTCTTGGACAACCCTGCAGATGCCCGCCAGAATAAGCCTGTTCGCTTCCCAGAAAACAGAGTTTAGGGCTCAGGTAGGTGCCCGTGGGATTAGACACATCAATAAGGGACACTACTTCGGCTTGGGAACATACTTTGACGTTCTGGTCGGTGTCCCAAGGCAACAGAGAATCTTTTGGCAAATCAATCCGTATTACGAATTCAGAGGAAGAAAGGGCATCATTCTGCACGTGGGAATAAAACCAGTTATTGGCGACACAGTGTATCTAATCCCTGACATTTATAGCGAACAAATCCTTATTAACGACCGACTTTCTTATTATGCCTATTTCGGTGGTGCCGTTGAACCAAACGCTCTGGAAGACCTCTTTCTTGAAAACCCCTATTTTGACATCAACATGCCCCTTAAACCAACTGACTACATCACAAGCATCGCTTCACTCAGATTCTTCCCTCTGGACGCTCTCAAACTGGAAGGAACATTCACTTTCAGACGATATAGGAACTTCCGAACATGGCACTGGACTTATGTGGACAACCAACTCAAACAAAAAATTATATATGACTCAAAAGCCGATGTGCTCAACTTCGCCGTCAAAGCAACCTATCAATGGACTTCATATAACTACTTTGAAATCAAAGGTGAGTATTTTGACTATCGGATGAGCGACACACTGCCCTTCTCTCATCCCAGATGGACAGTCTCTTTCCTCGCTTCCACTGAGCCAATCCCCCAGTGGCTCGCCATTTCCACTGAAGTTAAAGTCCTCGGGCAACGCTATTTGGGATACGACCCCACTGGGAAACTAATCATTGACCCCATCGCTTTCACTTCACTGCTTAAAGCAGACATCAAAGTCTTTGAGAACGGTGGCATATACCTCAAACTGGAAAACTTTATCTCTGGCAAGTATTACACTTGGTATCCCTTCAAGGCATTTGGAACCCGTGTGATTGGTGGACTTGCCCTATCTTTCTGATATGAAAGTAACATTTACTGCACTGGAGTTTTTATTGAAGCAAGAGAAGACAGTATCCATCAAAGGTTTGGGTTCCTTCCAACCTGTTAGGAAAGGCGGACAGATTATCGTGCAGTTCGACTACGACCCCAACGCCGAAACTTCCCCTGAACTAATCAAGGTGCTGGCGAAGGGAGGCATCGGTGTGGAAACCGCTAAAAAAATAATTGAACAGGAGATAAACGAAGTCCTTGAGCAAATTCAGAAGGAACCCATCCCTGTCGGGTCAATAGGAATCCTACGAAGAACTGGAAAAAAGATTGAATTTATTCAGGAAGCCCCATTAGTTGCTATTGAACAGGCATTCCTGCCCCAAGCCAAGGAGTTGCCAGTGGTTAAGCCATCTCGCTCGGGATTCCCTTGGTTCAAAACATTTTTATTCCTGATTCTGCTTGCCCTTGTTGGGCTTCTCGCTTGGCAATTCAAGAATTATAACACTTCTTGGAAGGTGTTACTTGGCTTGGAAGAACCCAAAGTTGACTCGCCTTCCCTTGACCCTCGGTTCGTGGATTCAATGATAAATGTCTTGCTTCAACAAACAGAAGATTCCCTTGATGCAGTTATGGATTCACTCATCGCTGACTCTATCTCAGATTCCCTCGCACTTAAACCAGATTCCTTGCATACAGACTCTATCGGGCAACCTGACTCGCTTGCTTCAGAACCAATAACTGGAGACACTGCAGAGGCAATCAAGCAGGAACCCAAACAACAACCATCCACAGAACCAGAATTTGTCTATTACATCATTGTTGGGTCGTATCCAGATTCGCCTTCTGCTCAGAAACACGTTGGCAAACTTCACAAACAGAGATATGCTTCCGCAACAATCCTTAAAAGCAAAGGACGGTGGAGGGTGGCTGTGGACACGGCTCATAACAAACGAACTCTGAGCATTAAGTTGGAACGATACAAAAAGGAGGTTAGAAAGGATGCATGGTCTTTAAGAAGCAGGAATGTCTTTGTGAATCAGTGAGTTAGGCGGGCTAGTGGTATATTGTGGTATATTGTGGTAGTATGTGGTAAAAATACCTTATCTTTGTATTGCCACAGGAAAATATTATACCGTGAACTTGATTGGAGAATATAGGGTTAAGTTGGATTCCAAGGGTCGTCTTACCCTTCCTGTGGCTCTGCTTCGCCAACTGCCAGAGGGTGCAGACCCTCGCTTCGTTATTAACAGAGGCTTTGAACAGTGCTTGACTATATATCCCTATGACGAATGGAACAGGCTCGTCCAACAAATCAAAGAAAACACTAATCCCTTCTCGCAGAAACATCGCATGTTCATTAGGAATTTCTTTCGTGGAGCAACAGTCGTCCAACCAGACAAAATGCAGAGAATCCTTATTCCCAAACATTTGCTTGACTATGCTGGAATAACAAACGAAGCCGTTTTATTCGCACACTTCGGGCAAATAGAGGTTTGGTCGCCAGAGAGATACGAACAAGCACTCAACATTCCCGCTGATGAACTGGCTAAACTCGCCGAAGAGGTAATGACCAAATCAAATGGAGATGGAGCATAAGCCAGTGTTGGCAAAAGAGGTAATTGAATATATGAACATTAAGCCTGATGGCACTTATGTAGATGCAACCTATGGCTTGGGCGGGCATTCCCGTATGATTCTTGAGAGGCTTGGTCGGGAAGGGAGGCTCGTGGCTTTTGACGTCTCGCCAATTGCCGAACAACACCTTATTGACGATGACCGATTCACATTCGTAAAAAGCAACTTCCGATACCTGAAAAATTGGCTTGATTTCCTTGGACTGATTCCCGTTGATGGAATCCTTGCAGACCTCGGCGTTTCTTCTCCACAGTTAGATGTTGTATCTCAAGGATTCACTTACAGGACACCTGCACCGCTTGACCTACGCATGGATAAAGGCCTGTCCATTAAGGCACAGGACATAGTCAGAAAGTATTCCGTTGACCAATTGGCTGAAATCCTGTCTGAATATGGAGAGTTAGAGCCTGCTAAGGCTATCGCTACGGCAATCGTTGAGGCTCGTCGGAAACAACCCATTGTGTCCAGTGCAGACCTCGTTGCCGTAACCAAACGATTTGCCAGAGGAAACCCAAATCGCTTCTATTCAAGGCTCTTTCAGGCTTTGCGAATAGCCGTTAATGATGAACTCAATGCCCTTAAAGATTTGTTAAAGCAATCCGAGGAGGTTCTTTCGCCCGGCGGAAGACTCTTAATCATTACGTTCCACTCATTGGAAGACAGAATAGTAAAGCAGTTCTTTGCCAACTCAGAGAAATTAAGGGAACTGGACGAATCACCCATCATACCCACAAAGGAAGAAATCCGAAACAACAGGAGGGCAAGAAGTGCTAAATTGAGAATAGCCGAAAAAATAAAAGAATGAGAGTCCTTGTCAGAAGGTTGGAAAGGCTTGGTTTCGCTTATGCACCATTCCTACTATTCCTCGGAATCCTTTTGCTTATCAGGATTTGGGTCGTGCATGAAACAGTTCAGAAACTTGCCCTTCTGCAAAAGAAAAGAATCCAGTTGCAAGAGAAAAGATGGGAATACCTAACAACATTGTCCAGATGGATGCAACAAAGCAAAGAATCAACAATCGCCCATAGAGTTCAACAAACAGGGATTAAACCGCAGAGAAAACCACCATTGGTAATTGAGTAAGCACGATGGAGCAGGCGTCTACATTGAAACGGCTCATCTATAGAAGAGTGATAATTGTGAACGTGTTCCTAATCTTGCTGTCCATCGCTATAATATGGAAACTAATTGATATAACCTTAATCAAAGGAGATGAGTTGCGACAGAAAGCCCAAAAAGTCTATTTCAAGGAAAAGATTGTAGAGCCAGAACGTGGAAACATTTACTCAGAGGACGGATCCCTACTCGTGGCGTCAATCCCTCGGTTTGAAGTCCGTATGGACCCATTGGCGGAAGGCATCTCTCAAGAACTGTTCTACTCAAAACTGGATTCGCTTGCCATGTGCATAGCATCGGTAACGGATGAAGACCCTGTTCGCATAAAACAAAGGCTTGAGCAGGCTCGCAAAAAAGGGAATAGATATGTCCTTATTGGTAAGAAACTGGATTTTCTGCAACTAAAACAATTGAAGCAATGCCCAATCCTTCGCAGAGGCAGGTATAAAGGCGGAATGATTGTTATAACACAAAACAAGCGTTTCTATCCATTCGGAATTCTTGCCCACAGAACACTTGGCTATGTCAGGGACGGCATTCCACCAGTCGGAATTGAAGGCTATTTTGACAACTATCTAAGAGGAAAGCCCGGGAAAGAAATAATGCAGTTGATTCCCGGCGGAACATGGATTCCCTTCAGAGAACTGGAACATCCCGAAAATGGCTATGACATAATCACTACAATAGACCCTAACATTCAAGACATCGTTGAAGACGTCCTTCTGCAAACTCTTCAGAAACACGAAGCAGACCACGGCTGTGCCATAGTTATGGAAGTAGCCACTGGAAAGATTAGGGCAATGGCTAATCTGGGCAGGACAGAAGATGGTTCATATTGGGAACTATATAACTACTGCGTTGGAGAGAGGAACGAACCCGGCTCAACATTCAAATTGGCTTCACTGCTTGCACTCTTGGAACAGGGCTATTCCCTTGATGACACGGTAAACGTCTTCAATGGCACATATAAGTTCTACAATAGATTAATGAAAGACGCACCGGGAGTAAAAAAAGGCATTATCACACTGAAAGAAGCCATTGCACAGTCTTCAAACGTGGGCATTAGCAGGCTTATCTACAGGGAGTTTGGCGACGACCCACAACAGTTCATCTCATATCTCAAAAGGTTCGGACTAACCAAGAAAACAGGTGTTACCATCCTTGGAGAGCCAGAACCCATTATCAAAAACGTCAATGACCCGACGTGGAGCGGAACAACGCTGCCGTGGATGGCTGTAGGATACGAAGTCAAGTTGACACCACTGCAAACCTTAACCTTCTATAACGGCGTGGCTAACGGCGGACGAATAATGAAGCCAATGCTGGTTTCCGCTATTGCAAAAGAGGGAATGGTCGTCAAGGAATTTGAACCAGAAGTTTTGGTTGATGACATAGCATCTTCTGAAAGCATAGAAAAAGCCGTTGAAGCACTGAAGGAGGTAGTGGAGAGTGGCACTGCAAAGCATATCAAAAACCCTTATTTCCCAATTGCCGGCAAAACAGGAACTGCCCTTATCGCAGAAGACAAAAGCGGGTATAAGAAAGTTTACCAGTCCAGTTTCGTAGCATTCTTTCCCGCTGACAACCCAATCTATAGTGTTATTGTTGTGGTTAACAAGCCCAGACGGGGCTATTACGGCAGTCAGGTAGCGGCACCGGCAGTCCGAAAAATAGCAGACAGGCTAATCGCCAGATATAACGCTGAATATCCCATTGTGGACGCCATAGCAGTGTTGAAAAAGGACACGACACGGAAAATGCCTTTGATTGCCGGGGGATATGGCGATGAAGTGAGCCAGTTGCTTGAATGGGCTGAGTTCCCGACAGTGGAAGGAAAGTGGATAACCGTCAAAGCAGATTCCGCACTGTCAATGGATGCCATCAATCCAAACATAGTTCCTGACGTGAGAGGGTTGGCTCTCTCAGACGCTATCTTCCTGCTCAATACAGTTGGCTTAAAGGTTGTTGTGGAGGGCAACCCGTCGGGAGGGCTTGTAGTATGGCAACATCCGGAACCCGGCAAACCAGTGGACAACTATTCAGTGGCTAAAATTATCCTGCGATGAAAGAAATTAATCAACTATTAGAAGGAGTCAGGGTCGTGGGTAAATATGGAAAGCCTGTTGCCACAATTAGCCACATCTGTATGGATTCCAGACAGTGCACGGAAAACTCTATGTTCATAGCCATCAAAGGCACATCTGTTGACGGACATGATTTTATCCCGGACGCTATCCAGAGAGGGGCAAGGGTAATAGTGTCGGAACGGGAACCACAAAGTCAGGTTCCTGAGCAAGTGTTCTGGATTCAGGTTGATAATTCAAGGCGGGCTCTCTCATTCATAGCAAAAAACTACTATGACAAGCCGGACGAAGAATTAACAATCGTTGGCGTAACGGGAACAAATGGTAAAACAACAGTTGTCCATCTGCTTTATGAGGGTTCTAAGGCATTGGGTCTTCGGACAGGACGCATAGGCACCATTGGATATGAATGGGCTGATGAGTTTGAGAAAGCCACGCACACCACACCAGACCCTATCACACTTTTCAGTGTTCTTCGCAGGATGGCAGATGCCGGAGTGTCCCATGTTTTTATGGAAGTAAGCAGTCATGCATTGGATCAAGATAGGGTTTCGGCAATAAGGTTCTCAGGGGCAATCTTCACGAACATAAGCCACGACCATCTGGACTATCACCAAACAATGCAGAATTATATCAATGCCAAAAAGAAACTGTTTGATATGCTTTCTGAGGATGCATGGGCACTTGTGAATGTTGATGACCGCTATCACAAGCAAATGATTGCGTCCACCAAGGCGAAAGTTTACACTTATGGAATCAGGAGGGCTGCCGACTTCACATGTAAAATACTGGAAATGGACATTTTCGGGACGCATATTGATATTGAAGGCAGAAGCATCCACATCTTGCTTCCGGGGATATTTAACGTCTATAATTTCCTTGCTGCTTATGGAGGATTGAAGTTAAGCACAGATTTTGAAGATGAAGTCATCTTGCAGGCTCTCTCAAAGGTTCCTGCACCAAAAGGCAGAATGAACATTATCAAAGAGGCTGGAATCACCGCAGTCATTGACTATGCACACACACCAGACGCATTGAAAAAACTGCTTGAAACAATTAAGCAGGTTAGAATTCCTGAGCAGAAAATAATTCTTGTGTTTGGAGCGGGCGGAGACAGGGACAAAGAGAAAAGACCGCTGTTGGGCAGGATAGGGGCTCAACTCGCAGACATAGCAATAATCACTTCTGACAACCCACGCAGTGAAGACCCACAGGACATTATCCGGGATATGCTCACCGACTTGAATGCTATCTATCGCAGAAAAACACTGTCCATTCCCGACCGTAGGGAAGCGATTAGAACCGCTGTGGCAATGGCTCATCAGGGAGACATAATAGTTATTGCAGGTAAAGGGCATGAGGAATACCAAGAGATAAAGGGGAAACGGATTCCCTTTTCGGACTTTGAGGAAGTGGTTAAAGCACTAAAAGAACGCAAACCGGCAAAACATTCATAAATGCTTTATTACATATTCACATATTTGGACAGGGAGTTTGATGTTCCGGGGGCTGGAGTCTTCCAGTTCATATCCTTCAGGGCTCTTATGTCCATTATCATAGCCCTTATAATTACTATGTGGTTGGGGAAATATATCATTGCTTGGCTGAAGCGATGGCAAATAACCGACCCACAAAGGGACTTAGACCTGCCTGAACAACAACGGAAAGCACAGACACCAACAATGGGAGGCTTGATGATAATAGCGGGGACGGTAGTGCCTACCCTGTTGCTCGCTAAATGGGACAATGTTTATGTGTGGCTGCTTGTAGTAGCGACGTTATGGATGGGATTCTGGGGGTTTGTTGATGATTACATCAAAGTGAAGTTGAGGGACAAAGGGGGCTTGCGTGGAAAGTTTAAGATTATGGCACAGGTCGGACTGGGCTTGCTCATAGGCTTAACTCTCGCATTCCATCCAGACGTCAGAGTTAGATATTTCATTGATGAGCCTTTGGAGGTCTATCAACAAAATTCAACGCATGAAAGTGATACATACAGATATTACGATGCCAAGGAATTCTCTACTACCATACCCTTTGTGAAAAACAATGAATTCAGGTATGAGTGGATAGCGAAGGCTATCGGAATTCCAGTTTCCCTGACGTGGATTGTGTTTACAATAGTGGTAATCTTTATAAACACTGCTGTTTCAAATGCTGCTAATCTCACTGATGGGTTGGATGGCTTGGCGGCGGGGGTCTCGGCAATAGTCCTGTCAACCCTTGCCGTGTTTGCTTACGTCTCGGGACATATCCTGCTGGCTGACTACCTGAACATTATGTATATCCCAGACATTGCCGAAGTAACCATTTTCACTGCTGCCATAGTGGGTTCCGCAATCGGATTCCTGTGGTATAATGCCTATCCTGCTTCTGTTTTTATGGGCGACACTGGTAGCCTGATGCTTGGGTCGGTCATTGGAACTCTTGCTGTGATCTTGCGAAAGGAATTATTGTTGCCGTTGCTATGCGGAGTTTTCTTAATAGAGGCATTGTCTGTGATCATCCAAGTGGCATATTTCAAATGGACAAAGCGTAGATACGGACAGGGCAGAAGAATCTTCCTGATGGCACCAATCCATCATCACTTCCAGAAGAAAGGCTGGCATGAAAACAAAATAGTTGTAAGATTTTGGATAATTAGCCTTTTTCTGGCGGCACTAACCCTTATAACACTTAAATTGCGATGAGATACGACGTTGTCATATTGGGTTCAGGGGAGAGCGGCGTTGGAACCGCCCTGTTAGCCGCCAAAAACAGGTATAGTGTATTTGTTTCTGAGCAAGGAACTATAGACAACGAAACAAAGAAATTGTTTGACCAGTTAGAAATTGAATATGAGGAAGGGGGACACACAGAAAAGGTCTTCCAAACAAAGGAAGTTGTTAAGAGTCCGGGAATTCCGCCGTCTGCCAGTATCATAAAAGAATTGGAAAATCGGGATATACCAGTAATCTCGGATATAGAATTCGGTTTCCGCTTCGCAGGAGGCAAGATAATTGCCGTTACGGGAACCGATGGGAAGACAACTACCTCATCGCTCATCTATCACATCTTTAAGCAAAGTGGTTATGACGTCGCTTTGTCCGGGAACATAGGCAAGAGTTTCTGTAGGCAGTTGTATGAGCGGGATGCTCAATGGCACGTCGTTGAAGTAAGTAGTTTCCAATTGAGATATGTCAAGCGATTCAGACCACACATTGCCATATTGCTCAACATAGCCAAAGACCATTTGGATTGGCATCCTTCAATGGAAGACTACATCCAGTCAAAGTTCAACATAACCAAGAACCAAACAATTGATGACCATTTCGTCTTTAATGCCAATGACCAAATAATTATCAAGTGGATGAAAAAACTTACGATTAACGCTAAAAAACATCCATTCTTTCCAAATAAGAGACCCATGAGATACAGAGACCCAATAACCGGAAGGATGATGGAGATAGACCAACAGGCTGAGAACATAGCCCATCCGGCTTCCACAATGGCTGCTGCCATCACTGCCCGAATCGCTAACATCCCGGAAGACCAGATCAAAGGGGCGATGCGAACATTCAAGAGACCGCCACACAGGCTGGAACCAGTGGCTGAAATAAAAGGCGTTGTCTTCATCAATGATTCCAAAGCGACGAATGTCAACTCGGCTTGGTATGCCCTTGAAACAGTTCCCAAACCAATTGTGTGGATAGCGGGGGGAGTGGATAAGGGAAATGACTACTCGCCATTGATTCCGCTTGTTGAGGAAAAAGTCAAGGCTATCGTGTGTCTGGCTAAGGATTGCACGCCCATTAAGAGAGCGTTTGAAGGCATTGTGCCTGTCTATCATGTTACAAGCATGGAGGGAGCCGTTAGGAGGGCATTTGACCTGTCCAGTGAAGGAACAACGGTTTTGCTCTCGCCCGCTTGTGCCAGTTTTGACTTGTTCAACAATTATGCAGAGCGTGGGGAGGCGTTCCGGAAGGCAGTAATGGAATTGAAAGAAACTGTTGAACAAGAAGGGGAATGATGACAGGATTGTTCAGAAGGTTGAGGGGCGACAGGGCTCTATGGTTCGCCATCATTACACTCACTCTGTTCTCAATGCTTGTTGTTGCCAGTGCGGTAGGCGTGCTGGGAATCAGATATAAGGGAGGGGAAGTGTCTTCCTATATGTTCAAACACATCATTTTTTTAGTGATGGGTTTTGGAGTTGCCTATGTTGTCCACAGGATAAATCCGCATGTGTTCAGGAAGGCGGCTAACATAGCCCTTTTGTTGGCTATTGTTTTGCTTGTGATAACGCTTGTCCATGGTGCAAGCATTAATCAGGCACGTCGCTGGCTCGTCATTCCATTCACTGGGTTGACCTTCCAGACTTCCGCCTTCGCTCAAGTGGCTCTGCTCATCTATCTCGCTGCTCAATTGTCTCATCTCTTGGGTCGCATTAAGAAAGCCCTTCAGGATGGACGGAAACCGGAAGACGCCTTTTCCCTTAGGGAACTTATGATTAAGGTTATTATTCCATCTTCGGTGGTCATATTGCTTATAGCCTATGCAGACCTGTCAACTGCTCTGATGCTGGCAACAATCACATTCATTATGTTGTTCGTTTCTCTCTTGCCTTTTAAATACATAATCCGGATTGGGGCGGTTGTAACTTTAGTTCTTGCTCTTTTCATTGGGGCAGTGATGATTTTGAAGGTTGGACGGGCTGAGACTTGGAAAAACAGGATAGAACGCTACATTAAAGGGGAGCCGTCCTATCAGGTTCTGCAAGCACAAATAGCCATTGCAAACGGTGGACTGTTTGGCAGAGGAATAGGCAAAAGTGTTCAGAGATATTTCCTGCCACATCCATATTCAGACTACGTTTATGCCATCATAATTGAGGAATATGGCTTGATAGTGGGGATTTTCATATTGATTCTGTATTTCACTATAATGTGGCGGAGCATCAAATTGTTTACAAAGGCGAACAATCGGTTCATAGGGCTATTGATTCTGGGCATTGGGCTTAGCATCACTTTTCAGGCATTGTTGCACATTGGGGTGGTGAGCGGGCTGTTTCCCGCAACAGGTTTGCCACTGCCATTGATTAGCATGGGAGGAACATCAATCCTGTTCACATTTTTTATGCTGGGCATGTTGCTGGGTTCCAGTGCGGTGGTAATTGAACAAAGCGAAGGGGATGGACAGACGGCTTAGAGTGTTGGTTTCTGCGGGCGGAACAGGTGGACATATATTCCCTGCAATAGCGGTGGCTCAACATCTGCGTGATAACTATGGTGCTGAGGTGCTGTTTGTCGGTGCGAAGGACAGGATGGAAACGGAAATTGTGCCTAAATATGGCTTTCCAATTAAAACGGTTTGGATAAGTGGGTTGCAACGAACCAAATGGTGGGATAACATCTTGCTTCCCATAAAAATGTTTGTTAGCATAATTCAGGCTTATAACATTATTTCTGATTTCAAGCCGGATGTTATCTTCTCTCTTGGGGCTTATGTGAGCGTTCCTGTTGTGTGGGGACGCTTTGCAAATAACATTCCCGTTGTGTTGCACGAACAGAATGCTGTTCCGGGACTTGCCGTCAGGCTGTTGGCGCCGAAGGCATCGGTCATAACCCTTGTGTTGCCGGCGAAAGAATTGGAGAAGTATAATCATGTTTACACGGGCAATCCGGTTAGACAAAGCATTTTGAATTATGATAAGATTCCACGGTCTGAGGCATTGGAATACTTCGGCTTGGAAGACAGACCCACTGTGTTGGTAACGGGGGGTAGTCTTGGTTCGGCATTTTTCAATCAAATTATTGCTGAGGAAGGGGAGAAGATTTTGCAGAAAGGCTATCAGATAATCTGGCAGACCGGCAAGCAGGAAGTTCCACAGATGAAATGGAATCCTGAGGAATGGAGGGGAAGGGTCTGGCAGGGACAATTCATAGACAGAATGGATTATGCCTATCGGGTTGCTGATGTGGTTGTGTCAAGGGCTGGTGCCAGTGCCCTGTCTGAATTGGCTGTTGCTGGGAAGCCGGCGGTTATAGTTCCTTCGCCCAATGTTGCCGATGACCATCAACGGAAGAATGCAGAGTCTCTCGCTCAACAGGGTGCCATAGTGATGGTTGAGGAACATGAGAAGGACAAGCTCATTCCGACAGTGCTTGAATTGTTGGGTGATGAAAGCAGGAGGCAAGCCCTTGCAGAGAGGATAAAGCAGTTTGGTAATCCGCAGGCAACTGAAAGGATTGCGGAAATAATAGTTGAACAGGCTAAAAAATATAGTGATGAACTTGCCTGAAAAGATATTTTTTGCTGGGATTGGCGGGATAGGTATGAGTGCCTTGGCTCGCTTCCTGAACTCACAGGGACACTCTATTTATGGCTATGACAGGGCAAGAACCCAACTGACCGAAACGCTTTCCAGAGAAGGAATGACTATTGTGCATTCCGAACGGGAGGCTCTTGAACTGATTGACCGGGAGATGCCCGGGCTTGTTGTGTGGACGCCCGCCCTGTCCCTTGAAGACCCATTGCTCAAAGGAGTGATAGACCGTGGGATTCCCTTAATCAAACGGGCTGAACTGCTGGCACAAATAGTTAACCAAGGAGACCTGATTGCCGTCGCCGGAACACACGGAAAATCAACGACTTCCACGTTGATAACCTATTTGATGGATAAAGCGGGGAGGCGACCGACGGCTTTCCTTGGAGCAATCCCATTGAACTATGGTTCCAACTATGTTGCAGGAGACAACCGGACTTTTGTTGTGGAAGCAGATGAATATGACCGGTCTTTCCTGTTGCTGAAACCGACCGTGGCAGTAATCACTCACATAGAATGGGATCACACGGATATTTATCCGACTTTTGAGGATTTCATAGATGCTTTTAACCAGTTTGTGGGGAATATAAAGCCGGGAGGGAAATTAATAATCAATGCCACAGTCAGAAACTTGCTTTCCATTCACAGAGACGATATTGAAGTGATTACGTATGGCATTGAGGACTACGCTGATGTGCGGGGGCATTCGTTCCGTATGGTCAGAAAACCACTTGAATTACCTGAATTTTCCTTTCTTATTGATTTGCCTTATGGAAACATTGAGTTTAAACAACCCATTTCTTTGCCAGGAAAACATAATGCTTCAAACATAACGGGTGCTGTGACAACCCTTTATGCTCAGGGATTGACCTTATCGGGCAATGAGTTAGTGGAATTTCAGGGCATTGAAAGAAGGTTCCAGATTTATTATGCTGATTATTTCAGGGCATTCATTGATGACTATGCCCATCATCCCACTGAGGTGAAGGAAGCCCTTAAAACGGTCAGAACCCTATACCCAGACGAAAAAATAACTGTGATATTCCATCCGCATTTATATAGTCGGACGCAAGCCTTCGCTGAGGAATTCGGGAAGTCGCTTAGTGAGGCGGATGCCGTGGTCGTTACAGACATCTATCCTGCACGGGAAAAGCCCATTGCCGGCGTTGACCCTTATTTGATTCTCAAGCATGTGGAACATCCAGATAAGTTCTACATTCCCTTTGATTCCCTTGTTGAGTTTGTGCGACGGAGGAGACCAAGGGTGCTGGTTATTCTCGGTGCCGGAGACATAAACAAACTGGCAGACCGCTTTAAGGAAGTGCTGTTGGACAGGTGGTTTATGAAAGAGGGCGTTAGGAAATTGAAACAAGAGACCACACGACAAAAACTCTATGAAATAACCCAAAATGTCAAGGAAAGGGAGCCATTATCAAAACATACAACTCTGCGAATTGGTGGGGAAGCACTGTTCTTCGTCAATCCACAGGACAAACAAGAATTATTGAACTTGCTTGAATTTATTGCCAAGGAAGACCTGCCATATTTCGTTCTGGGACGTGGTTCCAACTTATTGGTGGGGGACTATGGTATGGATGCCATAGTTATGAATGTAGGCAAAGCATTGAATTACTATGAGATTTTGGGTGATGGGCGTGTTGTGGTGGGTGCCGGCGTTGACCTGCCCGCCTTCGTCTTGAAGATGATTAAAGCCGGGCTGGGGGGATTGGAACCATTGGCTGGGATTCCCGGGACGGTGGGGGGTGCTGTCCTGATGAATGCCGGGGCTTATGGGGCTGAGATATTTGATTTCATAGAGGAGGTTGAGGTGTTCAGGGATGGTAGAATCCAACGACTAAGAAAGGGACAGGTTAGATATGCCTATCGCTATACAGACCTTTATGACTCAATCATTCTGGAGGCTGTCCTGAAATTGAAACCAATTGATGACATAGAGGAGGCATTGGAAAGGAGAAGGAACTTGTTGAAGAAGCGTAACACGTCGCAACCGCTTAATAAGCCTAATGCAGGATGCATATTTAAAAACCCGTCTATTGAATTGCCTGCCGGCAAATTGATTGATGAATTGGGCTTAAAGGGGTTTTCTGTGGGAGGGGTAATGGTTAGCCCTAAACACGCTAATTTCCTGATTAACGCTAATAATGCTACTGCACTTGATATGCTTCGGTTAATTGAGCATGTTCGCAATGAAGTGTTTAACAGACGTGGTGTTTTGTTACAGATGGAGGTTCAGAAAATAGGAAAATTTGTTCCCGATGAGAGTGCAGGAGTTTAAGAAAATGGTGAAGGATTGGGCATATTTGGTTTTCTTAGTTGCGACACTTATTGTTTTGCTTGCCAGTGCCTTCTCGTGGAAACCAACTTTTAACAAACTGAGAGTGGAGGGGGATTTGCGGTTTGTGGATTCAACAGTTATTTTCCAGATACTTGGAAACGCTGATTCTATCAAGCCACAACGTTTGGAAGAGATAGAAAGCAAACTGGAAGAATTGGAGCCAATCAGAGAAGCCCACTTGTTCATATCCCACGATTCAACCCTTGTTGTAAGGATTGAGGAACACGTGCCAATAGCCAGAATCATCACTTTCGGCGGAGAGAGCTATTACATGGCGGAGGACGGAACCATTTTCCTTATTACAGAGGTTTCAAAGCCTGTATATGTCCCAGTTGTTCTCTTATACACAGATGCCTATACAATCAGTGAGAAAATAAACGACTTAAAAACTTTAATTAAACATATAAATAAAAACAAGTTTCTAACATCAATAATCGGGCACATAACTTACTCTTCCTCGCACGGATGGGTCTTAATAAGCAGGGTTGACAGGCAAAAAATAATAATCGGGGAGGTTGATGACCGCTTGGATGGAAAACTAAATAAATTACGCAAATTCTTCAAATTCATCAAAAAACATGGATTGTGGCAGACTTACAAAACGATTGATTTGAGATACGAAAACCAACTTGTGGCAGGTAAATAGTGTGAACCATGAAACAGGAATTGCTTGAACTGGCGACGGAATTGGAAAGGAAGCCGATTGTTGCTATAGACGTAGGGACAACCAAAATCTCAGTTATCATTGCTCGGGCATCCTTCAATGTGGATCAATATCTTGCTGAAGGAATGATTACGCCTCGCAACCTCAGGCTGATAGTTGATGGCATGGGTGTAACGCCCTCTTTCGGTATGAGAGAAGGAAGTATTTATAACATAAACAAGGTGAGCAGTTCTATAAAAAGGGCGATGGATCTCGCCAAGACTCAGGTTGGGATTGAAGGGAATACGAATTTCCAACGTGTGTTGTTTAGTGTTGCCGGTGTTGCGTTGAGGAAGGAGGATATTTCTCAGTCAATAAGTTTTGAAGACACAGGACATATAATAACTAGGGAAGATGTGAGGAGGCTGTTTGCCAGAGCGAAGAATAGTGCTACTAATAGTAGTAATGTGATCCATGTTATTCCAACAGAGTTTTATGTTAAGCAGGGTAATAAGGATGTTCCACTAAAGCCGATAGTTAATGAAATCATTGGGGCTGTTGGGGATGCCCTGATCGGGAAATTTACCCTTGTTTCCATAGACCAAACGAATGTTAACACTCTCAAAATGGCTATTGAATGGGCGGGATTGAGTCCTGATGAGGTCATCTTGCAACCATTGGCGTCGACGATGGCTACCGCCACGCCCGCAGACCAAGAAATAGGGGTTTTGGTGATAGACATAGGGGGAGGAACAACAGATTTGTTGTATATGAAAAATCATAGCATCATTGAAGTTAATAGTATAGATATTGCGGGAAATACCGTGGATCACGATATAAAACAACTGCTTAACATTACCCTGCAAGAAGCCCGTAGATTGAAGGAGAAAGTTGGTTCATTGGTGATTTCTAAAAACGTGAGGAAAGATGACAGAATAGATATTTTCTTTGATGACAAGAGTCATCCGGTTTCGGTGAAGGTAAATCAACTTATAGGTATTATAGCCGCCCGATATGCAGAATTGTTTTCAGAAGACATTCCGGAGGCATTGAGAAGTCTGGCAAGAATTGTTAATATGCAGAATTACAAGACCAACACGGGTCTATATGATAGCGGGGAGATTTCTAATGTTATTCTAACTGGCGGAGGTAGTAATTTGAAGGGCATTGAGGTTTTGGCTGCACAGTGTTTCGGACAGACGAAAATATCAGGGGTGTTCAGAAATAATGTGCAAGTGAGAAAGAAAGGTCCTGATATGTGGATAGATGTGAAACAATCAACTGTTCAAATTCCTAAAGGGGACAATTCTAACTTGTTGATCCATTCAACCGCCGTGGGAATGATAGTCCACTATATTCAGGAGAGGGTTGTTGATATTGTTTATTCAGGACAGAGCAAAACAACTAAAGACGATTTAGGAGAGTCAAAACTGATTCAATCAATAAAGCAATGGTTTAAGGGGTTTTTAAGTAGTGAAGGAGAAACAGATAACGACGAAACATTTTAGCCATGACTACCGAAATAGTTCCTGTTGTTAGGGAGAAGGCGTCTTGGGGAAAGGGACGCATTAAATTGATAGGGGTTGGAACTGCTGGAATCCAAGTGGTTAACTACATTTTCAAAGACATGCCTCAATCCGTGATGGCTATTTCTTGCGACACGGACGCTGACGCATTGGATGGGGTGGCGAACATACATAAAGTTCTTTTGGGAGAGAGTGTAACTCAGGGGAGGGGCTGTATGAGAGACCCTGAGAAAGGGAGGGCTGCCGCTAAGGAATCCATAGAAGACTTGAAGAAGTTAGTGGGTGATGATACTGAAATGGTCTTTTTTATCGCTGGAGTTGGGGAGGGCACTGGCAGTGGTGCATTGCCCGTCATTGCAGAGGAATTGTTAAAGGGGAAGACAAATGTGTCGTCAATTGCCATATTACTCTATCCTTTTAGTCCTGCAGGCAAACGGGTGAGACAGATAGCGGATGAAGCCATTGAAGAGATTAAGAAACACGTCAGTGCGGTAATAGTTGTGGATAATGACAATATAGCGGTTGCAGATAGGCGATTTGAAGATATTTTAAAAGACAGGAATAATTTTATTAAAAACATTATTCAGGGTATTATTTATTCATGCAATCCGGGATTATATTTTTCCATTAAGCCGGGAGAGTTGGGAATGTTGTTTGGACAGGGTAAGGAGGCACATGTGGGAATAAGCATTCAAACGAAAATAGACAAGCCTGACCTTGATGAGATGTTTGAGCAAATCAGTTCCCATCCATATTTGAAACATATTTTGACTTTGAAGAATGCGTCTGCTTTGTTCGTGTCGTTCCTCTGGCATCCTTCCGTTGACATTACTGGAAGTCTCATTCACACATTGAAGAAGAGATTAGAGAAGGAGTCGCCCGATGCTGAGTTCCTTGTTGCCTTGGGTTCAACATCTCACTTGCCTGAGAAAAGTGCTATGCTATTGATTATTGAAGTTGTTGATAAGCGGGAGATAGAGGAGGAAGAAGAGAAACCTGTATTGTGGAATCAGAAACCAACTAGTTTAGTTGAGCCAAAGGATGTGGAAATTAGTTCGGGTTATGCAGATGCACACTATATTCCTAAGAAAGAGCCAATATATGAGCCTGAAAATCAAGTTGAAAAGCAAAGATCAAGGGGGCAGGAAAGCGTTAGCCCACAAGACAGGAGGAAACTCAGAAAAGAGGAACCTTCCTATTTAAGGCAGCAGAGAAGCATTCCGGGATTATTTTTTGGTGTTGGTGGTGATGCAGAGGACGAGAGGGAGGTGCCCAATCCCAGAAAGAACACGATTCCATACATACACAATAAACCCGATTAAGCCCGTTGACTCTTTTGTTCCGTTGTCTATCTAAAAGGTTTTAGTATGTGATTCGGGTTTATTCATAGGTCAAATTAAATTTAATAGGAGTCTGGTTTATGACTGTGTTGAAAGGGTTTATGCACAGGTCTCAATTCCAATATAGTGAAGTATCTATTAAGCACGTTTTTTAGTCTTTCTTCCCCTTCGCTTATCCTATCCATTAGTTCTTCCAATTCCCGTGTGAAGTCTTCTGAAAGGAGGCGTCGTTTTTCGGGTTGAATTGGACAGTCCTGAAGCAAACATTTATAGACTTGCATTCCCAGTTTAGTGGCGTATAGGCGTCCACGGTGTTCGCTGACATATTTCCTGTTAAGAAGGGTTTCCACTATCTTGGCGTATGTGGAGGGACGTCCCAGTTTCCTTTCTTTCATTGTTTTGATTAGTTCGCCTTGTGTGAAGGGAGGTTCCAAAGGCTTGTGGGTTATTTTTATGTCAGAGAGTTTTAGAGGTTGTGAAGGGTCAATTTGTTCAAGTCGTACAAATTTGTGAGCGAATTTTAAGTATCCATCAAACTCAATCTGGGTTATCACGAGTTTTTGGATTAGCAGGTTGCCATCAGGCGACATTATGGATAAGGTGGCTTGCTTCACTTTCGCTGGAGAGGCTTGTGAAGCCATGAACCAAAAGAAAATTAAATCATACAGATGAAGGGCTTTTTGATTGTCGGAGAAGGTGTATATCCCCGATGAAATTTGTATTGTTAAGTCATCTGGTGTGAGTGGTCTGGTTGGTCTGATCGCTTCATGGGTTCCTTCCTGTCCCCAGTGCCTGGGATAAAAGTATTCTTCGCCTGCTGTTTCCACGATGAAAGGCTTTGCAACGGCATAAATCCCCGTGTCTGACACGTGTGTACTATCTGTTCTGTGATATGTTATCAAGCCATTTTCAAAGAGTTCTTGTAGTAGTTTCATAGTGGTGTTGACATCTATTCTCAGTAGGGTGTTGGCTTCCTGCAGAATTTTGTCTGTGGTGAAAGGGGGAGCGGGATTTTTTTGCGTAGTTTTTTCGTCGCTTAGAGTTATGTTTGCTTTCCGGAGCAAATTAATTTTCTGATTGGCGTCCTGCCTGTTTTGGGCTGGTAGTTCAAATTGAACATTTTGAACTTTAAAGGTTACTACGGGCACTTTGGTGCGTGCCTTTAACGTCCGATCAATGACCCATTTTAAGACAGGAGTTTGAACCCTTCCCGCTGACAAAAACTTGTTCCTAAATCTTTTCCATAGATATTGTGAGAAATAGAATCCGACCCATCTGTCTGCTATCCGACGGGCAATCTGTGCCTTAACCCAATTGAAATTAACTATTCTGGCTTGTTGAATTGCTTTCTTGAAGCCTGCGGGCGTTATCTCATGAAACTCACTTCTCAAAACATTACGTTGGTAAGGTCTTATAGCATGCCAGTTATCAAATCCGATTTTTTCGCCTTCGGTATCTGGGTCGGTTGCAATAATAACTTCATCAACTTGAAAGGCTAATTTTCTCAGTCCATCAATAATTTCTTTTTTGTCTGATATGGGTCTTTTAGAGCAGGGAGAGGGCGGGTCATCATCAGTGAATTGAATCCGTCCTTTTTCCGTGTCGCAATGCTTGATAGTATTATAGACAGGCAGGAACCCTTCATCGCCCCCAATCCTAACGCCCCAATACCCTTCATCAGTGATGAGGTCTGTTATGTGTCCGAGTGAAGCGGTGAATATCCACATTCTGTCTGCCCCCGGCACTTCATAAGCAATGACGCCATCTGTCTTACGCATCTGTGGAGTCCCTATGAATGAAGCAAGGGTCTTTGCCTTGGTGGGAGATTCAACAATCACAAGGGTTGAGGAGAAAGATGGTCTATTGCGTTCAACGGTTTCCTGTCGGGATTCAATAAGCCTTTTTTTAATTTCTTGTAAGTTCAGTTCATCCAGATTTTTAAATTGAATTTGGGCAGAAGGAAAAAATATGTTTAATCGTTTTTCAAGGCTTCTCATTGCTTTGGGCTCTGAATAAAGGACTATTGATAGCCCTTCCGTCAAGCCGTGAGGAGTGAGGCGACTGGTTCGTCCAGACGCTTGGATATAACTTGTTGCGTCGCCAATGATGATATACCACTGTCCGTCAATGAATTTTATGAAAACATCGTCCGACTCATTTAATTTTCTTTGAATTCCCGGGTCATTGAGCCATTGTTGGAGGGTGGAAGCGATCTGTTCCAGTTTAGATTTTAACGTCGGATTGCCCTCTATCGCCTTGGCGGAAATATAGCGTTTGTCCCTCAGGTATTGAATCCAAGAGAAAGCAGTTGTTCGCAAGTCTTCCGGAAGGGCATTTACAATGTTTATTAGCAGGACATACAGTCTGGATGGAACAGGTTCCTGCTTCAATGGAAACATAAAAACAGGAGGTTCAAGAAATATAGCATATTTCAACACGGAGGGAAGGTCTATTCCCCTGACAAGTGGATTCATAGCATGGGCGATCCCCACGGCAACATCAAATTCCCCAGACTGCATTATCTTAATCAATTCCGCTGTGCTATGTTCCGTATAAGAAATGGCGTTTATGCCATTATTCCTTAGGTGTTCCAATACAGAGTCCAGATGTTTGCTTCCAAGCATTGGAGAGAGGAAGACCAGTCCCCCACTACCAACTTCTTTTATTATCTCAACTGCCCTTTTCATTATCTCTTCCAAAGAATTAAGCCCCTTCTTTGCATCGGTTATTTGCCTCAGGGTCGTTATGCTTTTTTGAATATCAAACCCCAACAATCGTCTGAAAAGCCTTATTTGAGCGGGACGAGGCTTTAAGGTGGCAGAAGATATGATTAGTTGTTTGTTTATGAATCGTTGGGCTTGTTCATAGAGCCGATTTAAATCTTCCGGTGGCAAGTTCGGTTCCATTGCTTTCTGAACAAGGCTATAAGGGATGTTGAGAAAATTCATTAGTCTTTCCACGCTGCGTGGCTGCTTCAGGAAAGAGTCAACATCGTCAATGAAGATGAAAGAGAAAGGCACTTTTTTCAGTTCGGACAAATGCAAATAAAAGAATCTGGTTGTGCCAATCAATATATCATATTCGCCATTTTCATATTGCTTCTTGATCTTTTGGGAACTTTTGTAAAACAAAATTCTTTTTCGTGAATTTGTTTTTGATGCATATTCAGAAAGCCTGTTTAATACTTGTTCGCCAAGCAATCTGGTCGGCACAAGAATTAATACTTTCCCTTCGATAAATAGGCTGAGGGTCAATCCCCACGTTGTCTTGCCGAGTCCCGGAGGAGACATTATAGCGAAGGATTCCCCCAAGAAAAATCTTTTTGTCCATAACACTTGCAAACGGGCGATATCAAACCCCGTGGCTTTCTTAAAAAATTTGGAGAATTCGGTGGTTAGTTGTTGAGTTTTATAAAACCTCTTAAACAAGCCTCTATTGAGCCTGACATTAAGTGGAGCAGGGTCTGGAACACATTTCCGACAAGGCAACCCCAACCAGAGCCTATCGTTGTCTATCTCTTCCCCACAAACAGGACATAGTTTCTTATATACACTAATCAAAGGTGCTTTATCTGCTTTATTCATTTCGTTACCTTATTTGCTAATGCGAACATACTCAAGATTAAACATTCCCATATCGTTTATTTTGAAGCCTTTGACCCTTTTGGACAGTAGCCTCAGAGCCTGATCATGGAATAATACGATAACAGGAGAATGTTCAATTATTAAACTGTCCATTTTCTTATACAACTTCCATCTTTTGGATTCGTCAAAGGTTTGTAATGCTTGGTTATAGAGACTATCATATAAATCGTTTTTAAATCGTGTGTAGTTGGGTGGAGCAGGCATACGGCTATAAAAAACAACTAAGAATGTTTCAGGGTCTGGGTAGTCGGCTATCCAAGACCCCCTGAATATAGGGAGTCTGCCTTTAACCATCATCTCTCTTAATGTTGCTGGTTGCATCACTTCTATGTTTGCCTTTATGCCCAGATGGTCTTCCCATTGTTTCTGGACAATTATCATATAGTCTAAATATGAGGGTGGAGTATGGATTGTCAGTTCTGGAAATCCTTTTCCGCCCGGGTAGCCGGCTTTGGCAAGGAGTTTGGCGGCAAGCATTGGATCAAATGACGGGATTGTTTCAGGAGAGTTCCACATGCCTGGATGGACAAAGCCGGGAGTTATGGCACTGCCCAAGCCATATTTACTTGTGTTAATCAATTGTGTTCGGTCGATTGCAAGTGAAAGGGCTTTTCTCACAAGTGGATTCAAAAGAATATGATGATTAGGGTCAAGAGCATTTGAGTCAAGCAGGAAGCCGAGATATTCAGTATTAAGAAAATTATGCTTGATGGGATTGGCAATTGCCAGAATGTCTTTGTAAATCCTGCCATTTTTATCCATTATCTTGTTAAGGACTGAGGGAGAACCTGCGGTGATAAAATCAAGATTGTTCTGGAGAAACATATGCAATTCAACTTGTGGATCGGTTATAAAAGAAAACATAACGCCATCAATATAGGGCAATGGATTGCCATTACTGTCCCTCTTCCAGTAATTAGGATTTTGGATGAGTATCAATGCTTCTTCTTGCCATGTTTTTAACTGAAAGGGCCCTGTCCCATCGGCATATCGGTGCAGGTCTTTATAGTGAGTTGAAAGAGTTTTGTGGGAGATGATGCTTGCATAGGGCATTGTGAGCATGTAGAGGAATGGAGCGAAAGGCTTTTCAAGATAAATGTCTATTACGGAATCATTTATCACAACGAAAGGAGAATCCTTCCTGACTCTGTCGTTGAATATCCAAGCCCCGGGAGCCGCCACTTCAGGAGTCATGAGCCGATAGAATGATGCTGCTACGTCATGGGCAGTCAACCCCCCTTCGCTATTGTGGAACCGAACGCCTTGCCTTAAGTAGAACCTATATCGTTTCCCACTGTCAAGGATTTCCCATCTGGTTGCTAATTCAGGAACAAGGTTCATGTTTGAGTCAACGGAAACGAGGGTTTCATATATCTGAGAAACAACCCACATTTTGGCTTGGGTGGTAGCAAACCCCGGATCAATAGTGTGTACTTCAGTAGGAATGTTGATTCTTATGAAGTTTCCATCTGTTCGGGAGTTGTCGTCCGAGCATCCTGAGATAAATGAGGCTAAAACCCCAAAATGTAATATAACCCATTTGTTTAGCATTTGACCAATCCAGTCATCCTTCCGCCTCATGCTTATCACACTTTTGGATTACTCTATAATCAATTTAACGTGTTTAATGTGGTTTTGTGAGACATGATGCGGTTGTTCATAACTGACAATCATTAATCTGTTGGTGTAATTAAGTGCCAAACGAGCAATGGGACTGTTAATTAAGATTTGTTTCCCCTCAATGGTGGTTATTGCAATGATTTGCGAACAGTGAGGAATTGTGATTTGGCTGGTGTTACTGATAATTTGGCAGTTGTGTAAATCATTTGGTTCCGACGTGGATATTACAGTATCCTGAACAGGTTTATCTGGTAAAGAAAGAGTCGCTAAAACAGGTAAATGGTCAGAGCAGAAGTATAGTGCAGTTGCGATGGTTTCTGGAACAGGTAAAGGTGGAGAATCAAGGATGGACTTGTTGAAGTGATTTCCGTCTTGGGCAAACACATAGAAAGTGTCCCATTGATAGGGCGGTTCAAAGTATCTAACCGATGGCAAGATGAAATCAAATCGGTCGTCCATACCCCCCGTTGCCCCGCCATCAGACAACAACGTATCCCGGGTGGATTGCGTGTGGTATGAAGCAAATAGGGCATTATTGTGCCATTGCCCAGAAGGGAAAGGATCAACCAATCTAAAGCGAGGGTCTGGATGGTTTATTAACAGTTTGTATGAAGTGTCTTCGGAAGAATAGAAATTCAGGTCGCCCACGAGGATCCATCTATCCACATTCCAGTTGGTTAGGCTATCAATAAGGGCTTCAACCATCCATCTGCGTTGTTGCTCACTGGTTGAATTAGATCCTGCTTTCAAGTGGGCAACGGCAATCACTAATGGAATGCTATCGGAGACCAATAACCAATATACTGGAATATCCCTGACAAGAGTCTCTACTGTTCGTTGTCTGACGAAGGTAACCCTGTCTTTTCTGTATAGCAGAACATTAACAACTGTTCCCCCTGAGACATTAGACCAAGGAGCCAGAGTCCAAGAACTGTCAAGGCTTTTCAACACAAGTTCTAAGGAATCTGCATAGGTCGGCAACACTTCGTTTATGCATAAAATGTCCGGATTAACAAAGTTGATTATGGCAGAGCAAACTTGGTTTTTTTCCACGATCGGTGATGCCCCATAACGCAAAAGGTTATATTGCATTATAGTTATGGTACTTTGAGCAAAAAGCAATTCCCCTGAACAGATGAGGGTCAAGATGAATAACCTTAAAGATTCCAGAATTTTCATCCTTTACAAAGGTAGGGAAATCGAAGCCGATCAAAAAACTAAAACGTCTTATGTTTGCAGTGAGATAAAGAGGAAGTGGGAGGAAGACAACGATTAAACAGGATTATTGAAAAAATCATAGTCTTTATACTGTTTTTAGCAACAAGCATTTCTGTCATAGTTACATTTTCGATTATATATATCATCTTCAGCGAAGCGATCCCCTTCTTTAAAGAAGTGTCAATAATTGAGTTTTTAACCGACACTCAATGGACCCCCTTATTTACACAAAAACATTATGGCATTTTACCATTATTGGTCGGAACTTTGCTAACCTCTGTTATAGCATTGGCTGTAGCCATTCCGGCAGGCATAACCATAGCCGTCTTCTTAAATGAATATGTTTCTTCCCGAGTGAGAAACGTAGTGAAACCAATCATTGAGTTGTTGGCATTGGTCCCAACAGTAGTGTATGGATATTTCGCCCTGTTGATAGTTACGCCTGCATTACAAAAAATAATCCCTGACCTGCAATCCTTTAACGCTTTATCCGCAGGTTTAGTTATGGGAATGATGATCCTTCCTATGATCGCTAGTTTAACTGATGATGCTATTAAAAGCGTTCCGAGGTCACTACGGGAAGCTGCCTATGGACTTGGAGCAACCAGATTCCAAACGGCTTTCAAAGTTCTAATCCCTGCTGCCAGTTATGGTATTGTTGCCGCTATAATGCTTGCTATCGCCAGAGCATTCGGAGAAACAATGATCGTTACTATAGCTGCTGGTCAATTCCCTATCCTCACTTTCGATCCCCGCCAACCAGTAGAAACAATCACTGCTTATATCGTTCAGGTTACTATGGGAGACGTCCCACATGATTCACTGGAATATCGCACTGTGTTTGCAGCCGCTCTCGTGCTGTTCATTTTAACATCCATAGCCACTTCCCTGAGCTTCTATGTGAGAAGAAAAATGGCAATGATTAAGCGATGAAAAAGGCAAGAATAATAGATAGGCTTTTTGGGATGATGGGATGGACAGTAACGGTTGTTAGCCTTTTTATCCTGGCATTGTTCATTGGTGTTACTCTAAAACTTGGCTTGGAACGTCTGAACCTTGATTTCTTGTTGGGCTATCCATCCAGATTCCCTGAGAAGGCAGGCATCTTACCCGCATTATTGGGAACGTTCTGGCTTTTTGTCTTGACCTTAATTATTACTGTTCCAATAGGTGTTTCTGCCGCCATATTCCTTGAGGAGTTTATGAAACCGGGCAAATGGGCAACGATAATAGAATTCACGATTTATAACCTTTCTGGTGTTCCGTCAGTAATTTACGGTCTTCTTGGATTGCAATTCTTTGTTAGATGGTTTGGTTGGGGACCAACCCTGATTAGTGGAGCGGCGACACTAGCCTTACTTATCCTGCCTGTTGTCATAGTCGCTGCTAGGGAAGCACTACGGGCTGTTCCAAATACTATCAGGGAGGCAGCACTGGCTTTGGGAGCAACACGCTGGCAAACAGTTTGGCATCAGGTGCTGCCGGCTGCCGGTCCCGGCATTGCCACTGGCGTCATCCTTGCCCTGTCCCGAGCAGTGGGAGAGACCGCCCCAATTCTTGTCATTGGTGCTGCTGGGTTTATTGCTTTCTTGCCTAAGGGACCCTTTGACGACTTCACTGCCCTGCCTGTGCAAATATTTAATTGGGTCTCTAGACCACAACATGGGTTCATAGTGACCGCCGCCGCTGCAATAATCGTCCTTTTAGGATTGGTTTTCTTGCTGAATGGGGTAGCCATTTTCCTAAGATGGAAGTGGCAACAACGTCAAAAATGGTAATCCATTAAATTTTTCTTTCGTAACTTTGCAAAAAAGAAATAGTTATGGCTGAGGGAAAAGGCAACAAGGGGAGGGTAGTCCTGATAATTCTCTTGCTTCTGTTTATCGGATTAAGTAGCGTGCTTTACTATAATAATATGAAGGTTAAGAAAGAACATCAAAAGACACAGGAAGAGTTAACCAAAACAATGGAGTTGAAAGCTCAACTGGAAAGCGAATTGACTGCTTTAAAACAAGAACTGGAAAGCTATAAAGGCAAAAATGAAGAGCTAAATGCCCTCATTGAAGCCAAACAGAGACAATTAGATTCATTGCTTAACGAAATTAAAAGATGGAAGGGTAGCTACTTCTCTTTGAAAAAGAAATATAACGAAATCAAAGCAGAACGTGAAAAATTGCTTGCTACGATAGACTCACTTGCCAAGGCAAATGAAGTGTTGACACAAGAAAATGTCCAATTGAAGCAAAATCTTGAACAGGAACAACAACGAAGGCAACAACTGGAAGAGAAGATTCAGAAAAGCCAGATGCTAAGAGTGGGAAACATCCAAGGATGGGGCTTTAAAGAAAAAGCAGGTCAGAAGATAAAAACTTACAATTACAAAAAAGCAAAAGAAATTCAGGTTTGTTTTGATGTCCTCAAACATCCAATCGTACAACCCGGAACAAAAACCGCTTATGTCAGAATAATTAGTCCCGCTCAACAAATTTTCTATGACGAAAGCCTTGGTTCGGGAAGATTCAAAGACTTGGATATGAATGCAGAACTTCAATATACAACAAAAATCACTTTTGACTACACTGGAGAAGACAAAAACCTCTGTGTCGTCTGGCCAGAAACGGAAAAACAAGAATTCTTGCCCGGCAAATATCAAGTTGAAGTCTATATTGATGGACACATTGGTGGATATGGTGACTTTGAGCTAAAGAAGGGGCTATTTGTTAAGTAAGAGAATTTATCTCCTGGGCTGAAAGCCAATGCAGTGAAGCAACCAACCTTATTTGACTTCCTGAGTAAGAAACCGGAAGGACCCACTTCAGGAAACCAAGATGAAGGAAGCAAAGTTAAAGTTGATCCAAAGATTCATCCATCATGGAAAGAGGTCCTCAAAGAAGAATTTGAAAAGCCTTATTTTGCCCGCATAAAGCAATTCCTGATTGAGGAAAAGAAGAAAGGATACACTATATATCCGCCGGGTCCTTTGATCTTCAATGCTTATAACCAAACGCCTTTTGACCAAGTTAAGGTGGTTATTTTAGGACAGGACCCATATCACGGACCCCGTCAAGCAATGGGACTTTGCTTCTCTGTTCCAGATGATGTTCCCATTCCCCCTTCATTGCAAAACATTTATAAAGAACTACATGATGACCTTGGAATTCCCATTCCTAAAACGGGCAATCTGACGCCTTGGGCTAAGCGAGGAGTGTTCCTGCTCAATGCTATCCTGACCGTTAGGGCTGGACAACCCGGCAGTCACAGAGGAATAGGGTGGGAAATCTTTACTGATGCAACTATTAGGAAAATAAGCGAGCTAAAGGAGGGAGTTGTGTTTATGCTATGGGGAAAGTTTGCACAGGAAAAAGAAAGACTCATTGATTCTCGCAAACATTTAATTTTAAAGGCTGCTCATCCTTCGCCTTATTCCGCTAAATATGGATTTTTTGGATGTAGGCATTTTTCAAAAGCAAATCACTACCTGGAATCAATTGGTAAAGATCCAATAGACTGGCGAATTCCTTAGTTGATATAGACGCTAAAAGTGGAAGATTGGCCGCCATCAATATCTATGGTTATTGAAAATTCCCCCTTCTTTTCAGGGAATACCAGTTCTAAGAATAGTTTATTGTCAAATGGTTGTCTGATTACTATGTTTCCTGACTCGTCCTTGATTGTGTAGGTTCCGGAAGATGGTTCCACAAAGAATACAAGAACAGTGTTTCCTGAAACAGACCATTTGACAAGGGCTGTTCCTGTCTCTTCAATGTTAACAATATGTTTCCCAACAGTTTTCTTTTTGCCTTTTTCTGTAATCACAACCAGTTTATACACATATGTTCCCGATTCAAGGGTTTCAGAGAATGTGTATGTTGAAGCCACTGAGGCATCGGCAGAAAAAGTTTCCTTGAATTTGCCACTTCCCTTTTTCTTGCGTAGTAAAATTATTCTTTTGGGAGAAAGATGTTCTAATCCTTCCCAGTGTAGAGTAACCATTCCACGGGAAGAGGAAACATTGAATTTTTGGAAGGGGAGCATTAAAGACAAAAGAGGAATTACTATAAAGAATGATAACATCAATTTAAGTCCATTAACCATGGTAATGGATTTGTCGGTCCTATATTAGGAAACGTAACTTTATGCAAAAGGGTTGCATATATCAAAAGCTCCATTGCTTTAATATTGTAATAATATGGTCAGAATGCAACACTTGGAACTGTGGGAGAAGGCAGGGCTGTTGCCCACAAGCCCCCATCCCCTTAATGTGCCTGTTGAACGTGCTGAAGGAGTGTTCATTTATGGTGGCGGAAAGAAGTATTTAGACCTGATTTCCGGGATTGCTGTAAACATTTTAGGTCACAGGCATCCAAGGGTCGTGGAGGCTGTCAAAAAACAGGTGGATAGATACGACCATGTGATGGTTTATGGAGATTTTATCCTTGATGTGCAAATGGAATATGCGAAACAGTTGACTTCGCTTCTTCCCCCATCGTTAAACACTGTGTTTTTCACTAATTCGGGCAGTGAAGCCATAGATGCAGCAATTAAGTTATCCCGGCGATTCACGGGCAAAAAGAAAATAATTGCTTTCAAAAACGCTTATCACGGTTCAACATTTGGATCGTGGACTTTGGCTTCCCACTCAGACATAGTGAAAGGAATGGAACCTTTGTTGCCAGAGGTTTATCATGCTGAGTTTAACGACATAGAGAGTGTTGATCGGTTGATGGAGGGAGATGTGGCGTGTGTTATTGTGGAGCCTATTCAGGGAGAGGCTGGTGTTGTTCCCGCTAAGCCAGAATTTTTAATGCAGTTAAGGAAATTGTGTGATGAACAGGGTGCTTTACTGGTCTTTGATGAGGTGCAGACCGGGTTTGGGCGTGCTGGATCCTTATTCGCATTTGAAAAATATGGTGTTGTTCCTGATGTTTTAGTGCTTGCAAAGGCTCTCGGAGGAGGCTTCCCGCTTGGTGCGTTCATCTCAAGCAGGAAAATAATGAGTGTTTTGTTGGAACCCCCTTTTGGACACATAACTACTTATGGCGGGCATCCAGTGTCGTGTGCTGCGGGACTGACTACACTTAAAGTTCTTATTGAAGAAGATATTCTCTCTAAGCGAATCCCGCAATTGGAAACGATTATGAAAAACACTTTATTCCAAACCTTGGGCGATATGCCTAACGTGAAAATCAGTATTGAAGGCATAATGGGTGCTATTCATCTGCCTGACGCAAATCTTACCGACAGAGTTATTCGGAAAATTATTGAGAAGCATAACATAATTGTTGATTGGTTCCTGTTCGCTGAAACAGGCATAAGAATCTATCCCCCGGCAATCATAGAAGACGACCAGTTGGAATATGCTTTGTTGACCATTGCAAATGTTATTAAAGAAGAAATAGCAAAGAGATGATTTTTAGTTTTCTCATAGCAATTGCATTATATCTTGGCTTTTTAACCCTTGTGGGATATTTCCTTGGCAAGGGAAGCACTAACATGGATTTTTATCTTGCTGGTCGTGGGAGCAAGTGGTGGGCAGTGGCTTTCGGAATGGTCGGAACAACCCTTTCCGGAATAACTTTTATCTCTGTTCCCGGCTGGACACTTACCAACAACTGGCACTATATGCAAATGGTCTTCGGATATGTTCTGGGATATTGGATTATAGCCCTTGTGCTACTACCGATTTACTACAAAAACAAGGTTACTACTGTCTATGAAGTGCTTGTTCCAGTGCTTGGTGTTAGCGGTCGTCGTGCTGGTGCTGTCCTGTTCCTGATTGCTCGGTTGATAGGTGCTTCCTTGAGGTTATATATCGTTGCATTTGTTATGTATGAGTTTATCATCGGAAAGTCCATTCCATTCCCATTGCTTGTCTTGATTCTGGTTGTTATAATGTGGCTATACACTTTTCAAGGCGGAATCAAAACAATTGTCTGGACCGATGTTATTCAAACGATTGCTATGATACTCGCACTATTGATAACAATTTGGGTTGCTTTTAGTGTTGCTGAGTTGTCTGTTAGTGACCTTTTGAGTATGCCCAATGCCAAAGTTTTCAACTGGGACCCTAATAGCCCATCATATTTCTGGAAGTATTTTGTGAGTGGTGCGTTGTTTGCTGTTGTAATGACTGGTCTTGACCAAGACATGATGCAAAAGAACTTATCTTGTCCGTCGCTGCAAGATTCTCAGAAAAACGTGTTTGTTTTCTCTATTTTGCTTGTTGTTGTTAATGCAGTTTTTATGTTTCTTGGGCTTGTGCTAATCGGCTATGCTCATCACTTTTCCATTCCATTACCAGAAAAATCGGATGCCCTATTCCCTTCTTTGGCTATCAATCACATGCCTGATATAGCGGGCATAGCGTTCCTGATTGGATTGATTGCTGCTGCCCTGTCCAGTGCCGACTCTGCCATCACTGGCTTGACCACTTCCGTGATGGTGGACTTCAACCGGGAGGGACGCTGGAACAGAAAACTTGTCCATTTTTCAATGGCTATGATAATAGGAGTTATGGCAACTGTGTTCTTTGTCTTGCATAACGATGCGGTCATAAGCATGCTATTTAGATATTCGGCATATTTCTATGGTCCTTTGTTAGGATTGTTTGTTTATGCACTGCTTGGACTGAAGACGCCCCGTGCCTTATGGGTGTGGCTGGCTATAATCCTGTCGCCCGTGCTAACCCTTGGCATAGAGCAACTTGTTGAAAACTCATTGGGATATGAATTCAGTTTTGAACACATACTTCTGTCTGCCGTCATAACGTTCTTTATACTGCTTATTTCAGGCAAAAGAGACAAGCCGTGAGGTTCCTGCTATTTATGTTGGTAACAGTCTGGACTGCCTATGCTTATGCTCAGAACTATATTTTCATCCCCATGGATGATGAACAAACCCAACATTTGCAAGCCTATGGAGTGGTCTATCGGTCCCTTGCCAGAGGAAACATTGTTGAGTGGCTGTTGAACTATAGAGGAGGTTCGTTCTTAATGCCCTATGACGAAACGGCTCGGCTGGACTGCGACCTTCGTGGTGTCAATTATGAAATCATTACGGAAGCCCAACGACAGGCTATTCTGGACTACATAGCACGTCCGGACGTGAATATGGATGTTATGAGGCTTGAGAAAGCCCCCCGGATAGCGGTATATGCCCCCCCTGACATAGAGCCTTGGGATGACGCAGTCCTGTTAGTCCTTGAATTTACGGACATTCCCTATGAGAAGATTTATGATGATGAAGTCCTTGCTGGTGAACTGGCTAATTACGACTGGTTGCATCTGCATCATGAAGATTTCACTGGACAATTCGGAAAATTCTATGCTGCCTATGCCCACACTCGTTGGTATCAAGCCCGGGTGGAGTTCCTAACAAACATTGCTAAGAAGCATGGGTTCTCTTCGGTCGCAGAATTAAAATTGGCTGTCGCTAAGAAAATAAAGGAGTTTGTCGCTGGTGGCGGATACCTATTCGCTATGTGCTCTGGAACAGACACTTATGATATTGCCCTTGCCGCTGAAAACACAGACATTTGTGAGACGCCTTTTGATGGAGACCCCGCAGACCCAGATTGCAACGAAAAACTTGACTTCTCTAAAACATTAGCATTCTGGAATTTTAGAGTTATTACCAACCCATACGTCTATGAATTTTCTGATATTGATATGACCAATAAGAGAAAGGTCCCAAGAGAAAAGGATTATTTCACTCTCTTTGAATTCTCTGCTAAGTTGGACCCCATCCCCACAATGCTGACACAGAACCACACTCACGTTATCCGTGGATTCATGGGTCAAACCACTGCATTTGACAAAACAAAAATTAAGCCCTATGTTACTATCCTTGCTGAGAATAGGCAGGCTGGCGAAGCACGATACATTTACGCCCAATACGGAAAGGGTTTCTTCGCTTTTTATGGCGGGCACGACCCGGAAGATTATCAACACTTCGTGGGAGATCCTCCAACAGACTTGAAACAATACCCCACTTCGCCCGGATATAGGCTAATCCTTAATAATGTCCTGTTTCCCGCCGCTAAACCCAAAAAGAAAAAGACATAATCAATGGACAGACTTCGTAAAGAACAAACCTACTCAAAAGTGCTGCGGGACATAAAAAGCGTTCTTGACCCGGAATCAGATTGGATTTGCATCCTGTCCACTACCGCCGCCATCCTGCATCACGCCTTTGACCACTATCACTGGACCGGGTTCTACAGAGTGGTTTCGCCTGATTTGCTGATTGTCGGTCCCTATCAAGGTCATCAGGCTTGCCTGCATATCCCTTTTGGAAAAGGAGTTTGTGGGAAAACTGCTGAATTAAAGAAAACACATGTTGTTCCAGATGTTACTAAGTTCCCGGGATATATTGCCTGTTCGGAATCCACGAAATCGGAAATAGTTGTCCCGGTTATTGATTCGGAGGGAGTTCTTAGGTGTGTTTTGGATGTTGATTCTGATTATCTTGCTGCCTTTGATGACGTGGATGCCCGATATTTGGAGGAAATAGCCAGATATGTGGGAAGCAAGTATGACAATACGAAAGTTTATCCATAGTTTGCTTCCACTAAGTTTAATTACCCTTTCCGGTATATTTACCGACTCTAATGCACAGATTCTTAACGCTGAAGCCCTGAGGCTCAAACAGACGGAGGGCTGGGCAGGGAGACTTAAACTCTCACTTAACCTGCACAAAAGCACATATGATATTCAGAAATATGGGCTGGACCTTCACACACAATACAGAACAGGCAATCACATGTTTCTGTTTATGAATTCCTTCATGCTTCAATTGGTGGATGGTGATAAGATTCGGGATAAACTGGTTGTTCACTTGAGGTATAATCTGGAAAAATGGCTTGAGAAACGTGTGGTCTCTGAACTCTTCGTTCAGTATCAAAAGAACTCTGTTACAGGAATTAAACATAGATATACTTCCGGGTTGGGTCCACGAATTGTTGTAATCAGACAGGAAACATGGAACCTGTTCTTGGGTCCATTGATAATGTATGAATACGAAGAGGGAGTGATAAGGGACACTGCCACAGCGGTAATACAAACCATTCGTAATAGCACATATTTGTCATTTTCCTTAAAGTCAGAATCTTCAATCGTTATTACATCAGTGTTATATTTCCAACCTTCGCTTGTTAGCATCTCTGATTGGAGGCTATATTGGGATTTTGGTCTTGAGTTCCCGCTTTACAAAAAAGTGAAATTTGTTAATGGGTTTTATGTATTATACGATACTGAACCGGTGCCTACATATCCACAATTGCAGTATTCCCTTAATGCCTCATTGATAGTAGATTTTTAGGGTTTCTGGCACTAATTAAGCCCATTTTTGCGTTATATCCAAAAAATCAGACGGTAGGCGTATGAACAAGCGATCAGGAGGATTAGAGGGCAAGGTGTTGATTATTACTCAGGAAATGCAACCATATTTGGAGGTTTCCTTAGCAGGCACGATGATTAGAGACCTGTTGGCTCAACTCAAGCAACACAATTACGAAGCCCGAGTGATGATGCCCAGATTCGGCAGGATTAATGAGAAGAAACACAGGTTGCATGAAGTGGTCAGGCTCTCGGGAATGAACATAACCATTGGAGATGACGACTATTCCCTGTTGATAAAAGTTGCCACGTTGCCAGAAGTCAGAATGCAAATTTATTTCATGGACAACGAGGAAATCTTCGAAAAAGACTATGTTTTCAGAGATGAATTCGGTCAATTCTTGCCTAACAACGGGCTGAGAATGACTTTCTTTGCACGTAGCGTCTGCGAAGTGTTAAAGAAACTTGGCTGGGAGCCAGATATTATCCACATAAACGGATGGTTCTCAACCCTCGTCCCTTTATTTATCAGAAGGATATATGCCGATGAGCCAATGTTCAAAAAAGCACGATTGATCCTTAGTGTTTATGATGATTACTTCCCAGAGAAATTAGAGGAGAATTGGCCAGAGGTTATCAGAGTGGAAGAGACGATTACGGATAAGGATTTAGAAATGTATAAAGAAGGAACCTATGAAGCGTTATATTATGCCGCTGCAACACTTTCAGATGGCATAATCATAGCATCTGAATTCATAGAGCCTGCCTTTGAAAAGCGACTTAAGGAACATGCTGAGCAGACAGGAAAGCCTTTCCTTAAATTGCAGGATGCCCTTGATCTGAAACCATTCATTGAAGAACACATTTCTTTTTATAGACAGTTGCAACATGATGAGGTCGCTTCATAAGCATGTATTTCTGATGGTATCGGGGTTACTGTTTCTTTCACAAGCATGTTACAATGGAGATATGCTTGATATTCCTATCTCTGTGCCTTTCGGAGAAGCAAATGATACCCTTTCTATTCCTTTTGCAAAAATTGTATATGATACAACTGTTGTGCGAACAGATAGGGATTTAACCCCCATGGTTGCTAATTGGGAAGACCCATATCGTGGTAGGCTAAAAGCAGTGTTCCATTTTGAATTGCAACCTGTTTCCGACGAACCGCCGATGTGGTCCCCAGTTGATTCCGCTTTCCTTGAATTCGTCCCTGCAAGTCAGTTTTCTTCTAACAAATCCTGTTTCAATGTTCGGCTTTATAGGACTGAGCAATTGCCATCGGTTTTCTATAGCAATACCAGTGTTCAAAAGGTTGAGAGCAGGGATGTGGTAATGTGCGAGAAGGATGGGAAGTGGAGGTTGTCTTTTCCTTTGGCTTGGGCTCAGGAACTGGTTGATGCTCATAGCACGGGAATTATTAAATCTGTCGGTGAATTCAGGCAAAATTTTGGAGGATTAGCAATTGAAGTCCTTGACACAAATCTGGTATTGGAAGTGGGAATTGGACTGCTTAACAGTTCCCAATTGACCATTTATTGGAGTAAGGATACAATGCAAGGAGAAAACAACTGGATCATTCCTATTGGCAGTCGCTATGGTGCTCAATATGAGTATTCTTTTACTAATTCACGATTAGAACAATGGGTTCAAGGTCCTGCCGATTCCCTGCTTTATGTTTCGCCAATGGGTTCAATGATTCTGGTCAGGTTGCCTGAGGTGCCTGATTCCTTCGTTATTCTGGGTGCTTGGATTGCCATAAACGCTAAGCATACCCCCGAAACGCCTGATAGATTAACGGTTTTGGGATATGACACTGCCACTCACGAAACCTTCGTGTTAGTTGAGTCCCTAAATGGTGGCATTGAAGTTTCGGTTAGCAGAGTGGTGAAGGGAGATACCGCACAATTCCTGATACCTATCCCCCTAACAATTCAATATGTTCAGAAGGGAACGCTAAGATCGCCATTTGTGGTGATTAGACATCCTGAGGCAGGTGGCACATTCTCAAAAATGTTAATTGATACTTCCAACGTGAAAGTTTATCTTTACATAGAAAAAACCACGTAGTTCATGTGTGGAATAGTGGGATATTTGGGACCGAGGCAGGCAGTTCCGGTTTTAATAAAAGGTTTGCAACGCCTTGAATATAGAGGCTATGATAGTGCGGGCATTGCGGTAGTGGACACAGTGGGTCGCCTTCATGTGTTTAAGCGGAAGGGCAGGGTCGCCGACCTTAAACAGATGCTTGCTAATCAAAAAATTGATGCTCATATTGGAATTGGACACACGAGGTGGGCAACTCATGGAGAACCCAATGATGTGAACGCTCATCCCCACGTTTCCCAAAGCGGCAGGCTGGCAATCGTCCATAACGGAATTATAGAAAACTATGATGTTATCAAGGCATTCCTAACCAAGAAGGGATATTCCTTTGTTAGCGACACGGACACGGAAGTCGTCGTTCAACTGATTGAGTATTTTATGGAAAGCAAGGGAATGGACACTTATGATGCTGTTTTATATGCTCTTAAAGAAATAGTTGGTGCTTATGCTATCGTGGTTTTAGATAGGGAAAATCCCGATATGTTAATTGCCGCCCGTCAAAGCAGCCCACTGGTCATTGGCTTGGGAGAAGGTGAATACATTGTTGCTTCCGACGCTACGCCAATCCTTGAATATACCCGAAAAGTCATTTATATGGACGATGGCGAAATAGCCATAATTGATATTAATGAGGGTGTTGAACTGAGAAACATTGATAACAAGCGGGTTTCTGCCGAGGTGCAGGAATTGGAGTGGGAATTGGAAGCCATTGAGAAGGGCGGCTATCCACACTTCATGCTCAAAGAAATTTATGAGCAGCCACGGAGCTTGTTGGACTCAATGCGAGGTCGTGTTAATGTTGCAGAGAACATGGTTCGGTTGGGTGGCATAATGCCATATCTGGACAGAATTCTTTCTGCCCCAAGGATTTCACTGCTGGGCTGTGGGACCAGTTGGCACGCCGCCTTAGTCGGGAAATATCTCTTTGAAGACCTTGCACGAATCCCCGCTTATGTGGATTACGCTTCTGAATTCAGGTATCGCAATCCAGTTATTCTGCCTGACGATGTGTTCATTGCCATAAGCCAATCGGGAGAGACCGCCGACACATTGGCTGCCGTCCAATTGGCAAAGGAGGAGGGTGCCCTTGTGCTGGGAATATGCAATGTTGTGGGGTCTTCCCTTGCCCGAATGACTGACGCCGGTGTTTACACTCACGCAGGTCCGGAGATAGGAGTTGCGTCCACTAAGGCATTCACTGCTCAGTTGCTTGTGTTAACTCTGATGGCTCTGCTATTTGGTAAAGAAAAGGGCACAATTCCAGAGGAGAAATTTGCTAAGATATTGACTGAGTTGGAAGAACTGCCGGATAAAGTCCAGATGATTCTTGACAAAGCAGACCCAATCGTTCAAGAGATAGCCCAACAATTCCAAAATGCAAGCAACTTCCTATACTTAGGCAGAGGCTATAATTATCCTGTTGCCCTTGAAGGTGCCTTGAAACTTAAAGAAATATCATATATCCATGCAGAGGGTTATCCCGCCGCTGAAATGAAACACGGACCAATAGCCCTTATTGACGAAAACATGCCTGTGCTTATAATTGCGACTAACCAATCGGCTTATGAAAAAATTGTCAATAATGCAATGGAAGTGAAATCAAGAAATGGTAGGATAATATCCGTGGTCAACGAGGGAGATAAGCAATTGAAACAATTGTCTGAATATGTAATAGAAATTCCAGAGACAGAGGAAGTCCTATCCCCTATCCTGACCGTTATTCCACTTCAGTTGTTGGCATACCATATCGCTGTATTGAGAGGTTGTGATGTTGACAAACCGAGGAATCTTGCTAAGAGTGTTACTGTGGAATGAAACCCAGAATCCTAAGGGTCTTAAACAGGTTCAATATAGGTGGTCCCACTCATAATGCCGTATATCTAACAAAGTTTTTATCCGATGAGTATGAGACCCGTTTAATAGGTGGAGTGCCCTTTCGTGGAGAAGCACCTTCTTTCCACTGGGCGGAGAAGCATGGAGTGCAGGCAGAAATGGTCCCGTGGATAGTTAGAGAGATTAGTCCTGTGAAGGATTTGAAGGCAATATGGAAGTTGAGAAGTATAATAAAAACATTCAAACCACAAATTATTCACACTCATGCTTCAAAGGCAGGACTGACAGCCAGACTGGCTTATTTGTCTCAAAAAAAGCAGAAGTCAGTATTAGTTCACACATTCCACGGAAACGTTTTCTCTGGATATTTCAACCCCTTGATGAACAAAGTTGTCCTTAACACAGAACGATTCCTTGCCAGACATACAGACGCTATAATTGCGATAAGCAACTTGCAAAAACGTGAATTGGTGGAAAAATTTCAGATTGCCCCTGAATCAAAAGTCCACGTTATCAGACTTGGATTCCTGCTCAAAGACACTAAACCAGATGAACAAAAGGCTAAATCAATTTTACAGAATAGATATGGAATTCCATCAGGAAAAAAATTAATTGCTTTCGTGGGACGCGTGGCATCGGTCAAGCAACCAGAATTATTTATAGAAGCAGTCGCCCCATTAATAAAACAAAATAATGAGTTCAAGGCTATTATAGTGGGAGATGGACCGAAAGACTATGTTGAGAGTTTAGTTCAAAAAGGCAAAAAATTAGGCGTTTCAGTAGGATATACTGCCGATAGCGATATTCATATTTTAGGTTATGTAGAGGAGGCAATGCCATTGTATCCTGCTTTTGATGTGGTTGTGTTGACTTCCCGCAATGAGGGAACGCCCGTAACACTCATTGAGGCACAGGCTATGCGAGTGCCTGTTGTGGCTACTGACGTGGGTGCTGTGAGGGAAACAGTCTGCCCACTATTGCAAGATTTCATTGTTGATCAAAATGGTGAAGGCATAAGGGATGCAATTATAAAAGCAATGCAGTTAAAAAACAATCCAGTGATGGAAGAAGCAAGGCAATTTGTTATTTCCCATTTTGACGTCGCTGAATTAGTCAGGAAAACAAAGGAATTGTATGCTGAGTTGCTAAATAGGAAATGGCAAGATGCGTAAGTTTGCTATTAAACAAAACAGATTGTTACTATGAACACGCGGGAGGAAGTTATTCAGGCTGCTATGGGCTGGAACCTGACGCCCGAAGAAGTGGATCGGATTATTGAGATATTAGGCAGGTTGCCCAACGCCGTTGAATTAGCCCTGTTTGGCGTTATGTGGTCCGAACACTGCTGCTATAAGAATTCCTTACATTGGCTCAAGCAACTGCCCAAGGAGGGAAAGCATGTTTTGAAAGGTGCCGGCGAGGAGAACGCTGGATTGGTGGACCTTGGCGACAATTTAGCATGTGCATTTAAGATAGAGTCGCATAACCATCCATCGGCAATAGCCCCATACCACGGTGCCGCAACGGGAGTGGGAGGAATCCACAGAGACATTTTCACTACCGGAGCCCGCCCAATCGCAGCCCTTGATTCCCTGCATTTTGGACATCCAGAAGACCGACGTTCAAGGTGGATAATGGATGGAGTGGTTCGTGGAATAGGCGACTATGGAAACAGTTTCGGAGTGCCCACTATCGCAGGAGAGGTGTATTTTGACGACACTTACAGGGTCAACCCTATTGTTAACGCCATGTCCGTTGGCGTGGTAGAAAAAGATAAAATTATTTCTGCCGTTGCTAAGGAAGCAGGCTGGAAAGCGTTTATTGCTGGTGCCCCAACGGGCAGAGATGGGATTAAAGGAGCGGCTTTCGCTTCCGTGGACCTTGACCTTGAGGAGGCAGAGGAGAACCTGCCTGCTGTCCAGATAGGAGACCCCTTTATGGAAAAGATATTGTTGGAAGCCATTTTGGAAGCCAATGAGAAGGGCTTGATTGCCGCTATGCAGGACATGGGTGCCGCCGGACTGCTGTGTTCCACTTCAGAGATGGCTGCCAGAGGAAAAAAGGGAATGGTTATCTATCTGGAAAAGGTCCCACTGAGGCATCCATCTATGAAACCATGGGAGATTTTGCTATCCGAATCGCAAGAAAGGATGTTAATCCTTGCGGAGCCAGAGAAAGTGGATGAATTGAAGAAAGTCTTTGATAAGTGGGATGTTCCACTGACAGAAATCGGAGAAGTTATTGAAGAACCAATCTTGCAGTATTATTTCAAAGGAGAGAAGGTTGCTGAATTGCCATCTTATGCACTGGCTGCCGGAGAAGGAGCCCCTGTTTACAGAAGGACTTGGCGGGAAGCAGACTACCGCTTTGAAGTCTTGAAGTTTAATCCCGCTCAAGTCCCTATTCCAGACTGGGACGAAATGCTTGAAATTGCTAAGGAATTAGTAACAAATCCAACAATAGCATCTAAGAAGCCAATCATAAGGCAATATGACCACATGGTCCAGATCGGTAACAAGAACGCATGGGAGCCTTTTGATGCCGCTATAATGAGAGTGCCTTATTCAAATGATAAATTCATTGCTGTAACAACAGATTGCAATCCGTATTATGTCTATGCAGATCCGTACATAGGGACACAGATTGCCGTTGCCGAAGCATGCCGAAACATAGTTTGTAGTGGCGGAGAGCCAGTAGGAGTAACTAATTGCCTTAACTTCGGTAATCCTTATGACCCACGGGTCTATTGGCAGTTTGTGAGGGCTGTTCAGGGAATGAGGGACATTTGTCGGCAGTGGGAACTTCCCATCACAGGAGGAAATGTCAGTTTCTATAATCAGTCGGAGGAAGGTCCTATAATGCCCACGCCAGTAATCGGAATAGTGGGAATAGTTCACGAACCAGAGAAAGTGGTGTCTATGCCTTTCAAACAAACGGGAGACATAATTGTGCAGATTGGTCCAATGATTGACGATATTGCATCTTCACAGTATCTCATCTTCCATCATGGAATTAGGCATAGCCCCGCCCCAGTTTTTGATATTGAACTTGAAAAGAGAATTCAGAACTTCATCGGAATGCTGATTAAAAAGCAACTTATAAAATCTGTACACGACATCTCAGAAGGAGGCTTGTGGATCGCCTTAATAGAAAGTGCTATTTATGGAAACAAAGGCTTTGAAATTAAATTGCCTGAAAATGGTCGCATAGATGGATTCCTGTTTGGAGAAATCCAAAGCAGAGTAGTTGTAACTATTGATGAAGATAATTTAAATAAGTTGATGAACTTGGCCCGTGAATATAAAGTTCCGGCACATGCCCTTGGAACCGTTACAGAGAAACAAATTCGCATTAATGGACACGACTGGCACGATGTTAACTTCTGGAAGGAACTCTATGAATCCGCTCTTGAAAAGTATTTTGACTAAGCCAAATCAAAAACAGGTTTCACTGTGTAGAACTGTTGCAGTATTGTGTTTTTCTTTAGGTCACAGAGTCGCACAGAATAAAAACGGAATTTCACAGAGTTTTTTTAGTTTTTTGGTTCTTTTTAATACTCTGTGTCCATTGTGGTTTCAAAAAAGAACTCTGTGTTCACTGTGCTAAACTCTGACAACACTGTGTTTCTAAAATGCATCTGCTCATTACCCGTCAAAAGTGCTTATCTTTGAACATAAATCAGAGGAATATGTCTTGGGAAGGTCTTATTGAAGAGAATTTTGACAGGTTTGTTGAGGAATTGAAAGAATTTTTGAAGATTCCATCTGTTAGTGCTGACCCACGATTCAGAGATGATGTGTTTGAATGTGCCGATTGGTTGGTTAAAGCAATCAAGGACGCCGGTGCCGACAAGGTTGAACTAATACCAACAGATAAGTATCCCCTTGTTTATGCCGAGAAAAATGTTGATGAGAATGCCCCTACTATATGGATTTATGGACACTATGACGTTCAACCGCCTGACCCCCTAGACCAATGGATAACCCCCCCTTTTGAACCGGACATCAGAGATGGTGCTATTTATGCCCGTGGTGCCAGTGATGATAAAGGACAACTATACATGTATGTCAAAGCACTTGAACTGCTTAACAAAGTAGGAAAACTGAAATATAATCTCAGATTTCTAATTGAAGGCGAGGAGGAGATTGGCTCTGAAAACCTTGAGAAGTATATCCTGCAGAACCATGACTCAATGAAAGGAGATATGGTTCTTGTTTCAGACACTGCTTTGCCCGGTCCCGAGACCCCCGGAATTACTGTTAGCCTGCGAGGAATATGCTATTTTGAAGTTTCTGCTTATGGACCATCCCACGACTTGCACTCTGGGACCTATGGTGGTGCCGTTCAAAATCCTGTTCATGCTATTGCTCACTTGATTATTGCTTTGAGGGATCCGATCACTGGAAGGATAATGATTCCCGGATTTTATGACGATGTTAAGGAATTGGACCCGGAAGAGAGGGAACTTGTTCGGAAAGGCTCATGGAACGACGAAGAAATCAAGAAATCTCTGGGCATTGATGCATTGATTGGCGAAGCAGGATTTTCGCCCTTTGAATCCGCAACCATCAGACCATCAATGGATGTTAACGGCATTTGGGGGGGCTACACAGGAGAGGGTTCAAAAACAATTATTCCTTCTGAGGCTCACGCTAAAATATCATTCAGATTAGTTGCCGACCAGTCATGGCAAAAAATTAATGAAGCATTCAAAAAGTTTGTTGAAGAATTTAAAGTCCCGGGAATCCGTTTTGAAGTGAAGACTTTCCATGGCGGAGACCCAGTTAAGACCCCCCTTGAATTCTGGGGCTATCAGAAAGCCGCTAATGCAATGGAGCAAGTTTTCGGAAAGAAACCAATTCCACTGTACACGGGTGGGTCAATCCCTGTCTTAGCAACTTGGCAACGAAAAACAGGTATGCCTCCTATCCTAATGGGATTCGGACTGGAGTCGGACAGGATACATGCCCCCAATGAGCATTTTAATTTAAACCTGTTTAGGAAAGGAATAAACACTATTTGCACGCTTCTTTCCTCTGAACTTTGATTTTTGTTCGTAACTTTGTAATACAAAATAGGAGAAATATGAGAAAGGCTATCATTCTGGTAATGGCTGTAACAGGATTGGCAACATTTCAATTAAAAGCCCAAGATAACGTCCCTGAAAATGCAGACAAAAGGGCAAAGGAGATTAAGGAAGAGGTTGAAAAAATGGACTCTTTTAGTTTTTCAACTTCCCTTGTGGCAAGTTTGAACAGGACAGATTTGTACAATTGGGCGACAGGTGGACAACCTCAAACAACATTCAATATCGTGTGGCTATCCCAATTGAACAAGAAGTGGGATTATTGGGGCTTGAAAGCAAGCCTGAGAACATCCTACGGATTCGTTAAACCTAAGGATGGAGAGATGGCGAAAACAGATGACTATCTTGCCCTTAGCGTGTTGGCAGGCAGAAACATAAATGAAAAAATGGCTTTCACTATATTGGCAGACCTCAAAACACAACTGACTTTAACGAAGGACGATACGGGAGCAGTTGTTTCAGCTCTCTTTTCCCCCGCATGGCTCATCGGTGCAGCCGGATTCTCCATAACTCATAAACTATGGGAAGCTTTCCTTGCCCCACTTACCATGAAGGCTACGTTCATAAACAATAGACTGCCCATGACCCAACGATATGGCGTTCCAGAAGGTGCAGCCGTTAGATATGAGCCCGGTGCCTATGGAATCGTAAAGTTTAATTGGGCATACAACGCTTTCTCTGTCTCTTCACGATTGGAAATGTTCTATAACTATACTACAACCAATGTGTTCCCGGACGTAAATTGGGAAACCCTCTTCACTCTTAAATTGACAAAATGGTTTGGGATTAGTTATTTCGTTCATACCATTTATGACATGGACATTCCGGGTCCCGAAACCGCAAGAACAGGATTTAGCAGATATTTGCAAGTCAAGACTGTATTAGGTGCATCTCTGTCTTTTACTTATTGAGCCTTTTGCACAAAATCAAAGATGGCTT
>JAADEI010000056.1 GCA_013153515.1 Chlorobiota bacterium | reverse complement strand
CACCTCATTTGACCCTCAATCACTCCTCCCAGCAAATGGTCAATCAACGTCCAAGAAAACATAACAGCGGGAAGGGGGTATAAAGTTCCCGCTATAATGTCTTAATTGCCAAAATTTCTGATCTGGCGATAAAAGTCATACTAAAAAGAAATGCATTGAAGGGCAATAATAGTTATTGTGTGCTTTGAACATTTTTAATTTGTTCTCTTGCCCAATCAATGAGGAGGAAGACGTCTTTATTATGGGGACCTATTCGGTTCATTCTCCAGCGACCCAATCTGACAATAACGATTTTTTCGTGTGGTATGATTATTATGAATTGTCCTTTGATTCCACGTGCATAGAAGATGTTTTTGTATCCTGCGGAGTCGAGGAGCCATACGCCTTTCCCGTAGTAGGTTGTGGGTTTGTTGTCTTGGTCTGGGACATTTACTGGTTGGGTCATTGAATCAATTATGTGTGGGGGAAAGATAGTGTCGTTGTGAATGATGCCTTTGTTCAGCATTAGATAGCCCAAGATTGTGTATGCCCTTGCGGGGGTGAAGATGCAGCAGAAGGCTTTTTCCATGCCGTTTGGTCTATCTAGAGCCCAGTATGCGACGTGAGGTATTTTGGCAGGGTGCCATATCCATTTTTCAAGAAGTGTTGAGAGGTTTGATTTTGTTGCTGAGGATAGGGCGAAGCCTAGGAGTTGCGTATCTCCGCTTTTGTATTTGAACCGGGTTCCAGGGGTATCAGCTACTTTCAATTTATTCATTAGTTTAGGCAAGTTGTTTCCATAGTAGGCTTCTGAGGTGTGAGTGATAGGGAACCAGTAGTGTTCAAACCAGTTTGTTCCGGAGGTCATTGTAACGAGGTGTCGGAGTTTAATTTTTTTCATTTCTGGGTTTTGGAGCCAAGGGAGATATTTCCCGAGTGTGTCGTTCCATGAAATGATTCCATTATGGACTGCTATTGAGGCAAGGAGTGCGACTACTGTTTTAGCGACAGAGAATGAATTGGAGGGCGAATCAATGTGTCCGATATTGTAGTATTTTTCAAAGAGGACTGTTGTATCGTAAAGCAATATGAGGGCGGTGGTTTTATAGTCATCATTGTATTCTTTCAGTTTGGTGGTTTCAACGACTTTTGGTGTGATTGGTTCATTTGATGTAAAAAGGATTCTCTCACTATTGGGAGCGGGGCTTATTTGTCGTAGGGGAAATATAGTATGGTCATAGAGGTTTGGGAGGTTGTGGATTATTACTTCAATCAAGAAGGGGTAGAGATATAAGAGGAGGGCGAACGTAATGGATATGATTCCAACACTTGCGAAAAGAAGCCTTTTAGTCTTGCTTTTTCTTACCAAAAGATATTTGATTTTCTGTGCCTTTGAGGAGTCTTTTAATGTTTGAGATGTGTGTGAGCATTATAATGAGGGGAATGAAGGTTATGAAAAACCTGACGAAAGGTGAAACTGATGTTCCATAGATCATGATAACGAAGAAGGGCAGAGCCCAAGTGGAAAGTATTGACCCGAGTGAAACGTATCTTGTGGTAAGGATTATGAGCAGTGCCATTATTATGGTTGCTAGTCCTGCGAGTGGTAGTGTAGCGATGAGGATTCCGAGGGTTGTCGCCACGCCTTTGCCTCCTTTGAAATTTAGCCATATTGGAAAGATGTGTCCGAGTACGGCGATTAGTCCGGTAAGTATTCTAAATGCTAAGGGGTCTAAGGGTTCGGGGGGGGTTATATTAAGTAGCAGAGGTATGTATGTTGCGACCACGCCTTTGGTGAAATCAAGGATAAAAGCGAGGAGTCCTGCTTTTGTTCCTGCTGTTCGGAGGACGTTTGTTGCTCCTACGTTTCCGGAGCCGTGTTGCCTGATGTCTTTAATTCCCTGTTTTCGTGCTATAATGAAGGCGAAAGGGATTGAACCTATTAGGTAGGCTAAAAGGAAGTTAAGCCACATTAAGAGTTCCTGATATTGTGTCATGTGGGGTTATTTTTTATCTTCATTTTGGTATAGTTCCAGGAATGCGCGTTTATATCGGAGGGCTACTTGCTCGCTACCTACGAGGAGTTGGAAAATTCTTTTTGTTTTGGGGTCTTTAATTCTGCGTTCTTTCTTTTTGAGGGATAGGATAACTTCTCTTATTTCATTTGTTGAGGCGGCTATTTCCAGGTTGTTGGTTCTATATCTGAGGAATAACCATTCGTATCCGAGATCGAAGAATGCTTGGAAGTAGTCTCCGGAGCGTTTTTTGACTATTTGTATATAAGCAGGGACCATTTTGTGGACGGGTTCTCCGTTGATTGATACTATTCCTACTGGTCCCATGTGGTAGAATAGTTTTCGGGCTGGGTCCCAGTGTAGTTGAACGTTTGTTAGGAGGATGACGTGAGGAAGAATTTTTGTTGAAGGGGTATAGAATCCTTGGATGTCTGTTTCATCAATGAACTTAGGCACTTCTTCTTCTGGGAGCAGGTTTATAAATCCTGTTTGAACGTTTGCATCATTGTAATTAATGTCTATATATTCAAAAGAGTTTGCTTTGATGAAATCATAAAGTTTGTCTGTTACCTTTTTGTTAAGGGGCATGTTGATGGCTATTGTTAGGTTCATGTCATAGGCTGGTGTGTCAAGGGAGTGTGTACCATATCCTGCTGCTTTGACGTCAAAAAGTCCGAGTTGTCTGAAAATTTCAAATGGTCCTTCCACTTCAATGACGCCTGTTTTGTCGTTGTACTGGAACCAAGGTCCCCGTCTGGTGAGCTTGTAGAATCTGTCGTGGTGGGTAACTGTAACCACACTGGTATTTGGGTCATAAGTTAAGGCGTCTTTACCCATGAATATATCGTGATCGTTGGGTTCGCGTTTTGCCCTCATCACAGAAGGATACATAGAATAATCAATTAGATAGATATGCCAACCTGCAAAGACATATTGTCCGGCTGGATTTCGGGAACCGACGACGGAGATGTACATGGAATCTGGCTTAAGGGTGTCGTTAACAGAGAACCATTGAGTAATGACATATTGATTTTTAAGGTCCAGTCGTGCATAGCCATTGAAGTGTAATTGTTTTATTGGGGCATATACTCTCACTTTTCCGCGATAGAATATTCCGGGGTTTAGTTGGAAGTTTTGTTCTTCGGGTATGAAACCATCTGCATAGGTGATATATTTCTTCCAGACAACGTTACCTTTTTCATCAAGGCTGTCAAATATTCTAACATATATGCTATCTAAATTAACAGCTTGTGAGCGACCTGTTATGTCAACGTAATCAAGGAGTCCGGTTGCTCTAAATCGCAATCGTGAGAATATATGTGTTGTAGCGTTATAGAATCTATGATATCTGTGGATTGTATCGGCTTTGATTTCGGAATTTTTGAGAGGTCTCATTATAGCACCGCCTTCTATTTGCGCTATTCCGTGGTATGGATATATGAATGCGTCTGCGACCCGTATGTGTGGGATTCCTTCCACAGTGAGGAGCATGCTGTCAAGATAGAATTTTGCTTTGAATCCTTTGAAGTTGAGGGAATCCTGTGCTGGATTTGTGGACAGGAACAATGCTGAATCGCCCACCTGTGAATAGAAATGCATTTCGTGTTTATCAACGAACCAATCAAAGGCATCTAAGTTAGTTACATATTTATTATAGGGAAATCGTGTAATAAGGCTATCGCCATAAGCCATGAATGTTCCTTTTCGCCCTGCCATATCCATATTGACTTTTGTTGCAGAGACTTCAAGGGCGGGCGTGTCAACGGTTGTTCCTTCAAAGGAGACATAAGCGGTGTCTGCTGAAAAATTATGTGTATTGAAGTGGAAGGAGCAAGACCGCATATAGGCTTCAAAGACGTCCAGGTCACCGCATCCGTCAAGATATGTTTCACCCATATAGATGGTTCCGTTCATTGTAACTTGATTGTCATACATAGAGAATGGTGATGTTGTTGTGGAGAGAGCCATTGTGTCGGCGTAGGGTCGCCAGACTGTTTGAATGTCTTTTCCTGCCACCTGAGGGAATCCCTTTTCAGGTGCTATAGCGAGTTCTTGGGCAACTGTTCTCATTTCTTCTGGTAAGAAAAGCACACTGTCTGCGTTAAGTGTTGCGGTAGAGAAGTAAATTTCATCGTCAATGCCCCACAGTCCATGATGACTTAAATCAATAGTTCCGACATAAATTCCTTTCCCGGTATATATAGGATAGCCTTCTTCTTCTGTTTTCTCATAGACCCCCAGAGAGGTATCGGGTCGCAAGACTAGCTTTGTTCTAATTTCAGGAAAGATGTTAGCGGAAACAAGGACTCCGTCAAAAGCGATAGATTTAGGGTCAAATGAGTTGATACTATCAAATATAAAGGGATCAAGTTTGAAATAGAAGTTTTCACGTTTATATGCGTTGTTTTGAATTTCTGGTCTCTGGTAGTAAACATAAGAGTAATCTTTTGATTTAATTATTGGATATTGTAATAATTTATGACGGCCTGATTTATTGAATGGAGCATCAATATATGCAAGTAAGCTAAGGTCTTCAATTACTGACTTGATTGGTACCATTATCTCTCTACCATATATATCATATTCACCGGTTGGGATAGTTAATCTGAGGGAATCCACTTTGTCCACATCAACAGTGAAAGTTTCATAATCAAAATAGCAACCTTTATTCCAAAAGACGAGGAATCGTCCCAATTTGAATTTGGCACTGTCAAGTGTTATGTCCCTATTATAACGGATTGTAACTTCTTCACCTTCTGGGTAGAGAACTGCGTTTTGACGCTTGCTCAAGACAACCATTTTAGCGCCCTGGCCCTTCATTTCCATATTGGCGAGGTTAATGTGGCCGTAATACCTGTCTTTATCCACCAGTGGGATGTATATATGGTCATAGTCCACTCTGCCCTGTGCTGCTTTGACGTAAAAAACGAGTTTTTCCCTAACTATAATTATTCCCGTTTCGTCGTCATAATCAATGAAGCCGTCTCTAACCATATTATAGAGCACTGGACGGATTGCTCTAAGAGATAGTCTTGGATTCCAGATATCTCTTACTTCTTCTTCCGTTAGTTCATAATATCCGTTGTCTATTACATATCTTCCTAATCGTGCCAAAGGATGATAATCGGTTGCTTTACCATATTCAGCAAATAATTTTTCATCGTAGTAGTGTATTGAATTAATTACTGCTTCTAATTTTCCAATCCCCCAAAGCATTTCCATATGGATGGTGTCTGTGCCTACTCTCCAAGTGAGGGCATGGGGTTTCATCTCCATCCTGTGGAAGCTGCTAGTGAATGGTGCTCCTCTGATGCCTTCTTCACCACGAATAAGCATCACTACTCCTTCCCTAATCATATATTTGAGGAATACTCCCGGGTGATAAATACTGTCTGTATCACTGACCCTAATTACTGTAAATGTCTTGTCTCCTTTGACTTCTTCTTCGGGTCTAAAAATGAATTCATGTCCTTTGGAAATGATAAATGGCTTACCGTCTTTCGTTATTGTTATAGTGGATTTGCTTTTAGCGTTTAGGTTTGCTCCCACTATTCTGTTACCTTTCATCCCGACAGGTCCTTTATATGTTGCTATAGCAGAGAGTTTTATAACATAGCTTGTGTCGTAGGAATAGAATCTTGGATAGGTTTTTCTTTGGAAGATGAGTGTATCCACTTTGTCTGGTGGTGCTGTTAAGGGTTCCAATTTCTGTTGGAAAACACCCAAGATGGGCTCTTTAAAATAGTATTTGTTAATGAATGTTGCTGAATCAACCGAGAATCTGGATTTTTCCAAGGAGAATCCGAATGGAGGCAATTCAATTCTCACTTTCTCTCTGGGATATTGTTTCCACCTAACTTCTCCACCGCTACCCATCCATTTCTTTGACCAAGTGTTGAATGTTCCCATTGTATTGTATAGTCTAAATGTGTCGTTAATCGTAACTCCTTCAAGGATTGTTTTGGGGATGTCAACGACAACTGTGTCTCCCTTGATTTTGAGTTTTACATTTGTTGTTGCTATTCTCCACCTGTGTCCTGCGGCAACAAATAGGGACCTGTCTTCTACGAAATAGCGAATGAAAGTCAAGTATTTATCAATTCCTTTTCGGCGTTTGGGAGTAATTTTCTTGGGTGCGAGGAGGGAGTCAAGGACTTTGTTCCAAGTGAAGAAGAAGGACGGCGAGACGATTGCTGTGTCTGCGAAGTTGAGCATAGTGGCTTCAAGATAATACTTAACATGTGGGGAAAGTCTTAATCTGGCTGCAAGCAATTTGTTTACACTGAAAATAATTATATCTTTAACTGATGAGTCTGCTTTAGTTTCCCAGAAGTTTTTGAAATCTTTTGCCAGTTTTTGGAGGGTCTTCTGTTGTGTTTCGTTAAGGGCATTTCTTAGTTCTTTAATGAATTGTTCGTGGTCTTCAGGCAATTGTTTGACGCCTCTTTGGGCAATGGATGGGAGGGTAATTACTGCAAGCAAACACCAAAAAGCAAATCTTAATAGTATTCTCACAAGTCTTATTTTTTACAAAAAAACGACAATCGGACTAATTAAATAACGAAGCACTAAAAGACAAAAGTTTAGCGTCGTCAAATGCCTTAGACATAAATTGAATTCCGAGGGGCAGTCCGTCTTTTGACCAAGCCAGAGGGAGGGAAATGGCTGGTGTTCCTGCTAGATTGGCTATAACAGTGAAGACATCAACGAGATACATTTCCACTGGTCGTTGGGCGAAGGAACCAATTGGGAATGCTGGGGCTGGCGTGGTGGGAAGCATTAACAGGTCGTATTGCTTAAACAAGTTGTTAAGATAGTTAACGAGGAGTCGTCGTGCTTTTAAAGCCCGCATATAATAAGCATCATAGAACCCGCTGCTGAGCACGAAGGTTCCCATCATAATTCGCCGTTTGACTTCCATACCGAACCCTTCTGTTCGTGTTTTGATATACATTTCTTCCAGTGTGTCGGCTTCTGCCCTGTAGCCATATCGGACCCCGTCGTATCGTGATAGGTTAGCGGAAGCCTCTGCCGTAGCAATGATTTGGTACATAGGCACGAGATAGTCAAGGAGGGGCAGGGACACGTATTCAATCTCATGCCCTTTCTTAGACAAGATGGAAATCCATTTTTCCATAGCGATAGCCATGTCTGGATGCAGGTCCTTGTGTTCCACTGTTTCTGTTATAACGCCGATTTTGAACTTCCTCTGTCGGGAATCAATTATCTCTTCAACGAAGTTTGGTGTTTTGGAAGGTGTTGAGGTGGCATCCATTGGGTCTTTCCCTGCTGCCACGGACATAACCGCTGCAATGTCTTCAACATTATTAGCTAAGATACCTATTTGGTCAAGGGATGAGGCGAAAGCAATAAGCCCGTATCTTGAAAGCAACCCATAGGTTGGCTTATACCCAATTACTCCGCAATAGGCTGCCGGTTGCCTTACTGACCCGCCTGTGTCTGAGCCCAATGCTACCATTACCTGTCCTGTTGCCACCGCCACCGCACTGCCCCCCGAGGACCCTCCCGGTACAAGGTCAGGATTATATGGATTCCTCGCTGGACCATAATAGGAGTATTCATTTCCGCTTCCCATAGCGAACTCATCACAGTTATTGCGGCCAATTAGTATGGCACCTGCTTCTTGCAGACGTTCAACAACAGTAGCGGAAAAGGGGGACTTATAACCCTGCAGTATTTTGCTTGCTGCCGTAAGGGGTTTCCCGGCAACTGCTATGTTGTCTTTAACACCAACGATCAAGCCATGCAGAGGCTTTTTCCTTTTTTCAGAGACCAGTTGTTGAGCCAATTGTTGAGCTTCTTCCTTCCAAACGTCAATAAAGGCGTTTAGATCTCTGAATTGCTCAATTCTTTTCAATGCGATGTTTACTGCCGAGAGCGGAGCCTTTGGTCCTCGTTCCTCTAACCACCGCCAGAGAGACGGGAAAGTCTTGAATTTGCTCATGAGCTCTTGGGTTCTGATGAGCGGGATGGGAGAGGTTTAGGAGCCTCTATCTTCTCCTCTTTCGTTCCCTTCTCTGATTTCAAGTCCTCATCGGCTTCTTCCATTCCTTTCCTGAATTCTTCTTCCATAGCATCCTTAGCAGACCTAAATTCCCTGATTCCACGACCCAAACCTCTCATCAATTCAGGAATCTTTTTCCCGCCGAACAATAGGAGAACAATTAATAGGATTAACAACCATTCTCCACCACCTGGCAACGAAATCAAAAACATTACTCTCTTCTTTGACTACAAACTTATTACAAATTAGCCAAATGCAATATGACATTTAGTTACACGAAATCTCAACCCTAACCCTTTGAACCGAATCTTTTAATGTGGAGGAATAAGACCCTGTGCAGCAAGGAGACCCATTTCCAAAACCGGAATAATAGGCTCCTTGGACTGAGTCGGGCCGTGGAAACACGTCAATTATATTTATTGTGCAGGAGCCAACTTTGAATTGTCTGCATTTAACGGAATCAGGAGTAGAGAACAAATGATAGAAGGGGCATAAGTTATGGTCTATGCCGGCTGGGGAATCAATGGGTTCTGGGGCGTATTTAGTTGGTCCGCCCAACACACTTTCATATTTAAATCCACTACGCACATAGCAATAAGAGATACCGGTGAAATAGACAGAGGCTACATCTACTGGCTTGTCCGGTCCCCCTACATCGTCCCAGAAGTCGCCGGGAGCAGGAGTATATTTATTGCATGTTGAATAATAGTCATAAAAATCAACGCAACATAGGTCAAGGGAATCCTGTCTGCACATTGAAGTGTCTGGAATCCTGTAATCATGAATTCCTTCAACACACACTTTGTATATTGAAGTGAACTTCTTGTTAGAGCAATTTCCGAACCAAATGCATTGGTCTGGCTTTAAATCCAGAGTGTCTGCTTTAACTATAGACCTGTATCCCCTCATAAACGGGGTTGTATAACAATTTATAGGGAGGGAAGCTACTCCTGAGCATGTGTCAACTTCATTGACGACAATGATAGTGTCAACATGGTCTGGATTTGAACTAATCTTGTCTTTCCTGCAAAAAGACATAAATGCAAGTGCAAAAACGAACAGAACTATGTACACAAAGTTTATACTACGCATCATACTATCAACCTTTTTTTCCTTCGTTAAAAATATGGTTAATCAACTTATAAAACAAATGTGTATGAAGCATATTGTAAAGATTTTAGCAACGATTGTCCTCCTCGCCTTCATTCCCAGCTATGCGGAATACATAACATACTTATATCCTCCGCTAGCTTATCCTTATACAGGCAGAGAAAGATATATCGGTGTTATTTTAGGTCAACCGACTATCCCGTATATGGGCTACAAATCTGCTGGGATTGGGGTGGTTGTTGGCAGTGGAAGACAGGGGAAGGTTGGGAGGATTCAAGGGCATCTTTTTATGATGTTCTCCCGATACAAAAGCAGTTATGAAAGAATCAATGCTTTTTCAATGCCACATGTAGGATGGTCATTAGAACTAACTCCCCGCATATCAAACAATGTTTTGTTAAGATTTGGCTTAGGTTTTCGTTTAGGGCTTGATTTTGTCTCAATTAAATCAGAATATCCCGTGAAACCGGCGCCTTTTTATTTCTCAACTCCTATCAATTTGTTAATAGGTTCTCAGATCACCTTGAATAGCGATGTCATTTTAAGTTTCCGACAGGACCTTTCTCTTTATTATTTGTTCAGCGGAATATTATATAAAACTTGGAACAAGTTTCATCTTTTCGATGAAGGGGGAGGAACAGCTATAGTGATAAAAGCGAAGGATCATTTTAGCCTGTATTTCGGAACCCAACCATTTATATTAAAACACGGAATTATAAATTGGATGATTGGTTTCACATATACTTTTTCCCACCCTGAAGGGTAATACGCAAATTCAATGATTAGATCTCATTTTGGCAAAAACATACAAAATCTTTATCTGTGTTATTAACTTTGTATCTAAAGATTGAGAGATGCGAGTGATAACAATGAGGGAAGCGATTAGGGAAGCTATGATTGAGGAGATGAAGCGAGATGAACGCGTCTTCCTTATGGGGGAAGAAGTGGCTCAATATGATGGAGCATATAAGGTTAGCAAAGGAATGCTCAAAATGTTTGGACCCAAACGAGTTATAGACACACCTATTTCAGAGCTTGGCTTTGCGGCGATAGGGATTGGGGCTGCCTTGAATGGGTTGAGACCCATTGTTGAGTTTATGACTTGGAACTTTGCTCTTCTAGCTGCTGACCAGATAATTAACACTGCGGCAAAAATGTTGTATATGTCAGGGGGGCAATTTAATGTACCGATAGTGTTTAGAGGACCTAACGGGTTCGCTGGACAGCTCTCAGCCACACACTCTCAGTCTTTTGAGAGCATGTATGGGCACGTTCCAGGCTTGAAAGTAGTGTCTCCCTCTAACCCCTATGATGCCAAAGGGCTTTTGAAATCCGCTATCAGGGACGACGACCCGGTACTATTCATGGAAGCGGAAATCCTGTATAATGATAAGGGAGAAGTTCCAGAGGAAGAATATCTGATTCCAATTGGGAAGGCTAAAATAGTTCGGGAAGGGAATGATGTAACCATAGTGTCGTTTAATAAAACAATGAAGATTGTCTTGGAGGCATCGGACGAATTAACAAAAGAAGGAATCTCCCCGGAAGTGATTGACCTACGCACAATCAGACCAATGGACTACGAAACAGTTATTGAATCAATCAAGAAAACAAATAGATTGGTAATAGTAACAGAGAATTGGCCTCTGGCAAATGTTGGGGATGAGTTGACCTATGTTGTTCAGAAGGAAGCCTTTGACTATTTGGATGCTCCTGTGAGATGCGTAACCACTGCCGACACCCCAGCTCCATACTCCCCTTCCCTGCTACAAATTTGGTTCCCCAGTGTGAAAAAAGTAATAAATGCTGCTAAAGAAGTGTTATACCTATTGTGATTAAGCGTAAACTTCTTTTATACGGTGCTATTTTTATTGGTGGGTTGATTATTGCTCTTTCGGTTATTTATTATTTGTCCTTAGTTAGGTATTTAGAAACCTTGGAGAAAGAGAAGATACGGATTTGGAGCTTGGCTATTCAATTGGGGACTACATCGGAGGGAGCCACGACCCTTGCCCTTGAAATAGTCAAAGCAAAGCACCAAATTCCAGCCATTGTCTTGGACGAAGAAGGACAAGTTATTACATTCAGAAACGTTGATTCCCTCATACTCAAAGATTCTTCATATTTAAAAAAGGTTCTCCAAGAGTTCAGTGAATACAGCCCTCCAATGATTCTGGATTTCGGAAAAGGAAAAAAATGGTTTATATATTTTGGTCCAACTCCGATACTAAAACAACTCAAAATTTTTCCTTACGTTCAAATTTCACTTATTGCCGTGTTTATTCTCCTTGTTGTTTTGCTTGTTAAGTATTACAATACAGCAGTGGAAAAAAGCCTATGGGTGGATTTGGCTCGCGAAACAGCCCATCAGATAGGCACCCCTTTAACAGCTCTTTTTGCATGGACAGACATCATAGAACGAAAGCCCCCGGACCCATCGGTCATCCTTGACCAGATGAGGATTGACCTGCAAAGATTAGATATTATTGCCCGACGATTCAACAGGCTGGGGGGGTCAATTATAAAGAAACGAACTAATCTAAATAAATTACTCTCCGACACGATAGAATACTTACAGCCCCGCCTTAACCCGGAAGTTGATCTAATTGTTTCCATTCCTGACGAAGAGATCCTCGTTTTTGTTGACCCCGTACTCATTTCTTGGGCATTGGAGAATTTGATTAAGAATGCCGTTAGGGCAGTTGGCGACACGGGAATAGTTAAAATAACATTGAGCAAAGACGAAAAGAATGCCATCATTGAAATTGAAGATAACGGGCCTGGTATCCCTCCCCTTGTACGGAAAACCCTTTTCTCTCCTGGGATTAGCACTACCGGTGGATGGGGGGTTGGGCTCGCCGTAGTCAAAAGAATCATAAAAGACATACACGGTGGCGATGTTAAGTTGGTCCGAACGGGTAAGTCAGGAACCTTATTCAGAATTTATTTACCTTTATCAGAAGAAGGAAAATGACGGAAACAGGCAAATTATATTTGGTCCCAACACCGATAGGTAACTTGAAAGACATAACTATACGAGCAATAGAGGTTCTTAAACAATGTCCTATAATACTGGCTGAAGACACACGAAAAGCCCAAGTGTTACTAAAAACCTATGATATAAAACCTCAAAGACTTATTTCTTTTTTTAAAGACAATGAACATGCGAGAATAGGCTTAGTAATCAACCTTCTTAAAGAAGGCAACGACATCGCATATATTACAGAGGCTGGGACACCGGGGGTTTCCGATCCGGGCTACCTGCTCGTCAACGCATGTTATGAACACGGCATTGAAGTGGACTGTCTTCCGGGACCCACTGCTCTCATCCCCGCTCTTGTCCTGTCCGGTTTGCCCTCAGATAGATTTTGTTTTGAAGGATTTTTGCCCCGACGCAAATGGAAAAAACGACTTGAGGAGTTGCGGACAGAACCCAGAACAATGATATTCTATGAATCACCTTTCCGATTAGCTAAAACCCTAGCTCGCCTATCTCAATTCTTAGGGGAGGGACGTCAAGGAGCAGTAATAAGGGAAATTTCCAAAGTTCATCAGGAAGTGAGGAGGGGCACACTGAAAGACCTAACAACCTACTATTTTGAAAACCCTCCCAAAGGGGAATGTGTAATTGTTGTAAAAGGCTACGATGAGGATAGGGCGGAAGAAGATAAAGGATAGTGTTGTCAGGCTTGCTCTTGCCATCGCCTCCGGCATCCTGCTTGCTGTCTCATGGCCCCCAAACTCATTCTACTTTCTGATTTTTGGGGCTTTTATCCCTTTATTATGGATATGGTTAAAGGAACGTTCTATTCTGAGGCTGTGGGGATATTCATATATCACTTTTTTGATTTGGAATGTTAGTTCCACGTGGTGGATAATAAATGCTACGTTGCCCGGAGGAATCTTTGCCATGTTAGCTAATTCGTTCTTGATGACCATCCCTTTTGTTTTGAGCAAATGGATACGGAAAAGGTTAAATTTACGTCTTGGATGGATAGCGTTGATAGGTGGCTGGCTGGCTTTTGAACATTTCCATTTCCATTGGGAGGCTGCTTGGCCCTGGCTAACCGTTGGGCACGCCTTTGCCGTAATGCCCTCAGTAGTCCAATGGTATGAATTCACCGGTCCCTTAGGTGGAACACTATGGGTTCTTCTATTAAATGCGTTTTTCGTCGGACTTATCTACCCGCTAAGGAAAAGGGTAATGCGTGGGGTCTATGCATTGTTAATAATCCTGTTTCTTTCGTTTCCTGTAATGCTTTCTTTCTGGACCTATAATCACTATACCTGCGAAGGAAACCAAGTGAAATCATTGGTTGTCCAACCTAACATTGACCCTTATGGAGAAAAATTCTACATTCCATCAGACAGCCAGATATTATGGTTCCTTGAATTAGCTCGCCCCCATCTATCAAACGACATTGATGTTATGGTGCTTCCTGAGACGGCCATTCCGGGAGGCATCTGGCTCCATGAATTGGACTCTGCTAAATACCTACATCCCTTACGAAACCTGTTTGATTCATTTCCTGATTTGCAAATAATTGCCGGTGCATCTATACTTGAAATGTATCCCAACAAAGCCACTCCCACCGCCCGATGCCCCACACACCTCCCATTTTGCTATGATGCCTATAATTCAGCACTGTTAATAACAAAAGACACAATTCTGGTTTATCATAAGAACATTCTTGTTGCCGGCGTGGAGATAATGCCTTATGCTGAATACTTGCCTTTCTTGAACAAATTAGTTATTGACCTTGGGGGCATTTCAGGCAGTCTTGGAACATCGGAAAGCAATCCATTGTTCCCTATAACTCGCCAAGTGGACACGATAGCCTTGGGGGTTCCGGCAATCTGCTATGAATCAATATTTCCAGAATACATTTCATCTGTGATGGCGGAAAAAGGGAATTTGCTTTTTGTGATAACCAACGATGGGTGGTGGGGCGAAACAGATGGCTATAAACAACATTTCCTATATGCCCGCTTAACAGCCGTCACTCTTAGAAAGTGGATAGTTAGGTCTGCCAACACAGGCATTTCCGGAATAATCAATTCGCGGGGTGATGTGCTTATGGAAACTAAATTTTGGGTTCCCGATGCATTCGTAGGGATTGCTTCCACATGCGACGAAATCACTTTCTTTGCCCAACACGGACACTACATAGGGCGGTTTGCCTGGGTGGTTTTAGTAGTAGTGTTAAGCGTTGCCATAATTACCATGCTCACAAACAAGTTCAGACTTAATGTGAAGAAATTACGTCCCTCTGCATAAAAACTCTGCTAATCATTGATGGTCTAGGGGGTCGTATGGCTGAACTTTCTCCTGCACTTCTCTTGTTTCGCGCTTGCATGTTGAGCCGTCGCTGCCACAAGCCGGGCAACTTGTTATGCCTCGTTCACGGAGATAGGGGTTATTGCTCGCACAGGTCCCCACAAACTCAGCCTTTCTCTTAAAAATCATCTTTATTCCAATGAGTGCGAACACAAGGGCAGCGACCAAAACAGTCAAGCCTAAGGTCAAAAGCAATACTTGTAGCATAATGCTAAATTAAAGTTCTTTTTGCAAAGAATCCATGTCAACTCTCACAACCTTCCCATATGGTAGAGTTTCAACTATTTCTTTTATCTCATTTATATATTGTCCCAATCCAGCTTTATTAATTGCTCTCTCCGGGCGCTCGGGTCTAAAATATGCAATCAACGTAAAGTTCTCATCTCGCACTTGAATATAATCGGGGATCTTATCCATGCCTTTGATCTTGAGAAAATATAGCGTTTTATAGGATTTTGCTTCCCTCATACTAATTACAGATAACGCAGAAGGTAAAAATTTCGTTTCTATAACTATGGTCTGGCTTTGGAAGACATTGGACATTATTCTTGAAGTTGTGCATATTGTAGTAGTTGTCTTCAATCTCATAGGCTGGATATTTCCCACAACTCGTTTCTTACACTGGATTTCGGTCAACATCACTGCCTTCAGTTGGTTAATAATGGGATTTTTCTACGGATTCGGATATTGTTTCCTCACCGATTGGCACTGGAAAGTGAAAGCCCAACTTGGCAGGATGCCATCGGAAAATTCATTTATCACTTACTTCCTGCATAAGCTGGGAGTAATAATTGATGGCTCAACAGTGGACTTAATAACAGCTATTGCTTTTGCAAGCGTATTTATCCTCTCGTGGATTTTGAATTTCGGAAAGGTAAAAAGAATTGTGAAAAAGAAATAAGCACCCCTAAAATTCTTTTTAGGCAAAGTGATTTCAAAGTGCGGTAGAATAGATTTTTTGAAAACCACCGAGTATGATACAATGGACACAAAGTTCTTTTTTAGAAACCACGGTGTATCACAGAGTAAAATGCAGTGGGCACAGAGTATTAAGAAGAATAAAAAATTAATAAAAACTCCGTGAAACTCTACGTCTCATTTTTTTTATTTAAGGTCAGCCTTTGGATCTGGACTTATGAACTAATTTTGCATCAGTCAACGTTGACAATAACACAAAAGGGAAAGGCTTATGGACACGGTGGCAGTTAGTCAGGGTCAGGAATTCATTCCGTTATGGGAATTGCTTTTGAAGGGTGGATGGGTGATGATTCCCCTTGCCCTTCTTGCTGTGATAGCCGTTTATGTGTTCTTTGAAAGGCTCTTTGTGATTCAGGCGGCAAGCAAGATGGACCCCACTTTCCTTAATAACGTGAAGGATTTGGTTTATCAGGGCAACATTGACGGTGCAATCACGTTATGCAAAAACACAGACACTCCACTTGCCAGAATCCTTGAGAAAGGCTTGAAGCGGTTAGGCAAACCCATCAAGCACATTGAAGCCGCTATTGAGAATGCAGCGAAACTTGAGATAGCACGGATTGAAAAGAACCTATCTACGTTGGCTACAATATCGGGTGCTGCCCCAATGCTCGGATTCCTTGGGACAGTAACCGGAATGATTCAAGCATTCTTTAAGATTTCCACAGCAGGTCAGAATGTTGACCCGGCAATGCTTGCAGGTGGCATATACGAAGCCTTGATAACAACAGCCACTGGTCTTGCCATCGGTATCATTTCTTATGTGGGTTACAACTTCCTTGTTTCACGGATTGAAAGCATTGTCTATCACATTGAGTTATACGCAATGGACTTCCTTGACATGCTTCAAGAACCTGTTAAATAATCGGATGAATGTGCAGGATGGCAGTAATGGCACGCTTCCAGAAAGGTCCGTTAAATGAAGTTGCAGGGTGGGTTCGCCATCTGGCATATCACGGGAGGTTAAGGGCAGACATGGAACCACCCAGAGAAGGCGAATTAAGGCATGGTGATGGGATAGGATATGTCTTGCTAAAGGAATGGAACCAACTTTTTGAATACGACAAAGAAGGAAGGGACAACTGGTTTAGTCCCGCCATATGGAATGTTGTTCAAAACAGTGAAGGGATAGCCCTTGCTATGCACACCAGACGGACTTCCGGGTCTGAAACAAGCAAGGAATTCGCCCATCCTTTCGTTTTCGCCGATGGGAAGTTAGCCCTCATGCACAATGGAACAATTAAATTCCCGGGATATAAGAAGCAGAGCGACACCCTCACATGGATTAAGGAATATATTGAGCCAGCAATTAAAAACGTTGACCTGACCAAATATGATGAATTCCTTGATGCCTTCGTTCGTGCCACTGAACAAGCCATACAAAACGATTTCACCTCCGCATCGTCAATAATTGTAAGTCCGTGGTGGATAATAGCTGTGAGATGGTTCAATGACGACGCCACCAGATCGCATATATATGAAGACTACTACACGCTCTATCACTGGTATGACCGCCATACCAGATGGGTGGCTTCCGAACCAATGCCATCGGCACAAAACGTTAATCTTTTAAGGAACAGGCACTACATAGTGTTTTTCAATACTGGCGAAGCAAAATATGAGAGCCTATGAACCTCAGGTCAAGAAACAAAGTGATGGCAGAGTTTAACTTAGCGTCGTTGACGGACGTGGTCTTCCTTCTCCTTATTTTCTTTATGCTAACCAGTTCGTTTGTTGCCCCTAATGCTATAAAGGTTTTGCTACCCAAAGCAAAGGGACAGGTCATTTCCAGACAGAGCTATCAACTCACCATTGACGCCAATAATAATTTCTATCTTGACAACAAGCCTGTTGACCCGAATCAATTGACCCAATTGCTTGCTGAGCTGCCCAAAGTGAATGGTGATCCCCCTGTGGTAGTGCTTCGTGTTGACAAAAGTGTTCCTGTGGAATATCTGGTTCAGGCTCTGGATGCCGGCAGGCAGGCAGGCGTGAAAATGATATTAGCCACTAAACCCAAGTAGTTCGGCAATTAAACTTCCTTCCAATCTCAAAGGATGCGAAACATCCGCTTGGTCTAAGGGCATTCCCAACTTGCCTTCCAGTTGCAACTTCCCCGTTTCAAGCAAAGACAAGCCCCCTGCTCGCCTCACCATCTTAAAAATTGGCAATCCACAAAGGTTACGAATAAATTCAAGCCTATTCTTAGAAATCCGTATCCAATCCTGCCATTTTCGTTGGTTTATGCTTTCTTTAACCCACAGCGGTTGTCTATCGTAGTCCAAGGGATAATCGCAGATTAAATCGCTTAGCCACTTTCCTACCTGTTTGTAATTTTCAAGCGAATAGTAGTAGTCCAGATTTTGTTTTGCCAATGCGGGACCTGTTCCATAAGGCACCCGCTTGGAAAGTCGGGTTTCCGGGAAAACAGTTGCTTTCGTTATTTCTTCATACCTCCCGTGCTTAATTATCTTATGCACTAAATAGAAGTCTTCCCCTGCTTGATAGGATGCTGAGATGCCACCCACCGAAACATACGCCTCTGCCTTAAATCCAATGCATGACCCGATGTAATAAGGGCTCCAAGGGATTCCAGATAGTCGCAATGCCCATCTGTGATACCTCAATCTGGCTTCATATTTAATAATCCTGTCTTTAAGAAACTCTCTTGTTTGGTCGCATCTATGCTTGAAAAAGTAATGAACTATATCGGCAGTTTTGAGTGCATTCATTCCTTCAAGGATATAATTTTTGCTAACTGTTGTGTCGGCATCAAGCCATAAAACAGGAACATTAAAATTGTGAGTTAAATATGCCTTAGTTATAGCAAGGTCGGTGCCCCATTTGCGTGGCTTCCCAGCCCCTCTCCTACGCCCAACGCCAATGTCCAACACAGTAAGGTTCATCCACTGTGGCGGGATAAATGTTTCTAAGCCTTCTATTGTTTCCTTGTGTTTTTGTTTTTCTTCCTCCGTGGCATCCTGCGGAAGATTAAGAACAACAATCACTTCCACTTTAAGAGTTGCAACGTCGCAATCTGCAAGGGATTCAAGTGCGGGAAGTGGATAGCCTTCGGCAAAAGAAGGTATGACAATATAAGCATCTACTTTATCGGCGGCAACCTGTTGAAATTTAACTGCTTTGTGTTTTAAATAGTGACTCCATGCTTTATCGGTCACATTCAAAGGCATTCTTATGCTTTAGCAATGCCTGTCTCTGGTTATGGGAATAGCCTGCGTCGCTCCCAGCCTTTATCGGTACGCACATATTCAATCCTGTCGTGTAGTCTGGACGGGTGTCCCTGCCAGAACTCCCATCTGTCGGGAATGAGAATGTATCCTCCCCACCAAGGCGGTCTCTCAACAGGTTTTCCTTCCCAGTGTTTTTCCTCCTCAAAAAATTTTTTCATAAGGTCATCTCTTGAAGGGACTGGGTCGCTCTGTTGGGATGCCCATGCGGAAATCTGGCTTGCCCTCGGTCGGCTATTGAAATATGCATCGCTTTCCTCAGCAGGCAATTTTTCAATCTTTCCCTCCACCCTCACTTGTCTGTATAAAGGCATCCAAAAGAAAGTTATTGCCCCTTGCGGATTCTTTTCAATCTCCTTGCCCTTCCTGCTCAGGTAGTTAGTATAGAACTTTAATCCCTGCGGTGTTGCTTCTTTAATTAAGACAATTCTGCAAGATGGTCTTGCGGTGTCTGGGTCTGCGGTGGCAAGGCTCACGGCATGCGGCATGTCAACACTCATCAGGGCTTCCTTAGCCCACA
>JAADEI010000092.1 GCA_013153515.1 Chlorobiota bacterium | reverse complement strand
TTTTGTTTATGCGTGCCAGTGACACTACTAAATATCTGATTTATGATGACATTTTGAACAATGAACCTATGGTTGCTAAGTATCAAGCGTTCGGACAGGCTCAAATAGATGCTTCGGGCGGAGCGGATTCCATATGCGACCGCATTGTCTCAAGTGTAGAATATGGTCCACCATCTGTTGTGTCTGGTGTTTGGTATGAAGAATGTGGTCCCGGAATGCACATGAGACTCCAAAGTTTAGACACTGATGGAGCAGGGATAGATAATAGTATTGGTTTTGTGTGGCGCTCTACAAATAACAATGGGTGTCCATATGATGATTCCGTCGGAGGAATTAATCACTGCGGGAACCCAAACTTAGAAAAGCATTGGGGAATTCCAGAATTCTACCAGCAAAACTTTGGAGGAAGTGCATTACTGATTTTTGTTCGATAATTGGGCACATCCATAGAGGGTAAAGGGGGATTCTGAAAACTATAAAGAAATGTAGAATGCACTATACAGTTTTCTACGCCATGTAACGAAAAAAGGAAGCTATTTGGGCTCCATATGATCTTGTTATCTATTAAAAGCCCCCCTTTCCACACTGTTACAACCGACATAGTAAAAAAACAAAGGAATAAGTGCATTTTATGGATAGCAAGAATGAACGTTCAGGAAGTCCTAAAGCCTTTCCGTGTTACAAAATCGTGTTTCCTTTCTACTGAATTTCAGGAAAAATTTAGGGCATGATGGCTAAAATTATTGATTCTGTTTTATTCAATTGGGTTTGGACAAAGGTTTCAAGAAGGGTGTGGAATTGCGCGTGGTTGTTGATAGGGGCGTTCCCGTGCTTGCCAACCTCTTGGGCTCAAAACGTTGGAATTGGCACAACCAATCCGCAATCCAGATTGCACATAGTCGCTCCTTCTGGATATTCATTCCCACTGTTGCGAGTTGAGACGGATGGCTCAATAAGTCCATATTTAGTGGTTTTATCTGATGGCAGAGTTGGAATTAGCGAAGCAAATCCCGATGCTAGTGCTATTGTGGAGGTTTCGGACACTACCCGCGGAGTTCTCTTGCCACGGATGAACGAAGCGAACAAGGTTAATATAAGCAATCCGGCAACTGGGTTGTTGGTGTATCAGACGACCGTTCCACAAGATGGATTTTGGTTTTATGACGGTACGAGATGGAGATATATGTTGACAGACAGGGACATGCTATGGAAACACAGTGGAGATTCGTTGTTTTCGTTGCCCGACACGGCGATAGTGGTTCGTGGTGTGGGCAGTCCAATTCCCGGAGGAGCGTCAGATGCCCGAGTGTTAACGATAAATTCACGCAATACAGGTTTTGCAATTGGTATATCACCTAGAACTGTATATCAACCGTTTCCTTCCCAAGAGATAAATATTTATGCTCCACCGGGTGTTGACACTGTTGTTCAGTTGATTGATTTTTCCTTGGGGATTCCTGGAGGGTTTTCTGGTCGCATAATATACAATCAACATTATAGTTGGGGGATGCGTAAAGGGTTTATATTTTACACTAACGGGGCAGAGCGTTTTGCCATAGACAGTCTTGGACGGGTTGGAGTGCGGACACCGCCATCGCCCAACGCATGGCAACACATCAACGAGCAACCTTCTTTGTATGTGAATGATAGGATTGTTGCAAGGGGGGTTCCGGGCTATTCTTCTGATGGTTCCGAGTTGCCTTATTTGCCTTATCATAATCCGTGTGTGATAAATCTTCATGACACTACGGTAGATATTGGTGATACCTTACGATTTTGGCTGAGAAGGTGTAAGTCGGTTAGATTGGTTCTTGATTCTGGAAAAGTTTATAAGTGGAGAAGCCCTGTAGAAGTGGAAAGATTTCAGTCCTTATCTATTATGGCGAATATCAATGTGTATAGGGGAATTAGCGATAGCTCTGCTGTTACTATATTAGTCTTAAGGAATGATACAATAGTTATCGGTGGAAGCATTTATTATGTTCCGACTATCTTAATATTGAGAGATCATGCTAGCTTTTATTCATCAAAAATATTTTATAAGTTTGTTAAAACAACAACGTTGCCTTTAAGTACAGGATGTATTGATCAAGGAATCATTGCAACAGGATATGCTTCTGCATTTAGTAAAATACTAATTCATGAAGGTAAATATGAAGGCCAGGAAGCGTCTTTTATTAAAGTGGGAAGTGATTCATGGACAAGAATAGTTTTGGGCGCTTTTGTTATAAGAAACATCGGCCCTACTACTATTTATCCTGTTCGTGTTTCAGGAGGTATTTGTCATAGAGCTAATGGTGCTATAGTGGGAAGAGACAGGATTATTCTTGGAACCAATGTTCAATGGGAGACGGATCCAAGGATTATTTATAACCAATGAATGCAGGTAATAAATTATCTTAGTTTTGCTTGATTACTCTGCTAGTATTGTGATGTTGACTTATATTCATTTTTATGGAAATAGGTTCAAAACATTTACAGAATAGGCTCTTACAAATTATAGAGTTACTTAGTAAGAATGAGAGGAGATACCTGACACACGTGTTGAGTCGTGTTGGCGGTTTGCCATCTGAGTATGTGTTGTTTTTATTGAGCAGGTGGGAAGATTCTGTTGATTGGGAGTTGCTTGATGAGGAGTTTGCGAGGTTGAAGGGCATTTCGTTGGTTGCGTTGAAGCGAGTTCGCCAGAAGGCTGAATTATTGGTTGAGGATTTACTGCATGCGAGGTATTATGGTTCAGAGCCGTGGTATAGGGAGTTAGTGAGGGAGCGTCTTGCCTTCAGGTTCTTTTTGCAAGGTGGTTTTGGGGTGTTTCTCAGGCGCAAGAAGCCAAATTTTGATGATAATCTGCATTGGTTTAATGTGTGGATGCCGTATCGCATGGAGGTAGCAATGCTTGAAAATATGATGTATCCATCCTATGAGCATTTTGAACTGTTTGAACAGATGGCAGGGGATTTTATCCTTGAAATGTTGATTGTTCTGATAAATCATTTCATTTATGAGATGTATAGCAATCCAGCATTGTCTTATGAAGAGTTTGTTAATAACAAGGACCTTTTCACTGTGTTGAGCAAGTATCATCAATACATGGAGCAGGCAATTAATTCCTGCTCTTCCAAGAGCATTTATTATATCATACATTTTTCGGACATACTCTTTTATCTGGGTCTGTATGAGGAGGCAAGGGAACTCACAAACATTGTTTTAGATAACGTAGGGAAAATATATGAGTTAGTGGGCAGGTGCCATAACTGCGATGTTTTGGTTTATAGGGTTCTGGCTTCTTTGCATAGGTTATACTTGCCAACGCTCGTGGGACATAATAAAGATTACACACAGGCATTGCTGAACATAGCCCGACGGGAAATAGAAAAGAATGCTTCCAACTTCAAGGGACTGTCAATGATTCATAAAATATACTTCCTGACTTTGTTTTATTGGGCTGTCCGCAACGGGGTAGAGATGGATGAGAAGCTAATAAGCACTTTGAGAAAACATGAAAACATTAGTCTGAGATTCAAGAGTAGTGTCTCAATCAGTAGGTTTATTTACTATCTCAACACGCAAGAGTTTAATAAAGCCCATAAGATAATTAAGTTGGATTTCTGGAAGCAGATGCTAAGTAAACATCCCAACTACAGGGTCACTTGGTATTTAATGCAGTTCATGGCATTTGCCGAGTCAAAGGACTTTAGGGCAATAGGGAAAGTTGTCAATAACTTCTTCCAATGGACCTACCGAAACAAAAAGGCAAATCGGCTCTCTTCTCTACTGCGAAAACTGGACTATAACCCATTGATTATGGACCGGAGAAAGTTCTGGTTTGATTTGTATGAGAAAGTCCGAGATATATATCACAGTGAACCTATCTACACTAACATTGAGAAGCACATTCCTTTCCTTGGTTGGGTGTATTCAAAAGCGAAAAGAATCAAACTTTTTGAAGCAATTGCATCTATGCCAGAATTGGATTTTAGAAAAATGTCGGAGACTCAGCGTGCCAAAATGCCACAAATGGATATTGAGTTAACACAGGAGAAACTTGATACATTGAGAAACAAGGTTCAACATATCTTAGATGAAATGTTAAAGGCATAGTATTGTTACAAAACTAAAATCAAGACTTTTAAAAGGTTTTCGGTCGTTTTTGTTCACTTGAAATAGCATTTATTGGGTGTCCTAAACTGAGTCTGTGTTACAAAAACGAGTTGATATATAGCATAGTTTGGCATCCAGAATGTCAAAACATGGGTTTATGACCAGACGGATTATCTTATTGGCGAGTGTGCTTTTATATACTGGCGTGTTGGCACAGCGCGTAGGTGTCGGCACAGACAACCCGCAGGCTTATCTTGATGTTGTGGGACCGGCGACTTTGAACGTTCCTTTATTTCGCATTTCGGAAAAGAACACTTCTGTCCCTTATGTTATAGTTACTTCACAAGATGGAAATGTCGGAATTAATGTCCTTTTGCCGTCAGAAAAGTTGCATGTTCAGGGAAATGTGAGGTTTGACGGGGCGTTGATGCCGGGAGGCAATGCAGGGACCACAGGGCAAGTGCTCATCTCTCAAGGTCCCGGCGCTGCTCCCATCTGGGTAGATGCTCCTTCCATTGGCGACAA
>JAADEI010000052.1 GCA_013153515.1 Chlorobiota bacterium | reverse complement strand
AAAAATTGTCAAGAAAATGAACTCTGGGTAAGCATGTCCAAAAGCGTAATAATCAGCATCTTCCAAAGAATAACACCCCCGCTGGACAGGCTGGGAAAAGGACAAATGTGCAATGAAAATTAATGCACCCCAAAACACTAACTTTCCTTTCATTGTTCACAAATTTTAAAAGTTTATTTCCATTTATCCCAACCGTTAAAATCGTCACCTGCTCCATTGCCTCCACCCACTACAACAGAATCTTTTAAACCAGAACATAAAACATTTGGTACTGGTTTCTTAATACAGGATCCTAATGAATATCCCTTTGTCACAAACTGATTTGATAAACTAAGATTTATATTCTTGACAATTTTTGCATATGTATCGTAGATTACAACATTGCGCGAATAAAAACAACAGTCAGAAATCTTTTTTCTTTTAGTATTCAATAATGAAAATACAATCATAGGACGATCGCGTGTTCCCCAAAACCCAACATGTGGATACCATCCCATAACTACAGCCCTTGGAAGAGTAATATTACTATCCCCTGGAACGGCAGCTTCTACAGTAAACCACCAAGTGCTATCATTGAACTCCCTCAAAAATCCTCCTGCTGTATGCGGTTTAGGAGTAATTCTCCATCTATTGATAAGATGTCCAAAATATCCAATTCTAGCGAACCATGCCCCCCTAAAAAAAGCATACTAGAGCCTGACGCAAGGCAATCGTGGATATAATCTCCTACCACAATAATATTATTATATCCTGGCTCTTTTATTATACTTGTTGCTCGTGTAAAAACATCGTACCCCCTATCTACAGGTATAGACACACCTTTAACCCATTCAGGGTCACCTATATAAGTATTACATACAGGCACCTTAATGATAACCCCATGTGCAACATCTCCTAAATCAAGCTTACATCTTCTACCTGGAACCCTTAAGGAAGTAGAAACATAACCCACGACGAATAATCTATTCGTTACAGAATCCCACATTATATTGGTAACTCTCGTCCATGGCCATAACCTACTATTCGTTGTATCTGAATATACATAAATTGCTTTTGCATCAATGACAATTGTAAGTCCAGTATCAATGATTGCTAAGATTATACCTCCATGTGTAAGGTTACCATTTTGATGCTTATGATTAATATGACCTACAAGTAGAATGGTTTTGGAACTAATAGGTTGAATAAACAGCCATCTAACAAACTTATTCATAGAGGCACCTTGAGCAAGTTCTAGAAATCTATATAATAAGGAAAAAGTACCTGAACTTCCCGTCATATCCACAATCCTCCCTACCCATGGTCTTTTAACAAATATACCTTGCTGAGATACATAACCTAAGGCATATATATTATTATTAAATAGTTTTATATCGGTAAATAAAGCCGGCAACTGATTTTTGTTAAAAAAGAAATATCCTTGACATGTCGTATTTATTATACTGGTTGATGAAATAGTATATTGCTGCCACAACAAATATGGATGAGAAAATGTATCTGCATCAAAAGTATCAATTCTACCACTTATCCAAAAACTATATGAATTTACATTTGCTTTATAATATTCAACATTATTAAGCACAAGTCTCTCATGTTTTAGGACAGGAACCTTTATCACGTTATCTAGATAAACAACCTGTCTTGCCACGAAATCATAAAATCCCACAAAACTATACACACCAGAAGAATATGAATAGCCAGTAAAAAATACATAGGGTGTTTGTTTTATTCGAACTGCATCTTTTACGATATACTCCGAATATTGTTGACTGCCTCCTGTTGTGTGTTCTCCTATTTCCCTACACTCCCAATACCAATACTTTCCCTGAAGCTGCGCCATGCTATTATTTGCGATAATAAAGCCACCAAGTAAAGTAACTAAGAGGACTAAAATGTTGCTTGCCGCCTTCGCCCAACCATCATTATACATTTTCTAGTTACAAATATACACAATTTCATTCAAACATCAAAATGACAAAAATCAAAATCAAACAACTTTTTGCAATAATGTTTTCCAGTCAAGGAGTTCGTCAAGTCGTTGTTCCAGTTCGTGGATGTGGATTCGTTCTTGTTGCATAGTGTCTCTGTCTCTGAGAGTTACGGAGTTGTCTTCAAGTGTTTGGTAATCAATTGTAATGCAGAAGGGTGTTCCTATAGCGTCGTGTCGCCTGTAGCGTCTTCCGATAGAGTCTTTCTCTTCGTAGAAGCACATGTATTTAAAGCGGAGTTGGTTAAAGATTTCGCGAGCCTTTTCTGGAAGACCATCTTTCTTAACCAGCGGGAATACAGCCACTTTTATTGGTGCAAGGATTGGATGGAGTTTAAGGACTGTCCTTTGTTTCCCACCGCCCAGTTGTTCAATGGTTAGTGCTTCACTGAAGATAGCAAGGAAGACTCGGTCTAACCCTGCTGATGTCTCAACAACGTGAGGAACATAGCTTTCTTGAAGGTCAGAGTCAAAGTATTGAAGTTTCTTTCCAGAGAATTCCTGATGTCTGGAGAGGTCAAAGTTTGTTCTGGCGTGGATGCCTTCTATTTCCTTAAAGCCCATAGGGAATTTATATTCAATGTCCACTGCTGCCTTGGCGTAGTGAGCAAGGTGGTCATGTGGTTTAATTCTAAGTTTTTCTTCTGGGATTCCTATTGCTTTATACCACTTTAGTCGTTTTTCTTTCCATATTTCAAACCAGTGTTCGTCTTCTCCGGGTCGGATAAAGAATTGCATTTCCATTTGTTCAAACTCACGCATCCGCATTACGAACTGCCGGGCAATCAACTCATTACGGAATGCTTTACCGATTTGGGCAATCCCAAAGGGAATTTTTTGACGGGCAGTCTTTTGAACATTAAGGAAATTGACAAATATACCTTGAGCTGTTTCGGGTCGCAAATATGCAGTTATAGCGTCTTCACCAGCACCGAGATTGGTTTCAAACATCAACCTGAAATGTCTGACTGGCGTCCATTCCGTTTTATCTGGGCTTTCCGGGTCACGTATATCGTTTTTAATAAGGACCTCATACATGTATTCTGTGTTCTGTTCAGAGAGGGCTTTTTCCAGTTGTTGCCGGAGGCTTTCGGCTTCCTCTTTCTTGCCTTTCTTTTCCAGTTTAGCGATGCGTTCCTCAACGAGATGGTCAAACCGATAGCGTTTCCCGGTCACTTTATTATCCACGAAGAAATCAAAGAATGCATCTACGTGCCCACTGGCTTTCCACACCCGAGGGTGCATCAAAATGGAACTGTCCAGTCCAACTATGTTCTCGTGGACCTGCACCATTGCTTTCCACCAGTAGGTCTTAATGTTATTTTTCAATTCCACGCCATAGGGACCGTAATCGTATAGGGCACCAGGAGAACCGTAAATCTCACTTGAAGGGAAGACGAAGCCATATTCTTTGGCGTGTGATATTAGAGGTTTGAGAGGGTCTTTTGCCATGATGTCTTATGTTTTTAGCAAAAATATATTTAAACACACATATTACCACTGCAAACATATTATAAATCAAACCATAGAGCGGCACACAAAACAGAAATGACCTTATGAAATAAGACTATATGTAGCTCAGGTGGGTTTTTTCTCTTAATTAAATTCGCCTTATGCTACTGGATAAGCAAAATCCGGTCTTTCTTCTTTGAGTTCTATTTTCTCTGCTGCTTTGGGCAATTCAACCACTTTGGTTCGCTTAACCCATCTTTCAGGCAAACGAATCACTACATTTCCTCTTCTAATGGTTGTTGGTCTCAAAAGAGCCTCATAAGTTATTTTAACCCCCCATACTTTCCTTCCAAATCTGTTAGTGAATTCTCCCGGTCCTTCCAGTTGGATGTTCCTTGCTGAACCAGGGAAATATATTCTCTTAGCGAACCATCTGTTTCGTCGGGAATGGAAATAGACGAGCCAGAGGGTCCGCCCTTCTTTATACTTATATTCAGTTGGGATATACTTCTCTGCCTTTTCTTCCTCTTCCATTAACTTTTCAATATATTGTTCTATTGTTTGGTCCTCTGCTATTTCCGAAGCATCCCATTTTTCAAAGGTGACCTTCCATCCGTTGACTGTTGCCACTATGTCTGCTAACTTAACTGTCCGCTCTTCTTCTTTTTCAACCAACTCTTTCAAGCGGTCAAACACATCGGCAAAACGTTCTTGGAAATCGGGAAGCAGTAGCATGGCGACTAATAAGTCACTACTTCTTTTAAGACGCACTAAGTCTCTTTGTGATTCTACCATCACCATTGCCTTCCTAATGTTACAGAAAGATCTGCGATAGTCCTCCAAAATATCAATTTCCTCCTTAAGGTCAATAGTGCTTTCAAGCGTTTCCTTAATCACTTCCTCTGGAAGATTCTTCAACTGTTCTTCTATTGAAGGGTCATCGGGTCCCCACGGGTCATATTCCGCATCCCAATTATTGAATTTGGCTATTAGATTGGCTAATCTAACAGTAACAAAATTTTCTTCACGTGCCACCTGTCTCAACTGTTCAACGCGAGAACCAAACTTTTTCTTCCAGAAAGGTGAATATGTTAAAGTGCATAGATAATCACTTCTTTTCTTTAAATCTGTTAATTGTGCTTTGTCTTCAACGACAAGCATCTCATCCCTGATGATGCAGTTTATTCTTCTAATGTCCTCTGGACCTTCCACTTTGCCATAAATTCTTGCCATGTTGATGTTATTTTGATGTAAAATTAAGAAATTTTCGTTTAACAATTGCCAATTATTATCACATTTAGGCTATTGCATATCTTTGTAACAAAGGAACAGAAATGAGTAGGAAAAAATATAAGTTCACTCATGTGTTGGGCTCTTTGATTCTTTTAATTACAACATCTAAAACCTTTTCACAACCAGTCATTGACTCCACTACACTGCCCCTGCCCAACTTAAAAATGACCTACTTCGTTGACACCGTCGTTAACGACCCAACAATACTATCTGGTACAGGTCCAAATCAAACATGGAACTTTTCAACCATATTACATCCTGACTTAGTTGACACAACTGTTTACTTGCATCCTGGCAGTACACCATTTGCGACAGAACCCTTTGCTCAATCGGCGTTATATGCTCTACAAGACCTTGGTATATACACATATATTCAACGGATTAGTAGCACTACCGGACCAGAAGCTTATGACGTAACAACAGGCATAGCTGGGAATAATCCACTGATTGGTTCCTTCTCTGCCCCCGCTACCGATGGCGATACACTTCTCATGGCTCCCCTGACCTACAATACAACTTTTTTTGACGATGGTATCTATGAATTCAGCACCACATTTTCAGGATTGCCGGTGGACGTAACAATCACTGTCACTCACTACGACACAGCAAATGGCTATGGAACTTTGATTTTACCCAATAACTTTGTGCTAAGCAATATTTTAAGGATATCAAGAAGGCTCAAAATAAGCACTGAAGTAACTAGTTCTTTTGGTCCACTTCTTACCCAGGAAGACTCATTGCACGTAATATACTTCATAGCTGAAATCTCAGGATTCCGATTTCCTATATTAACTGTTTCCCACAACCTTGTCTCAGACACTATCTCTGCCCGCTTCATCAACTTTACGCTCACTGCAGACTTCATAGCCAGTCCGACCGCCGCCCTCGTCGGACAAACAATTAATTTCACCAACTTAAGCCAAAATGCAGATTCCTTCATTTGGGACCTTGGCGACGGGAACACCAGCACGGCAACAAACCCAACCCATGTTTACACAAGCCCGGGAACATACACAGTGCAACTAATAGCCATCAATACAGTATTTAACGTGCGAGATACTGCTGTTAAGACCGACTACATAACCATCTATGACTCTGTGAAAGCAGACTTTTCTTTCACCGTCCAAAACATGACAGTAACTTTCCTAAATCAGTCCACAGGTGCCGATTCATATCTTTGGGACTTCGGCGACGGGAACACCAGTGTTGACGTTGACCCAGTGCACGTGTATGCCCAACCGGGACAATACATTGTCAAGTTAGTGGCATCCAACCCGGTTGATGCAGATTCGGTGTCAAAAGAGGTGAAAGTGGGTATTGTTAATGTTGAACAGCCTGCGGACAAGCCTGCAATTAGATTTAATGGATCCTCACTAACCATTGCCTTAAATGAACCCGCTCTCATAGAAGTAATTACGGCAGATGGCAAAACTTTATATTCAGCAGAAACAACACTTGTTACAATAGACCTTTCCACCATTGAAACATCATTCTTATTTATCAAAGTTGATGGAGAAGCGTTCAAAATACCGATTGGCACAATGCGTTAAATATAGAAAAGCACACAGTGAAAAAATTATTGCTTAGGAACCTGCTAATTGTTGCTATATGCTGTTTTAATTGTATCGGATATTCACAAGATACTATTTCTATTGTGGCAGTTGGCGACATAATGCTTGGAACCCTTTATCCAAGCATCAAATACTTGCCTCCCAACAACGATTGTTCATTCCTGATGGCTGAAGTGAACCATATTTTGAACGATGCGGACGTTACTTTTGGCAATTTGGAAGGCACGTTTTGTGGCGACACCCTGCAGGTCAAGAAATGCAAGAACCCCAAGGTTTGTTACCGATTCTGTATGCCCGACCACTTTGTTAATTGCTTGAAAGATGCTGGATTTGACTTGATGAGCATTGCCAATAACCACATTTATGACTTCGGATATTCAGGTCTGAAAAACACAATGAAAGTGCTATCAGAAGCCGGAATTAAATATGCTGGCGTTGTCAGCCACCCTTGGGATACCCTTCACTTGCCTTCTGGAATTGTTATCGGGTTCACTGCTTTCTCTCCCAACAGAGGCACACTTAACATTAATAATTATGATCTGCTTCGCTCAGTGATTGATACTCTTGAGAAACTATCTGACATAATTATTGTATCATTTCACGGTGGAGCGGAAGGTAGTAAGTACACACATGTTCCCAGAGAACAGGAAATTTTCCTTGGAGAGAAGCGAGGCAATGTGTATGAGTTTGCCCACAAAGCCATTGATTTCGGTGCAGACGTGGTAATAGGGCATGGTCCTCACGTGCCAAGAGCCTTTGAGTTATATAAAGACAAGTTCATTGCTTACAGTCTGGGCAATTTCGCTACGTATAAACGATTTAACCTGTCCGGACCAAATGGAATAGCCCCAATAGTCAAGATATATGTTGACACCACAGGCAAATTCCTGAAGGCTGAAATAACTTCAATTTATCAAGACGAGGACACAGGCGTGCATATTGATTCTCTCGACAGAGCCTTCAAACTAATTGAACAACTAACAAAAGAGGATTTTCCAGAGACTCCTTTGAAATTCCACATCCCGCAGGTGATACCCAATAAAAATTAACCTGTCTATTTATTAAATATGCCCTTTTACGCCTCTCTTAAACAACTTCTTCAGAAACAACTTTTCTGCCACTAAAATGCCTTTGTACAAGGAACTTAACAATCTTTCTGGATGCTCCCCTAAAGGTATTTATATATTCATAGACTGCACGTCTGGAACGGTCAATTTCAGCATTAACGAAAAGAAGCAACTGTAACCAATAGAATAATTCATCGGCTGTTGTGAACACTTTTAGTCCTCCATTTCTTGATAGATACTGAGCCTCTAAGAATTTACCCAGTTTAGGACCGGTAAGGACAGGCAAACCATAAGAGATTGGCTCCAAGATATTGTGTATCTGCTTAGTGAAACCTCCGCCTATGATAGCCAGTTTGCCGTATCTATACACATATTTAAGTATTCCCGGTCTGTCAATGATTATTGCTTTGCCATTGAAGCCTTCTTTCATTTGAGACAGTAAGATGGCGTCACCGCCCCATAAAGCCTGAACCTCTTCTAATCGCTTGTTGCTCAATTCATGTGGTGCTATAATCCATCTAACTGGCAGTTTGTCGCTAACCTCAGCAATCAATTCCTCTTCCGGGCAATATGTGCTTCCAGCAACGATAACTGGAAGGCGATGCTTGTCCATCCAAACTTCAATTAAACTATTTGACCACACTGTCCTTGCCACTTCCAAAGCCCTATCTACCCGGGGGTCGCCTACAACAGAGACATTTTTTATCCCGATTAATTCAAGCAGAGCCTTGCTCTTTTCATCCTGAACTAAATGATAATCATAATATGATAGGAATTTCCTGCCCAATAAACCATACCACTTAAAGTAATAGTCTGATTCTGAGTAAACCGACGCTATTGAATAGACAGGGACTCCTTCGTTCTTGAAGACTCTGAGGTGGTCTGGCCAGTGGTCATATTTAACAAAACCAATAAATTTAGGATTCACTAATCTAATCCAATTTCTTATATCTTCATTGTTTCCAAAGGGTAGATAGTCGGCATAATCAACATTCCAGTTGTGTTTAAATTTCTCTACTGATGGTGAAAAGTAGGAAACCAAAACATTAATGTCAGGAAATCTTTTTTTCAACAGGGAAATCACGGGTGCTATTTGTTCATATTCCCCCACGGAAGAGACGTGAAAGAGAACTTTTTCTCCGGGAAGCGTTTCAATTGCCCTATTCCATCTCTCAATGGCTTCATTTTGGGCTTGGTGCCACGTTCGGGCTTTCCCACTGCCCCATCCGGCGACATATCCTGCAAACCGAACTAATCCATTAACAACCCCCATCATCATTAATTTATAACGTTAAACAAAAGGCTTACGATATTATAGATGGGAAAAACAACATTTATGGTTGCATAGATTTATATTGTTCAAGTGCCTCCTTGAGTATTCGCATTGCTCGTTCCATCTTGTCTGCTTCCAACACAAAGGCTATTCTAACTTGTTTCTTGCCAAACTCTTTGTTTATGTAGAATCCAGCAGCAGGTGCAAACATTATGGTCTCTCCTTCATAGTCAAAATCCGTCAAAAGCCATTTAGAGAACTTTTCGGCATCGTCCACTGGCAATTCAGCAACTGTATAGAACGCCCCTGATGGTTTTGGGACAATCACTCCTTCAATCTGTTTCAATGCTTCAATTGTAACATCCCGCCTCTTTTCGTATTCTTTGACCATGTTCATCACGACTTCCATGGACAACCGTAGAAGTCCCAAGGACAGAATTTGTCCCAAGGTTGGTGGGCTAAGCCTTGCCTGTGCCATCCTCAACACTGCATCCATAAATTGTTCATTGGCACTGACGACCAGCCCAATACGGGCCCCACAAGCACTGTACCTTTTTGAAACAGAATCAATAACTATTGTGCGGTCTCTAAGGTCTTCAAAGGTCAGTATTGATATGTGTTTTTTGCCATCAAAGGTGAATTCCCTATATACTTCATCAACGATTAACCATAAATCATGTTTCTTTATCAATTCTGCCAACTGTCTTAATTCGTCGTAGGAATATAGATATCCTGTGGGATTATTGGGATTGCAAATCATTATAGCCTTTGTTCTTGGCGTGATTAATTTCTCAAATTCATTTATTGGCGGCAATGCAAAACCCTCTTCAATTTTGGAAGTGATTGGTTTCACGGTGGCATCCACTACGGAGGCAAAACCTATGTAATTAGCATACATTGGCTCAGGAATAATTACTTCATCACCACTATTGAGCAATACGGAAAACGTAAAGATTAATGCTTCCGAAGCCCCCGTGGTAACTAAGAACGACGAGAGAGGCAGGTCAACACCCACCTGACTGGCGTAATACCCTTGAAATTTTCTTCTCAATTCTTCCATTCCTGCGGAATGCGAATAGGCAATGACTTCCGGAATATTGTCTTTGAGAAATTGTATTGCTTCTTGGGGCGTTGGCAAATCCGGTTGCCCAATGTTTAGATAGTAAATTTTCTTGCCTGCTTTCTCCGCTTGCTCAGCAAAAGGCACCAGTTTCCGTATGGGCGAATAGGGCAGCTTATCAACTTTGCTAGACAACCTCATATCACGAAATTAGGCATAATTTTACATTGCAATCATTGAGAAAGATGATAATAATAACAGGAGGAGCAGGATTCATAGGTAGCACGTGGCTAACACATCTTAACAGAATGGGAATATATGACATCTTGCTTGTGGACAACCTGTCCGAAAGGAAAAAGAGAAACATAGAAGGAAAAAAGTACTATAAACTAATACCCAGAGAAGAACTTTTCAGATGGCTCAAAGCAAACGCTAAATCAGTTTCAGCAATTTTCCATTTTGGTGCTCGCACAGACACCACAGAACACAACTGGGATGTGCTACGCAGGTTAAACTTAGAATACAGCAAGCAACTTGCATTGTTCTGTATCAAAGAAAAAATCCCTTTCATTTACGCTTCCTCGGCGGCTACCTACGGCGACGGTTCCCTCGGCTATAAAGACGATGAAAAACTGCTTTTCAAACTTAGACCTCTGAACCCATACGGATGGTCAAAGCAGTTGTTTGACGAATGGCTATTATCACAACCAGAGAAACCACCCCGATGGTATGGGCTCAAATTTTTCAATGTTTACGGACCAAATGAATACCACAAGGGCAGGATGGCATCGGTGCTCTGGCACGCTTGGAATCAATACAAAAGAGAAGGGAAGGTGAAATTGTTTATGAGTCATCGTCCTGATTATGCCCATGGAGAACAAAAACGGGATTTCATTTACATAATGGACGCACACAGGATGATTGAACACTTGTGGCTCCACAAAGCCCCTTCAGGAATATACAATATAGCTACGGGAAAAGCCCGATCATTCAACGACCTGATTACAGCAATGTTCAAAGCCATTGACAAAGAACCTGTTATTGAATACATCCCCATGCCCGAAGACCTCCGCAATCAATATCAGTATTTCACCGAGGGCGACATAAGCAAATTAAGAAAATCAGGCTATCTGGAACCAACTCCCCCTTTGGAAGTTAGCGTAGCAGATTATGTTTTGAACTACCTGCAAAAGAAATCCTACTATTAATCCCCTACTACCGTACCAATAGGTTCCCCTTTCAAAACACGTAATAGATTACCCTTTTTAAACACATCAAAAACAATTATAGGAATTTTATTTTCTTTACATAGGGTGAAAGCTGTCATATCCATCACTTGCAAGTTCTTCTCATATGCTTCGTCATAAGTAACATAATCCAATTTCTTGGCGTCTTCTACCTTCTCTGGGTCTGCGGTGTAGATTCCATCCACACGGGTGGCTTTCAAAACAACTTCAGCACCTATCTCAATTGCTCTAAGGGCTGCTGCCGTGTCGGTGGAGAAGAAAGGGTTTCCCGTTCCACCGGCAAGTATTACTATATAACCCCTTTCCAAGTGCCTTATTGCCCTTCTCCTAATATATGGTTCACATATTTGCTCAATACGTATTGCGGACATCACCCTCGTGGGAACATCGTATCGCTCAAGAATCCCCTGCAATGCCATTGCGTTGATAACAGTGGCGAGCATACCCATGTAGTGTCCCTGTGCTACATCTTCTATACCAAGGGACTTAGCCTGCTGTCCTCTGAATATATTTCCACCCCCAACAACTATAGCGAGTTGAACCCCTGCCTTCCATGCCTCTATAATATCCTCAACTATTTGCTTAACTACTTCTGGTTCATATCCACAGTCTCTGTTACCCATGAGGGCTTCACCACTCAGTTTCAAAACAACTCGCCTATATTTAAGTGTGCCTTCCTCCACTTTTAATGACTATTCTTCTACGGAAAGTCTTTTGAATTTAATTATTGATGCACCGCCTCCGTCTTTTGCCAAATAGTCTCTAATGGTAAGGTCTGGATTATTGAATAATGGTTGGTTCAACAATGTCCTTTCCTTATAAAATTTCTTAATCTTTCCTTCTGCTATTCTTTTAAGGATGTGTTCCGGCTTGCCTTGTTGTCGGGCTTGCTCAATAGCGATTTCTTTCTCTTTTTGAACAATTTCCTCAGGGACATCTGACTCATCAAGGGCGATTGGGTTCATAGCAGTGATATGCATAGCTATGTTCTTAGCCACTTCCTCTGGCACCACTTTATCAAAAGCCACTATTGTGCCAACTTTCTTGTTATAATGAACATAGGGATACACATATTCCCCCTTAAGAAGGGCGTAATCGCCAAGCTCTATCTTCTCTCCGATCTTTCCTACTGCCTCACCTATCAGTTCTTCAATGGGCAACCCATCACCACTTTTAACTTTCAATAAATCTTCCAAAGAGGCGGGCTTATTAGCTATGGCAAGCTCAGCAATTTGCTTTGCCAGTTCCTGAAACTGTTCATTCATAGCCACGAAATCAGTCTCGCACTTCAATGTGATGCCGACTCCGTATTTCTTATCATCGGAGACTAAAATTGCGACAACTCCCTCATTCGCTTGCCTCCCCGCTTTCAATTGCATTAATTCGCGACCCTTCTTACGTAGAATTTCTTTTGCCTTTTCAAAATCTCCTCCTGCTTCAATGAGAGCCTTCTTACAATCCATTATTCCAGCTCCCGTCTCCTCTCTCAACCGTGTTATGTCTTTCAATGTCACTTCAGCCATAAGCCTTTTTATTTTTCCTTAATCTTCGTTTGAGTATTGAATCAATTTATCTATTACCTGTGTTAAGTTTTAGCGTGGTTTTCTCCGCAACGTTCTCCTACGAGTTCCTCTGCGTCCTGTTTTGAATTCTTTCCTGATTCGCTTTTGGGTGCCTGCTCTCTCCTCTTGCATTCTCATTTCACGTGCAAGCTGTCTCTCTTCTCTACCCTTCTTAATCGCTTCTGTAAAGTATTTAGTTATTATTTCGATTGAGCGAGCGGAGTCATCATTGCCCGGAATTGGATAATCCACAAGTTCTGGGTCAGCATTTGTATCCACAATAGCTACGACAGGGATTCCTAATCTATTGGCTTCCTTAACGGCTGTCGCTTCCTCAACAACATCAACGACGTAAAGTGCTGCAGGCAATCTTGTCATCCTAATGACACCTCCCAACAACCTTTCTAATTTCTTTTTTTGTCGCATCAGAATCAACCGCTCCTTCTTAGTCATGGTTTCAATGGTCCCGTCTCTGATCATCTCGTCAATATATTCTAATTTACGAATTGATCTTCTGATAGTAATGAAGTTGGTAAGCATTCCTCCGAGCCACCGTTCAGTAACATAAGGCATTCCAACCATTTCGGCATACTTCTTAATTATATCTTTTGCTTGGCGTTTGGTACCGACAAACAGGATTTGTTGTCCCATCCGGGCTATATCATAGGCAAATTTTTGTGCCTCTTTAAGCATTTCAATAGTCTTCCTCAAATCAATGATATGGATCCTATTATGCATGCCGAAGACAAAGGGTTCCATCTTGGGGTTCCACTTCTTGCGTTGGTGCCCCCAATGGACGCCTGCTTCCAAAAGTTCTTCTATAGTAGGCAATGGGAAGGGATGTTTCTCTGCCTCTTGGGTTGTCTCTTCTTGTTGAGATTCTGGCATCTGAGCCTCTTTTTCTTGAGGACTTTCTTGTTTTGCCTCTTCGGATTGGAGCCCTTCCTTATCGAGCATTTCCTTTCTCTCGTTTTTTTCTTCCATCATAAGCCATTAACGTTTACTAAACTGAGGAGCACGACGTGCTTTCTTAAGACCGTATTTCTTTCGTTCCACTTTACGGGCATCTCTAGTAAGGAATCCTGCCTTTTTAAGAGCTGGTCTGTATTCAGGATTTAATTTTTCCAGAGCTCTGGCTATGCCATGCCTAATGGCTTCACTTTGGCCTCTCAGCCCGCCCCCTTCCACTTTCACTTTAATATCCACCTTTCCCCACTGTTCAACAAGTTTGAGTGGTTGTTCCACGGGCATTTGAAACAGCAGGGACGGGAAGTATTCTGTATACGGCTTACCATTCACTAAGATCCTTCCTGAACCTTTTGGGAAGAGGAACACGCGGGCTACTGCCTCCTTACGGCGTCCGGTAGCTTGAATTGCTTTCTGACTCATAGGTATAATTTATCTAAGGGTTCTGGTTTAAGATTTTCGTGTGGATGGTTGGGACCTGCGTACACTTTGAGCCTTTTCAATCTTTTATCCCGCAACTTATTTCGGGGCAACATTCTTTTCACTGCCAACTGGAACACCTTCTCTGGATTCTTTTCTATGAGAACCTTAAAGGGGACATCCTTGTTCCCACTGGGATAGCCAGAATAAAACACGTAGGTTTTCTGTTCTCGCTTTTTACCGCTCAGGTATACTTTCTCTGCGTTAATAATGATGACGCCATCCCCCACGTCAATATGTGGTGTATAAGTGGGTTTATGTTTGCCCTGCAACACTTTTGCTATTTGAGTAGCTAATCTGCCCAGTGGCTTATTTGTAGCGTCCACTATGTACCACTTGCGCTGTACTTCGCCTGGTTTAGCCAGATATGTCTTAAATCCTTTTGTATTCATGGCTATCTACTTCTATTTGCTTGTGCAAAGTTATATAACAATTGATTAACTAAAAATCATTCCCTTAATGGGACCTAGATGCAAATTCTTCAATAATATCAACGACTTTAAATCCTATTTTTCGTTGGGCGTCCACTGTTGAAGCCCCTATGTGTGGGGATAGAGAGATGAGGGGGTGTGAAAGAATTTCCTTTTTGGGCTTGGGTTCCCCTTCAAACACGTCCAGGGCAGCACCCCGTAATGTTCCGTCATCAAGGGCTTTGAGCAGGGCATTTTCGTCAACCACCCCACCCCGAGAAGTGTTCACTAAGAATGTCTCTTTTTTAAAATGTTTGAAGGTTTCGTTTGTTATTAATGGTTCTTTCTGAGCGGGCACGTGCAAAGAGACGAAATCTGCCCATCCAACAAGTTCTAATAAAGGCTTAACAGGAAGAGTTATTTTAAAAGAATTATTCGCAATTTCTATTTCTAACTCTACTGATTGACTTGTTCGTCTTGAAAAAGCCACGTCCATTCCCAAGCCCAAGGCTATCTTAGCGACCTCCTTTCCTATCTGTCCAGCCCCTATAATCCCCAGTTTCTTTCCTGCCAACTCAACCCCGGATGAGTATTCTTTCTTTAACTTTTTGAAGTCTGTGTGTCCTTTTATAGGCATTTCACGATTTGACCGATGGAGATTCCTGGCTAAGGTTAAAATATGTGCTATTGTTAGTTCAGCTACTGATCGGGCATTGACCCCCGGTGTGTTCTTAACAAGAATACCTTTTTGCTGAGCATAGGACACATCAATGTTGTCCAAACCTGTCCCTGCTCGGATAATTAACCTAAGATTAGGCAAGCTGTCTATTAGGGCTTTTGTAACTTTTGTAGCACTCCTCACCACTAACACTGTAATATCCTCCCTAATCTCTTCCCATTCGGGATCTGTGGGACCTATTTCTTTAACCGTATAACCTTTACCTATTAATAAACGGAGAGCGTCGTGATGCAGTCCATCAGCTATAACTACAAGCATAATTTAAAGTTCGCCAATCAACAACTTTATACTTGAATTTCCTAATAGATAGAACTTACCCATAGGATGGTCAAAAACTTCCATAAACACGGCTAAGTCCACACTTAAAGCCAAAGGAATATTGTAATCAGCTAAGATCCATTCTACGCCTCCCATACCAACCGGTCCTATATCAATATCAGGCATTGTACCGGTAAGATAATGGTCATAAGCCCCCCACCATGCCCATGCCTCATCAGGATGGTCATACCATGCTTCCCAAGCCAATGTCCCGAAATTGAGTTGTGCACCAAATCCGACATACCAAAAGAATCCTGTGAGGGTGCCCAGTGAGAATCCACTAAAAATGGGCTGATAAATGGCTTGAAGTCCTATTCTTCTTGACGAATAGTAAACGTCATAACTTGTAATAACATCAGTAGTATGAGGCTTGTTTGCCTCTGCTGCTTTTAATGCTCTTCTGTTCACATTGGCAAATCCCCAACTCCAAATTGAAGTTCCAAAATTGAACTCAAATGCTGAGTTGCCTGTGTAGAGCTTAACAGTTATTCCGGAAGGTTCTCCTGCTCGTAAGCCGATGCCTGTACCGGTGTATGACTGAGCGTTTGCCGTCAATCCGAGGAGTGCGATTAGTCCCACAATAATTCCTAATTTTCTCATGGCGTTTAATTTTCAATTCAAAGTTAAGCATAAGAAACTATACAAAATATGGTTTACTACCATGATTTCTAATTTTGCAACATAAACAATGGTATAATGAAGTTGTTTTCAATGAATGCGGGCTTTTTCAAACTGGACGGTGGAGCTATGTTTGGTGTGGTGCCCAGAGTTATATGGGAAAAATTAAATCCTCCTGATGAGAAGAACTTATGCACGTGGGCAATGAGATGCCTTCTCATAGAGGTTCAAGACAGACGAATTTTAATTGACACAGGAATAGGGACCAAACAATCAGAGAAATTTTTCAGTTATTATGAGCCCAGTGGCGGACCAATAGAAAAAGCGTTGAGGGACAAAGGCATAGAGCCAGAAACAATTACGGACGTTATCTTGACCCATTTGCATTTTGACCATTGCGGAGGGGCAATAACCAAAGATGAGGAGGGCAATTTGATTCCCACATTTCCTAATGCAACTTATTGGTCTAATCATAGGCATTGGGACTGGGCAATGCGTCCTAATCCTCGGGAAAGAGCTTCTTTTTTAAAAGAAAATTTTGCTCCCTTGGAAGAATGGGGAAAAGTGAAGTGGTTATATGATGGAGATGAAATAGTTCCGGGGGTTAAAGTTCATTTTGTTTATGGGCACACTGAGGCGATGATGCTGGTGAGGGTCTCTCTCCCTAAGGGTAAAGACCTTATCTACATGGCTGATTTGATTCCCTCTGCGGCACATGTCCCTCTGCCCTACGTTATGGCTTATGATGTCAAACCATTACAGACCTTGCAAGAAAGGGAACGTTTCCTTAAAGAAGCGGTTGAGAAAGGACACATTCTATTCTTTGAGCACGACCCTGTTAATGAATGTGCCGTTGTGGAAGAAGGAAAACGATATCCTGTTGTTTCTCGTTTATTAACATTGGAAGAAGTTGTGAATGGGTAGGAAGAATATATGGAAGCCGTTTTTATATTCCCTGTTAGTGGCGGGCGGAATGCTAATAGGGTATAGGATTCATAAAGATTTATATCCTCAACAGGAATTATTATCCCGTCAAAGGACTGAAACGAAGATAGACACCCTCCTTCAATTAATTCAGAAAAGGTATGTGGATAGCATCTCCACGGACAAGCTGCTTGACGTAGCCATAAGGAAATTGCTTGAAGAGTTGGACCCTCATAGCGCATATATGGACAGAGAATCTCTTGAGGAGGCACAGATAGCCTTAGAGGGTGATTTTGAGGGGATTGGTATTCAGTTCTACATAGTTCAGGACACTATTATGGTTATTCATGTTTTTCCAGGTGGACCGTCTGAGTTCGCCGGGCTTCAAGCAGGAGATAAAATCATTAAGATCGACACTCTAGATGTTGCTGGAAAAGGCATTACTGCTAATAAAGTGGTTAAGTTGTTGAGGGGAAAGCGGGGTTCAACAGTTAATGTAACGATTGTGAGGAGTGGCATTGACTCTCCTTTAACTTTCACTATCAGACGAGATGTTGTTCATGTTTCCAGCATAGAGGCAGCTTTTATGATAGATGATTCAACGGGCTACATACGAATAAGCAATTTTGCCCAAAACACTGCTGGAGAACTCCGGGAAGCCCTGCAGGAACTGCTAATGAAAGGGATGAAGCAATTGATTCTTGATTTAAGGGGCAATCCGGGGGGATATTTGCAAATTGCCGTTCAGGTCGCTGATGAATTTCTTCCCGGCAGGAAACTGGTTGTTTACACCGAGGGGAGGAATCATAAAAGACAGGAGTTCTACACTTCCAGAAAAGGCTTGTTTGAAAAAGGCAAATTGGTTGTTTTAATTGATGAGGGCACTGCCTCGGCAGCCGAAATCCTTGCCTCCGCCCTGCAGGAATGGGGGCGAGCTATCCTTGTTGGCAGACCCACCTTCGGCAAAGGATTAGTCCAAGAACAGTATATGATGCCGGATAAGTCGGCTGTTAGGCTTACCGTCGCTCGCTATTACACTCCCTCAGGAAGAAGCCTCCAAAAACCTTATAAGAGTCCACTTGTGGAAAGCAAAGACTCGGCAACTAAAACATTTTTTATCACGCCGGCAGGCGATACACTATACCACGAAGGAGGGGTGCAGCCAGACATATATGTTGAGCCGGACACTTCCCTCTTGCTTAATCCATTGTTACACAAGCTAAGTGCCAAGGGCTCCTTAGTGCAATTTGCATATCAATATGCCAGTAAATATGGAAACAAGTTAAAAAGGGAATATGGCGACCCTGAGGTGTTTGCCGATGAATGGCATCCGGATGATTCCTTCAAGCGATACTTCCTTTCATGGCTCAAACAAAACGGCATTTCAGTGACCAAGGAAGAATTAGAACGTTATGGCGAACCTGTGTTTAACCTGATTAAAGCGCATATTGCAAGGCAATTATGGGGCTCAGACGGGTTTTATATAGTGAGGAGCAGGCACGATCCCGCTATTAAAAAGGCTTTAGAAGTATTAAGTAAAACTAATTTATCTTGATTTTTGTTTAAAACCAAACACAAAATATGGGTACGACACAGAGAAAAAACCTTTGGAAGAAGAAGTTTCATACGATTTTTAACCCATCATATATTTCTATAAACATTGCGTAACGTAATTTAGTTTAGCTATGAATGATTCAACAACTGGACAGAATCGGCATTTTTTCATAGGTGGATATTTCGGGTGGGGGAATTTAGGCGATGAACTAATTCTATGGCAAATGGTCCGGGATCTTAGGCTTTTAGTGCCTGAATGCGAAATAACTGTATGGACTAATGACCCTGCTTTTACCCAACAATGGGTTCATGTAAACACCATTGAATATAGCAATGTTGATAAATTATTCAAAACCATTAAAGGCTCTATAACCCATGTGATTGTAGGTGGGGGTGGTCTCCTTCAAGACTATTCCTCACTTTCTTTCAACGAATTGTTCTCAGAATTCAAGCCCAGAACCGCGAACTATATATTGCCTGCTCTAGCCGGCAAGTATTATGGAAAACCAGTGTTTTTTTGGTCTCAAGGACTAGGTCCTCTTCGCTCAGAAGAAGGCGGGCGATTTGCCAAACTATTCCTCTCCCTTGCTGATTCCGGAACATTCAGAGACAAGGAATCTTACTTGATAGCAGACTCCTTAATGGAAGGTTTCCATAATTTTCATTTGGACATAGATCCCGCAACGGCTCTTGATTTAAATTCACTACTTAAAACTCTAAACATAGAAAAAGACATTAGGAACAAAGCAAATAGCCGACTCTCCGATAAATCACTAAAAATAGGGGTCAATATACGTCCTTTTTGGGGAAAAGAAAACATTGCACTCAAATTTGTGAAACAAATCATTAAAGATCTTAATGATTCATACCGACAGATTAAAGATATAACACTGATTCCTATACCCTTTGATATGAGGGAAGATGTTCCATTGCTAAGAACTGTTATAAAAGAATTTGACTTACCAAATGTTACTATAAACAGTTCTCCCATTGAAACCCCATCATTTAAAAAATCTATCTATCACATGCTATTATGCGATTCATTCATAGGG
>JAADEI010000054.1 GCA_013153515.1 Chlorobiota bacterium | reverse complement strand
GCCGTCAAGCAGATTTACAAGCCCTTCTCGGCACAGGAAATATCAGATAAAATAGCAGAATTAGTTAAACCACCTGAAATGACTGCCCGTCTAACTATTGTATATCAAAGCATTGAGGGGCTTCACAGAGCAATTAGCAAGAACACTGGCGATTGGTACTTTACTGGCGACTACCCGACGCCGGGGGGCATAAGAATGGTCAACCGTGCGTTTATACAGTTCGTAAACAATGAAACAGAGAAAAGACCGTATGATGTGGAAATTTAGCAAATTGGGGTTTTCCCTACTCGTGTTAGCCACCTTTCCTTTGTCAATGCCTGCCCAGGAAAAGTCTGACACCGCTCGGTCAGAGGCAACCTTACAGACACGGATAGATTCCCTATATAACGATTCGCTAATTATAATCAGACTTAAATCTATTGAGAAGGAGATTCCACTGACTTATCATCCTTATGTCAAGAAATGGATAAAGTTTTTCACAGAGCGGGAACGATTCAGGAGATGGTTTGAGAAAGCCCTTGTCAGGATGTGGCAATATGAACCATTGATTGACCAGAAGCTTGCCGAAGCCGGAATGCCCTTAGAACTTAAATATCTGGCTCTCATTGAATCTGCATATAAGTATCAGGCTACGTCCCGGGCGTATGCCGTCGGTATATGGCAATTCATTTATTCAACGGGGAGAATAATGGGTTTGAAGATAGATGCATACACGGACGAGAGACGCGATCCAGTCAAGAGCACGGAAGCCGCTATTAAATATCTTTCTAAATTATATGAGGAATTTGGGGATTGGCATTTAGCAATGGCTGGATATAATGCCGGGGAGAGGCGTGTCCATTGGGCAATCAGGAAAGCCAACCCTAAAGACACTACATTTTGGGAAATAATGAGTTATTTGCCCGCTGAAACCCGAAACTATGTTCCTAAGTACATTTCCGCAGTGTATCTTGGACACTACTATCATCTGTATGGCTTGCGTCCCGACACCGTAAAGCCAGATGTCTTCGTCTTCTCACCTGAGCATTATGATGAGATTGAAGTCAGGGGCGGAGTTTCTCTGTTACAGATAGCCCATCACTTGGAGATTCATCACGACACAATAATTAAGTTAAATCCTGCGTGGCGAATGGGTCGCCTGCCCGCTAATAAAACCTACACTCTTCGTTTGCCTTGTGAATATGTCCCTAAGTTTCACGCATTGAAAGATAGTATATATGGACCTGTGCCTGAGGAAGTGAAGAAGTTGGAAGCACGATTATTCCCAAGAAAAATTTATCACAGGGTTAGGAGAGGGGAAACCCTTTCACACATCGCCAGAAGATATGGAACATCTGTGAGGAAGCTAAAAGCGTGGAATGGCATACGAGGACACCTGATTTATCCCGGTCAAAAACTTGTGATATATGTATCGCCAAGGTATAATTAAGATAGTTGGTTTAATGACCCTAATTGTTTTGATGGGGGTTCAATGGTCATGCACCAGTGAATCTTTGGAGAAGGAGCAGGAGGCAGTTAGTAGAGCCTTAAACGTTAAAGTGAGTTCCAGAGGAAGCCATAATGAAGTGATAATCCTTGGGGAGGATAGTTTAATTGTCAATCGTTTGAGGAGACATTTTGAACTGCCTTTTAGCCCACTGGGACCGATAGAGCCCGTGATAACTGTATATGCACCGAAGGACATAAACAACGATTTAAAGCGATTCAGACAGATTATAATTTTGAGAAAGAGGGAAGATCCGGAATTTATGCCGGGGTTATCCAGCTTAACCGACACAATGCCTTATGATTGCAGGATAGTTACTTTGCGGGATGTGTGGAGCAAACCTCAATGGGTATATGTTGTTTTATTGCCTGATGAAGTGGATGACGCTTGCATAGAACACATTAGTTCACGCCTTGTGCCAACGATTGACTCTATTGAGATGAAGCACTTGCAGAGGGTTGTAGCTAAATCCCACAGGGCAAAAGAGATTGAGGTCCTTCTGGAAAGACAATTAGGGCTAAAGACCACTATCCCAATTAACTTTTCCGTTGCTCGTAAATCAGATAGTATCATTTGGCTACGGAGCGACGAAGCAGATATGGTTCACTCGTTAGTGTTTGCAAGACTTCGGTCTGCCCATTTCCCAAAAACTCAACAGGAGTTTATTGTTTTGAGGGAAGGGGTAATGCGGTTTATTCAAGGGGCTCTTCCCGGAGACTATGTTATCACAGATACAATACTTGAATTCTCACAGAGGAAAAATCTTCTTGTGGTTCGTGGATTATGGAGGATGAAAAAGCAATTTATGGGCGGACTTTTCGTGTCTTACGTAATGAAATTGCCAGATAACTCAATCATTTACATGGAGGGATTCCTATATGCACCTGGCGAAGAGAAAAGATTCAAGATTCGCTGGCTGGAAGCAATCCTTAGAAATACCTCATTAGCAAATGAATAACGGCTGGAACACTATACACTGGGGAAGTTCAGAGTGGTATGAAGCCGACCTGTTCATATATATTCAACCGGAGTTAAAGGCAGTGTGGGATTTTCTGATTAAAAATATGTTTAATTACTTTCCAGATAAGAAAATCCTGTTGATAAGTGCCAACGATGATTTTCAGGGGTTTCTGTCTTTGCTTGGAGAGGTCCCGATGTCGGGGCTTTGCCTATGCAACGATTACCCACAAGACCTGTTTTCTTCTCTGCACATTGACCCGTTCACAAACGAAGCATTGATTTCTTTCACTGGCTGGAAACCAGAAGAAACACCTATTTATCAATCTTCAAACTCTTACCTCTTTGGAGTCGTTATCGGCTATCAAAAACCATATACCAACCCAGAGACGCTCAGGAATTGGCTTGAACGGGGCAATGAAGCATATCGCTTGGGAGAAATATGGGATGCTTTCCAAAAGATTGAACCTGCTCTCAATGATTCTCATGCTCACTTAATCAATTGGGAAAGGCTTACTCACAACCCTATTGAAGTGGTCTCTTGGGACCCTTTTAGAATAAACCATCTACTATGGCTTAGTGGGTTAAGCAACAACATCAGAATTTGCGTTATGCACAATGTATTAAAATATGCAGCTCACGACACTCCTTTGTTTGCCCAAGCCCTGTGGCACTTCATCAGTGGGTCCTTCGCCTCCATTAAAGAAAGCCCTTTTTCTGAGTGGGTTGAAGAAAGAACAATAATGTTCAAGGGCAATACTTTGAGTGTTGTTTTCAAGCACAGTCTAAGGTCTGGGAGGTGGTGGGCTGGGACAGGCAAAACATTCGTGTCCGTCCTTGAAGAAGACTATAATCTTGCCCGAAATACTGGCTCGCTTCCTGAAAGATGGATTAGTTTTATAAAGCGGAAATCTAACTCTGGCGCTGTGAATCCTGAATAACGCCGGAACCATCCCCTATCTGTTTTCTTCTCTCTTTTTCTTCGGATCTATGGGTGGCTCCTGCATTGGTGCCACTTCAATTTTTTGTTCTTTCATTTTTGGCATTGGCTTGGGGGATAACGGAAAACGGACGTCTTGATAGCGAGCGGTCAATCTGCCATTACCATCATATTCATTCGCTCTGTTAGCCACCACCATCCACATGAATTGGGCGTTGCAAGGCTTGGTTGCCTGAACCTCAAAATAATCTTGTCCAAAGTTTATTAAGCCAACAGTGCCACAATCCTCAACACCAATAACTTGGGTGAACACTCTGAGAGGCTTGTCATCTGACACATAGATAGTATTAGCAAAGATGGGATCAAGATTAACAAGTGCCTTTCCATCTTTCAATTGCGACATTCCAAAATCCATAAACATTATTTCTGGGGCTTCCGGAGCAAACATGTTCCTACGTGAGCCGTCGGGAGCCTTAATAATCGTTGATACACTACCTGTCCCATTTATTTTATATGGGGTTCCGGATACAACCAAGCCGACATAGGCATAGTGGCTACTTCCGTCATTAAAATAACCACCTGCTGATGGAATATTAGGGTCTGACGGATAAAAAGCTATGTAAGAGTAAGGAGTTGGATTGGTAGTGCTGCTATTATCATCATCGGCTAAAGCATACAAAGCCGAGACAGGTTTAGGGCTTGTGGAGGGAGCGTCGGCACGTGCAAAAATCCCGTTTGTCTTCCCAATGCCCACAACACCACTACCATCAAGTAAGGTATAAATTGTACTTCCGGCACTCCCTATTCCAAGAATTGCGGTACCTGAATCCGCCAAGTTCCCACCATATACCGCAAAAGTACGCGTCCCTTTATCGTTTACAGAACCCCAAACACCTATTTTCCAGTTGGCTGCAGAGGAACCGCCTGCTTGCCCATAGACACCGTAGCTACTTGATGTTCCAGAAGAAGTTGCAGAGAAATATCCACCATAAACACTAGCTCCTGATGTAGCAGATGTATATGCTGAACCCCTCACCCCATAAGCAGAAGAGCCACCTGTGGAAGCATAAGCATTAACACCATAATTAGTTCCTGTGCCTCCTGAAACATAAGCATCTACACCATAATAAAAGCTGGAACCCGTTGGTCGAACAGTGGCATAAACACCTTTATATCCTCCTTTAAAATATCCTCCATATCCATAATAATCTCTCCTATCTTTTATTCCTCGCACAGCAGCTCCATCTCCTCCCGTACTGCTGGTATCTTCAACATAAAGCAAAGCCTTACCGAAAGAACCACCATAATTAAGAATAATATGAACCGGATATTGAGGGGCATTTGTAAAGAATCCAACCCTATTATTAACCCCATCGTCGTAGATTCGTGTATCACACAGATTAGAGCCCGTCCATTTCATAACATAGTTTGTTGTAGCAGTGGCACATGTTCTTACCCATGGCGGACTAACTTGTTGCCAGGCTGTCCCATTCCATTGCCAGATGTTTCCAGTTGCTGTTCCCGCTGCGAAGGTGATGGGGTTTCCTGGGGTGCCATTGCCAACTATTGGACCTGAGGTCACTGCCGTTTGTGTGCCCCAGTTATCGCCCTGTACGTTTTGCCAAGAGACGTTTCCGGCACCATCTGTGGTTAGCACCTGCCCATTAGTTCCATCCACATTGGGCAACGTATAAGCACCAATTGTCAAAGTGTTAGTGAATCGTCCTGTTCCTTGAACATCTAGCTTAAACGCTGGGCTGGTCGTTCCTATACCCACGTTCGTTCCGTTGTCATAAATTATTGAATTGCACAGGTCAACACCCGTCCATTTTTGCAGGAAGTTACTTGTTGGGGAATTGCATATTGGCGTTATCCCGGATGAAGTGCTCGGTTGTTGAATTTGCCATTGTGAACCATTCCATACTAAAATGTCCCCTGCGCTCGTCCCTGATTGAAGAGTTATGGGATTAGCGGAAGTTCCGTCGCCGATTATTGGGGCAGAAGTAATAGCCACTTGGGAGCCCCAGTTGTCGCCACCAGAGATAGCCCCCCATGTTCCATCTCCCCTCAGATAGTCGCTATTATTTCCAGTAAATGATATTGCAAGAACATCGCCACTACTATTGGCAATTAATAACTTATCATTTGGAGAAGTGGAAGAAACCGTGTTTATTGTCCGAATCCTTACTGTCCCATTCACATCCAATTTAGCTGCGGGGGTAGTGATGCCTATGCCCACGTTTGTCCCATCATCATAAATCACTGAATTGCACAGGTCAACACCCGTCCACTTGGTAACAAATCCATTTGCAATAGTACCACACAAGGGCGCTAAACCGGAAGATGGACCTGGCTGTTGAATTTGCCATTGGGTTCCATCCCAAATCAGTATGTCTCCCGCATTCATCCCTGATTGAATTGTAATTGGATCTCCTGAGGTTCCATCGCCCACTATGGGAGCCTGAGTGATTGCCACTTGAGAACCCCAGTTATCACCCCCTAAGGTAGAGGCATCTTGCCATTGAGGTGCTGTGCCCGAACCTTGGGAAACAAGCACCTGACCAACATTACCGGCATTACCCCCTGGCATTAGTGACCCGCTAAATTGTACGTTCCCAGACACATCCAACGCCTCTGTGGGTATAGCGACACCAATACCTATTTTTCCATCGGGAAGAACTATAAAGTAGGGCGTTGTGCCCTGAACATTGACTTGCATGAGTGGATTTGTGAATCCAGTTGGTACTTCAATGTGCAGTTTAGCCGCAGGCGTAGTGGTGCCAACACCAACATTTTGCGCCGTCACTATACCAACGACCAAAATCCCCCCACAAATACCTGAAAGAAAAGCCCTCTTTATCATGCCAGCTGTATTTTCCTATTTCGTAACAAAATTAATAATTTTGTTCTTAGGAAACAAATGAAAATAATGCACAAAAATAGTGTCATAAAGCGTTTAAACTACAAAAATCCAACAGTCATGAGAACTGCAACAAAGATATTTTCTCTGATAAGTGCCTTTCTTTTAATAGCCAATCTCATTGGGCAATCCACTTCCGAAGCCGACAGGGTCATAGGGACTTGGCTCTCTGAGGAAGGAAAAGCAAAAATCCAAATTTACAAAAAAGGAAATAAGTATTATGGCAAAATCATCTGGTTAAAGGAACCCTATGATGAGAACGGCAAGCCCAAAGTGGACAAAAACAATCCAGACCCAGAAAAAAGGAACAGGCCATTGATTGGGCTTGTCATACTCAAAGATTTTGTTTATGATCCCGAAGACAAAGAATGGGAAGATGGAACCATTTATGACCCTGAAAGTGGGAACACCTATGATGCATATATGTGGTTTGAAGACAACGACTACAATACCCTGTATTTACGAGGATACATTGGATTCTCATTGATTGGGAGGACCAGCAAATGGACCCGAGTAGAATAAAATGAGAACCATTTAACTTTGCATTACGTTTAAAGGGATTGCTATGGCTAGGATCTGTCAATTAACGGGGAAGAAACCACAGAGTGGATACCGGGTGTCGCACTCCAATAGACACACTAAACGTAAGTTTATCCCCAACATTCAAAAGAAAAGGTTCTTTATTCCAGAAGAAAACAGATGGATTACTCTGCGGGTATCCACTGCTGCAATGCGAACAATTAACAAGAAGGGCATTTACGCATACTTGCAGGAACTAAGGAAAAAGGGTGTTAAAATATAATTTGCGATGGCGAAGAAAGGGAAAAACAGAGTAATGGTTATCTTGGAATGCACCGAACAGCCGAGGAAAGGAGTTGGGGGCGTGTCGCGATACTACACATTCAAAAACAGAATTAATTCCCCCAGCAGGCTTGAAAGACGTAAATACAACCCTTACCTTAAACGGTATACCCTTCACAGAGAAGTTAAATAAATAAATCGCTTATGCCACCAAAGAGAGGAGTAAAAACGGGACCCACGCACTATCTGGTAGTGAAAGCCGTGAGAAAAAATCGTTCCTGGGCATTTAAGAAAGAAATAGTTCCCACGGCTGAGGTGGAGCGAGTGATCAAGGAAACTCGCAAGGAGCAGCAAGAAGCGTTAAAAAGAAACTAAGTTTCCATTGTTTAGATGAAATCCCTCTGGTCAGCATTAAAAAGATTCCGAAGCAGATTAAAAAAGAAGCTTGGGCTTTCCCCCGACGAGTGGGAAGATGTTGTCGAGCAATGGCTTATAGAGGCAGACGTGGGGATGGATCTGACTGAGAAAATAATAGACGAAGTTTCTGGACATCTCAGTTCTAAGCCTTCCGAAGAAGAGATTATAACAGCATTAAAGGAAAGTCTTTTAAAAATCTTTGCAGAGCATCCCAAATCAGATTTGCTTAACGCCCCTTTCAATCAAAAACCTCATGTCCTTTTCATAATTGGTGTTAATGGCACTGGGAAGACAACAACCATAGGAAAGTTGGCATATTTATATACTCAAAAGGGATTGAAGGTTGTTTTAGGTGCTGGCGACACATTTCGGGCAGCAGCCATTGAGCAATTGGAAAAGTGGGCTGAGCGGTCCGGAGCAAGGATAATTAAAGGCAATTACGGAGGGGACCCGGGGTCGGTAGCATATCAAGCCATAGAAAGTGCATTAGCCAAGGGGGACGACGTGGTTATCTTAGATTCAGCTGGCAGGCTCCATAATAAACGGCACCTAATGGAGGAATTGACAAAGGTGAGACGGGTTATTAAGAAAAAAATGCCCGATGCCCCACACGAAACTCTCCTTGTTATAGATGCCACCACCGGACAAACAGGTTTAGAACAAGCAAAAATTTTTAAGGAGTTCGCCGAACCAACCGGGATAGTTCTAACTAAGATGGATGGGACAGCAAAGGGAGGGATAGCACTTCCAATATGGCACAAACTAAGAATCCCCATAAAACTGGTTGGAGTTGGTGAACAACCGCAAGACCTAATCCCATTTAAACCAGAAGAATACGTTAGCGCTTTACTACCTACAAAATCAGAGAACTATGATGTTTGGTAAAGATCAAATTGTCAAGCTGGTAATTGAAGGGTTGAACTGTGAGGAATGTGTTAAGACCGTTTCAAACCTTCTTCAAAAAGCAGGCGTGGAAATTTTAGACATAAATCCAGAAACGGGAGATGTCAAAATTAAAGGAACCCCAATAAGCATTGACATGGTGAAAAAACTGATTGAATCAGCAGGTTATAAAATCAAAGAATTTAACCAGCAAGACTGAATTACGCACATCTTCAGATTCACGTTACATTAACACAACAACTAAATTTCTTGCCTCTTTTCTGGGGCTTATTATTATTCCTATCTTCTATATTGTTTCTATTTAGATATTAAGCATTCACACTTTAAACAATATGACTATTTTTTGTTAGTAGCTTATTAAAGCCCCCGTATTGGGGACATTTAGAAAAACTTGGCAACAACTAAGTGTGAGCTCTGATAGGATTGGATTCCTTGCTATTCAAACCAAATCTCAAAACAAGATTGGAGTTTCAAAAAATAAGCTCCAATGAGTCGATTTTCCGCAAAAAAACATCATTGATGCCCTTGAATTCCAACAAAGTCACTTAATATAACTGACCTCATGCTCCATCTGAAACACTTTAAAGATAGCTTCTATGTTAAAAGCCACGGAGTTTAAGTTTTATTCACTACTTATTGCAGAGTTCCTTCAACACTTCCTGAGCTTTGTTATAGAATCTGTAAGAGCTGAACAGTAAAAAGTCGGGAAACATAAATTTTTCCCCTTTTATTGATATGCTCATTACATCAGAAATAAACTTTATATCATCAGGCTTTACGTTTCTAACCCTGACAACCTCTTGATGAAATAAATGCCTGATGTATTTGATTCTGAAATCACATTCGCCCTTTTGCTGAGGATTTAATAAAATCTGCATTGATACTATATGTTGCCTGGTATAAACATAAAACAAATAGAACGCTGTAAAAAAGATAAACATATGGGTTATTTTTTCTATCATATAAGAAAACAGATCCTCTTGAGATTCTTGTATGTAATATACAATTATTATTATCAAAGGCATTTCAAAAATGATAAGTCCTGTTACAAGCAAAAAATTATATAGGAGAACTCGCCTTACATACTTTGGAGAAACTTCAAAAATGACGTGCTTAATAATATCTTTCGTATTATTATTATCTGCTGGCATTCAAATACGCCTTCCCAACCGTGAGAACTGGCTTATCCCCCAAAGTCGTCAAAGGCTATATTTTCCTTAGGAACTCCTAATTCATCAAGCATATTAAGTACTGCTTTAAGCATTGGTGGTGGTCCGCAGATGTAGTATTCACATTCCTCTGGCTCTGGATGGTCTTTCAGATACATGTCGTATAAGACTTGGTGGATGAACCCAACTGGTCCATCCCAATTGTCCGTTGGTTTAGGATCAGATAGAGCGATAACGAATTTGAAGTTTGGATGTTCCCGTTCCAAACGCCTAAAGTCCTCTTCATAGAATATCTCACGCTTGGACCTAGCCCCATACCAGAAGGAAACCTTCGCCTTGGTTTTCATGGTCTCGAAGAGGTGCATGATGTGAGCGCGCAAGGGAGCCATTCCAGCACCCCCTCCAATATAGATTTTCTCCTTATCTGTTGGTTTAATGAGGAAGTCGCCGTATGGGCCCGAAATGGTTATCTTATCCCCTGGTTTCAAGGAAAACACATAAGAAGACATTTTACCCGGAGGGACATCCATGAATCTGTTGTTCTTCCTATCCCAAGGTGGAAGAGCAATTCTGATGTTGAATTTCATAATATCGTGTCCCTCCGCCGGATAATTAGCCATTGAATAGGCTCTATACATCCCATCTTCATCGTTAACAACCCTCAAGTCCCATATCTGCTGTCCGAAATCTTCCTCCCACCATTGCCTATAGGGTTCTTCAACATTTGGCTTGATGTCTGTTCCATAGTGGATGTCAAACTCCGGAGCATATAATTGACAGTATTGTCCAGGTTCAAAATCAAGCCTTTCCCCTTCTGGGAGCCTTACAACGAACTCCTTAATATATGTTGCAACATTCTTATTACTAATCACTTCACATTCCCACTTCTTAATTCCAAAGACTTCGGGTGGAACTTCTATTTTCAGATCCTGTCTGATTTTTACTTGGCAAGCCAATCGCCACCCTTCCTTTACCTCCCGTCTGCTCAGGTGATTCAATTCAGTGGGCAGGACGTCTCCGCCCCCCTCTAAAACCTTCACCCTGCACTGTCCACAGGTGCCCCCACCCCCACAGGCAGATGGAAGCATGATTCCGTGAGTAACAAGGGCATCCAGGAGGGATGTTCCGGGAGTAACTTCTATAACCTTTTCATTATTAACGATAATTTTCACTTTGCCTGCGGGCATTAATTTCTTCTTTGCCCACATAATAATTATTGCCAATCCAACGACTATTATTATAAAGACCAGAATTGCCGCAGCTATGTAAAGTCCCGTCATTTATTTTATTTTTTAAAGTTTAATTCCAGCGAAGCCCATGAATGCTATTCCAAGTAATGCAGTAATAATGAAAGCTAAGCCAAGCCCCCTGAGAGGCTTCACAACGTTTGAGTAGCGAACCTTTTGCCTGACGGCAGCGAACAGAACAATGGCTAAGAACCAGCCGATCCCTGCACCCAAGGCAAAAAATACTGATTCGCCAAAGGAATAGTCCCTTTCATCCATGAATAGGCTACCACCCAATATGGCGCAATTAACAGTTATCAATGGCAGGAATATCCCCAATGCGGTATAGAGGGCTGGGAAGAATCTTTCCACGACCATCTCAACTAATTGAACAGAGGAGGCGATGGTAGCTATGAAGACTAAGAATGTGAGGAAGCTCAGGTCAACGGCAGAGAAGGAGGGGTGTAGCCACGCTAACGCCCCAGGTTCAAGAAAATAGGTTTTCAAAAACCAGTTAAGCGGTATGGTTACCAGTTCAACGACAATGACTGCTAAACCCAGTCCAAAGGCAGCGTTGAAATTCTTTGATATAGCAAGGTAGGAACACATGCCCAAGAAGAAGGCAAAAACCATGTTCTCTATGAAGATGGTCTTGATTGCAATGTTTATCATTTCCAGCATAGCTACTTCATTTTAAATTTTATGAGACATCAATTAGTTTGGGGTTCAACCACCTGTGTATCCAAATTATGACACCGACGGTGATGAGTGCTGCTGGGGGCAACAGCATCAATCCGTTGTTCACGTAGCCCAGCTCGTAGAGAGCTTGGGGAATTACGGGGATGTCAAACACGGTTCCCGAACCAAACAATTCTCTGAGAAACGCTACTATTATAAGAACTGCTCCATATCCCAAGCCATTGCCTATGCCATCTAACAATGAAGGCCAAGGCTTGTTACCCATTGCGAAGGCTTCAAGGCGTCCCATTATAATACAGTTGGTTATAATGAGTCCCACGAAAACGGATAATTGCTTGCTAACATCATAGGCAAAAGCTTTAAGAATCTGGTCAACCAGGATAACAAGAGAAGAGATGACTACTAATTGGACAATCATCCTGATACGATGGGGGATTGTATTCCTCAATAATGATATTGTTAGATTGGAGAAGGCTGTTACGGCAGTTACGGCTATTGCCATCACTACGGCAGGTTCCAGCTTAACGGTAACTGCCAGAGCGGAACAAATGCCCAGAACCTGAACGGTAATTGGATTAATATCATTAATCGGGTCTAATAAGTAGCGAAGATATTTCCTTGAGAAGAGTCCTTCTTTCTTTTGTTTAACCGTTGTCTTGCTCATGCCTGTACCTTTTTGATTTTTTCTTCCTTAATTTTTTCTAAGAGGGGTCTGTATAGGGGCAACCATTCCCTAAGCATTTCGTCCACGCCGTTAGTGGTGAGGGTGGCTCCTGAAATTCCGTCAATCTCGTTATCACTTTTAGCCCTGCCTGCTTTGACCACTCTCAGGACATACCTGCCTGATTCGTCAAAAGCTTTCCGTCCAACGAACTTGGCTTGAAACTCTGGTTCGGCTATCTTGGCACCCAGCCCCGGTGTCTCACTCTTGTGGTCAAAGACAACACCTGCTATGGTCGTTAAATCATCTTCAAAAGCGACATATCCCCAGATGGGTCCCCATAGCCCGACGCCATAGCACGGCACTATATACTTAGAGTTTTCATACACAAACACTGGAAGCAATCTGTCTTCTGGTCTCTTCTTCCTCTCCTGTCCCACATCTATTTTGAAAGCGGACCAGGGTCCTTCCTCCACAATTGTTCCATCATGTTTCCCTACGAATTCTCTAACTTTTTCTTGAAACACTTGCTCGGCATTTTGTTTATTGAAATCCGTGAATCCAACCGTCCTGAATATGTAAGATATCTTTTCAAATTTGATGTTTTTTTCTTGATATGGTTTCAACGCCATTGAAACAATTGCTAAGGTTGAACCGACGATAAATGCCATCCCGAGCGAATACAGGATTGTATATGTAGTGCTATTGGTATTAGGCATGACTTGATTCTTTTACGGGTTCTTGTGTTTTGGGTGAAGGAACTATTGCGGACACTTGCCTTTCCCGACGACTGATGTATGATTTAATGACCAAGTGGTCGATGAGTGGTGCTGTAACGTTTCCGAGAAGGATTGCTAACATTACACCTTCCGGATAGGCTGGATTTAACACTCTAATGATGAGTGCCACAACGCCTATAATAAACCCATATATCCATTTTCCGGTGAAGGTGGAAGCGCTTGTAACGGGGTCGGTAGCCATAAAGACTAATCCGAAAGCGAAGCCTCCCATAACTAAATGGTAGTACCAGGGCAAAGCCATGTATTCATTAGCAGGGAACATATTAAACAGGAAAGCCGTGAATATGCCCCCCAGGAGCATTCCAGCCATAATTCGCCAGTCTGCCACCCCGGTATGTAGTAACAGCGCTGCCCCAAGGAGAATGGCTAATGTAGATGTTTCACCTATGGAGCCCGGAATCCATCCAAAAAACATATCCCAGAAACCGTAGCTTTGATATGAGAATGTTTTAAGGGCTTGATAGCCGCCTTCGGCAGCCACTGCCAAAGGTGTTGCGCCTGAGAATCCATCCACTACCCTATCTGCCGCCTCGCCAAGGTATATCCATACTTGGTCTCCGGACATGTGAGCTGGGTAGGCGAAGAACAGGAATGCTCTGGCTAATAATGCCGTGTTAACGATATTCATTCCCGTGCCCCCAAAAATTTCCTTACCGAAGGTTACGGCGAATGCCGTCGCCACAGCAACCATCCACAATGGGATTGTTGGAGGAACTATCAAAGCAATCAGGGGTCCCGTTACAAGGAATCCTTCCGTGACGGGATGCTTACGAATCACTGAAAACAGGACTTCTATTGTGCCCCCAACCGCCATGACAACAATCAGAATAGGCAGGAACACTTTGAGCCCCACTAGGAATTTATCCATTAGTCCCTCTGACAATCCTACATATTCTCCCAAAGCTATATAGTGCTGATGACCTATGTTCCAAATGCCAAAGAGCATAGCGGGGATAAGCGCGAAGACCACGTGAATCATTAGTCTTTTGAGGTTCATACCGTCCCTGACATGTGTTCCTGGCTTGTCGTGGGTCACCTCAGGAGGCAGGAAGAGGAATGTCTCAATTGCCTCATATAAATAAAAGAGGTTTTCAAATTTGCCCCCTTTGGTGAAGTGAGGCTTCACTTTTGTTTGAAGGAAGTTCCAGAGCGAATCGGTTAGTTTTTTCATCATAGTGCAAAGTTATTTTAAAATTATCCTACTTCATGCCTGAAGAGCTCAATCCCCTCCCTTAGTATCTTTTGCACTGGGGTTTTACTTGTGCAGACAAACTCACAGAGGGCGAGGTCTTCCTCAATGACTTCGTGGATTCCTAATTGTTCCATTAAATCAAGGTCTTTAACAATGATTGCTTTAAGGAGGTGTTGGGGGTAGAGGTCCATTGGGGTTACTTGTTCGTATTCCCCTGTAACGACGAAGGGGCGTCGTTCACCATGCATCTTAGTATTAACTTTGTATCTAACTGGGATTCCAAGGTGATATAGGATTCCAGAGAGGAAAGTTCTTGATATGCTTGGCTTGGGATAATGAGTGATGAGCCATCCTTGGAACTCAGGGAAGTCTCCTTCTGGGATGACAGTGACCATATTGTCTTTAATGGACACGTGCCCCTTCTCCATGTCAATTTTTGTTCCCGTGAATACGTTTCCACTGATCACTCGGACGTGGTCGTTCTTCAATTGGTCCTTCAAGAGTGCTTTTACGTTGACGCCCGCTATGGTTTCGTAGAATGCTGGTTCTTTCACCTCATGGGCGGTCAAAGCGATTTTAGTTGTGAGGTCAATGATGCCTTTTCTAAAGAGGCGTCCCCACCACACTAAGTATTGTGGTTTTATAGTCCAAATTTTCCGTGAGCCTTTATATGTTGGGAAGACGTGATGGATGTGCACGCCTACATTACCGGAGGGGTGGGGTCCCGAGAAGAAGTATTTTCTAATGTTTTCGCCATTTAGGGAAAGGAAGATGTCTTCGTGTGGGCGTTCCGCACTATATCCAAGGAATATGGGTAATCCATCTGCTAACTTTTTGAGAGCCTCCCATCCGGCAAGGAAATCTTCCTCATAGTCTTTTACGAGGAATTCCAGTCGTGGGGCGAGGGGATGAGTGTCGAACATTGACATAAAGATGGCGTCTGGCTTTTCGTCCGGTCGTGGCACTAAGCCATAGGGTCGCTGGACCATCAATGCCCATAAGCCGCTTGACAATAGGGCTTTCCGCACTGAGTCTGCATTATCTAAGGTTGCTTCGTGTTCATAATAGTCTTGCTCTTTGTCCAGTAGTATAACTATTGCTTCTATTCGGCGTTTGGGTCCCCTTCTTATCTCCGCTATTTCTCCGGAGGCTGGTGCTGTCCACGTGAGTTCCTCGCCGTAGTCTTTGTCATAGAAGAGCGGTTCCCCCGCTTTTATTGAGCCTTCCTTTTTAAGCAATTTAGGTATTGGTCTAATTCCTAAGAAGTCTGTTGGTTTGATAGCGACTGTTGTGGGGGTTTCAGGCAAAGGGATTATTTTCTCTTCTGCCTCTCCTTCAATCAGGAGGTCGTAACCCCTCTTAAGTTTTATTACGGGATAAGCCATTGCTCTCTTATTGTTACTGCAAAAGTAATAAGGTCAAATTAATCTTTTGATGACTGGCATGGACCTTGTGTCCAGAAGCGAACTCCGGCACATCGGGCAACACAAGAATTACTGTAAGTTTTCCCGTTGCATCCACAGACCGGGTCATAAACCTGAATGCACAAGCAATCCTTAATTAGTTTCCCGAGGCATTGTGTCGTGTCCTGTTTAGGTTGTTGAATGGTTTGTTGAGCGGAATCTTTTGGATGGGAGATGTCTGTATTGGTCTGTGAATGGGGGTTATTGCAAGGTTTAAGTATTCCAAGGAGAGCAACGAGTAGTATTAAACGCATATTTGTTGGGTTTGTAGGGATTTTAGCCAGTTGTGTCTAAGTTCGGTGGCTTCCTCCACGGTAACGATGTAGTTATAGATGAGTGGAGCTGAGGAGACAGGCACTTTAACTCTGAGTTCTCTGTTGGCTCTTTTGACAATGAGAACTATTTCCCTTTTGTGGTCAACGAAGTAGTTCAACCAATGTTTTATTTCTGAGGGGTCTGGGAGGATGTTTTCCACGCCGATTATGTGGTCTCCATAAGCCAGTTCGGTGGTTGCCGATATTCCGGGGAGCATGTAGGTTACTTTACCTGTTTGGGACACTTTGAATCCCAGTAGCGAACTATATGGTTCTGCTGGAATCTTTATCATGTTTGTACCTATTCGTGCCAGTGCTTCCTTCAAGTCATCTTCAATATCGCTCATTGTGAAGACGTACTTACGGAATAGTTTTTTCAGTTTTTCGCCGCCCCATTGTCCGAGAATGTTGACCAAGTCTTCTTCGGTGAACCCTTTGCCTTTCAAAGCATAGTTGTGATATAAGTAGCACATTAGATGGTCAAAGGAATATCTGTTGTTTGTTTCGAGTCTGAGGTGGATGTCCAGGAGGAATGTGACCAGAGCTCCGTGGGTGTAGATGGATGTTGTTCTGTGTGGGATATGTTGAGAATAGCCATCTATCCACAAGTCAAAGCTGGATTCGGCGAGAGATTTATTAAACCTTCCGTAATTCTGAAAGAATCGTGTAAGAATTCGCGAGAAGTCTTCCGCCCACGTGTTCAGTGAGATGAGTCCTGTTCTTAACAGGAGCAACTCGCCGTAGTAGGTGGTTACTCCCTCAAGGAAAAAGCCCATTTCGGTATACACTTCACTGGCATAATTCAATTGTTCAAACTCCTGTGGTTTAATGCTTTTAACGTTCCAGACGTGGAAGAACTCATGAGCGGAGACGCCGAGGAAATGCTTGTATGTATAGAATTCTCCGCTTAATCTGGAAGAGAAGAGGTGGTGTGCCGGACCAAGCATAATGACTGTTCCTCGGAGGTGTTCAACGCCGTGATAGCGCCTGTATGGTGGAATAAGGTATAGGAACTCAAAGTCTTGTGTGGGGAAGTGTCCGAATATGGAGAAGGCTTCTTTAATTATTGTTTCTATGTCTTTTGAGATTTGGTTAATTGGAATGCTTTCAAAGACTCCGGCGAAATTAATTCCGACGAACAGGTCGTCCACGTGGAAGGTGTGTCGGACTAATGAGGGGCTAGCCAATAGAGCACTATCAAACAACTCATCTATATCCTTAGCGAACCAAGCGTTTCCCTCCCGCTCGGTCAGAGTGGAGACGGCTTTCCAAGACGTGGGAATGTTTAAATCCACTTCCACTGGATATTCCTTGTCCGGGACATATAAACAGCAGTTAACGAAGGTGATAAGGAGCAGTGAGTCATCCACGTATGTTGACCCGGCATTTAGTTCGGAGGCGTAGTATTCATAGGTGCAGATGAGTGTAGAGAGGTCTTCCGTGGGGACCAACCACTCATTTCGCGATATTTTTTTTGCCGGGATGGGATTCCCATCGGGGGTTGTAAACTTAACCCTTCTAATGTTGCGTTCAAAGCCTCCCAGTTCGTAGCGACCCGGTCTCCATCTGGGTAGGACAAGCCTAATGCTATCTTCCTCTATGCCTTCAATGGTCATTTTAACCTGAAGCCTGTATGGACTAGTTGCCCAAAATGTAAATTTCGCTTGTTTCATAGGTGCTAAATTATGCAGATTGGCAAATTAAAGTCTAATAAATGCTCTCCTTACGGTTTTAAAGACTCTCTAACACAATGATTCCTTTTGTTAGGGCGTTATTCATAGTAAAACAAAGAAACATGAAACGCTCATTACTAATGTTTGTTTTCATTTTATTTATCACAGGACCACGGTTGTCTGTGGCACAGGATAAGCCTTTTATAACTCTTGACAGATCAAATTCAATAGGTCTGGGGTCCTTCTCTGTTCAGGCAACTACTGATTTAAACTTTAGAGGATGGTACAGTAATGCCCAAAGATACGAAGCACTGTCTTTCCTTGTCGGGTTCTCCAAGCGCGTGGAACTGTCCATGTCGTGGTACTTTGCTAATAGCACAAATTCCTATTATGCACGACCATCTGGAATTTCGTGGATAAACAACTATCTCAAAGTGAATATACTTGATGAAGAAAATAACCCGTTTGGGCTATCAGCCGCATTCAATATCCCTTTCCATTTTTATTCAAGCATTTTTATTGGTCCTTATCCTGCGATATTTATAAGATTAATAGGAGATAAGCATTTTAACAGGCATTACACTGCCCTAAACATTGATATGCATCTTTCAGAAAGCCTTTATTGGGTTTCCCGATTTGGCTACACTTACTCGCTCAAGAATAAAAATCCCATGTTAAATCTTGGTTTGGAAGGATATGTGTTTTATGATGTTCTCATACCAAAACAATACTTCTTAATTGGTGGCGGTCCAGTTTTCAACTTTGAATACACAAAAGAAAACTTTCTTTACTTCTTTACACTCTCTTTAACTCCCGAATTTCATCGGTATTACATTATCTTTTATAATAATTTCTCAAACGCATGGGAAGAATTTGAAGTTAAGTATCCTGGTGGAGCAATCCGCATAACCACTGGAATTAAATTTATGTAAACACAACCCAACAAGATGGACCTGACCCGAAAAGAACTCATTCAATTATTAGCCTTTCCTCGCAACCCTCTTGAACAGTACGTCATCAACTTATCAGGGGTTAATTTGAGGGGAATAGACCTTTCGGGGCTTGACCTTAGGAATGTGGTATTATATAGGGCAAATCTTTCCGGGGCTATTATCAGAAATGCCATATTAGATGGATGCTACCTCAGGGAGGCAAACCTTCAAAATGCAATTATTGAAAACACTTCCATGCGTGGGGCAATGCTTGAATCAGCGGACCTGTCAGGTGCCCAACTAATTGAGGTTGACCTTGCCCAAGCCTATATGTGGGGTGCAGACCTATCAAATGCTCAACTCATAAGTTCTGACCTAACAATGGCTTTTCTGCACGTATGTGGTTTGAAAAATGCTTATTGGGAAAGTGTTGATGCCACAAATGCAACAATGACCCACTGCCACGGTCCCAATGCACACTTCAAAGCCTGCGTCTTAGACGGGGCGAACCTTGAAGAATCCAACTTTGAACAGGCACGATTTGAAGGTGTTAGCATGGTGCAAACTAATCTGACAGGGGCAAACTTCACGAAAGCAGACCTGTCAGGAAGTATCCACTATTTAGCAATCTCATTTGAGCCTGATCTGTCCTTCTCAACAATCAAAGAGACCAATTTCCAATATGCCAACCTGCAAAATGTTCGCTTTAAATCAGCCTACATAGAAAACGCTAAATTCACAGGTGCGAACTTGAAAGGTGCAGACTTCACAAGAGCGATTATCGTAAATACGGATGTTGAGGATGCTATCAGATAAAAGGCTTTATGATATTAGACTTACCAATTTTCATTAATTCAATAATTTTAGACGAAATAAAAACAAGGGCTTATGGGTTTGGCAGGGAAGAAATGTGTTCCTTGTGAGGGTGGTGTGCCTCCTTTGACTCCTGAGGAAATTGAAAGGCTAAGGAAAGAGATTTCTCCCGAGTGGAAAGTGATTGACAATCATCATTTGAGGCGGGAATTCTCTTT
>JAADEI010000014.1 GCA_013153515.1 Chlorobiota bacterium | reverse complement strand
TTTAGTTGCCCTTAATACAGAAACCGTTTTCACAATGGACATTGTGCCTGTGTTTTATAAAAGCGACACGATAGCAGTTTACACAACAAACCTGCTGGAATCTATAATGAAAGGTTCTGTTGGGAGGTTGAGCAAATTTAGAATAATAACCCAAATGAATAAGTGAGATAAGTGAAAGGAGGGTGAGTTAGTTATGCTAAACTTGTTTATTATGTTTATTAAACGTAAGTCGTTTATTCTAAAAAATTGTGGGTGTCTTTTTATGGAGTAAACATGTGTTGAACAATGGCTTTTTACTTTATTGTGTACAACAACGGCTTTAACTGTGCAAAAAGAAACCCTTCTGTCACAGAAACAACACTTAATTGATTGTTAATGTCGGAAAATTTAATTTTGCCTCAGAAAACGAAATGGTTAAGATAATTACCATGAAGCCCCCAAAATAAGGGTGCTGGGCTGTTTGCTCAATTGTTGCGTCTCGTTGGATATGAAGTGCAAAAGTTCAATAGGCTTCATTTGATTATAATGTTTGGAGTCTCACTGATTGTGTTCTTGCTATTAAGTTTCTGGGAGGGAATAGGCATGGTGCAAGAAATAATTTTGAATATGAGTCTTACCTATATGTTTTTGTTCTTGTTTATTATATTGTGGTGGTTGTTCCACGCAGGGAGCGTGCATGGAAATGACATCGTATTGATGAGTAATGGCATAAAGCCATTTTACCTATTCATAAGTAAGATATTAACCACTTTTTTGTTGGGATTCGTTGCTCTCTCTTTATGGTTCATCATTCGGTATGTGTATGGTATTATACTTGACGTGCCTGTTCCCTCCTACTTGAACATAACCGTATTTTCTTTGTTCCTTCTGTATTTGGTAAGTGTTATAATTACATTGCTTATCGTAGTAACAATAGTCTTTGACTATAATTTCTTGATTGCCTTCTTGGGACAATTGGTTTTTGGCGGGATTATCGCTGGTATAATATATGCAATAGTAAAACTATCAAAAGCAACAGATTCAGAAGCCCAAAAAATAGCAGATGCAATAATCACGTGGATTCCTGATGTATTACTGAAAAATGTAATCAGTGGTAAGGTTTCTTTGACTCTTGTAAACTCTATAAAATTAGTTGTTTCGTCCGTAGTGTTTACCTTAATCTCTTACTGGTTTTGGTCAAAATGGCGTGTTTATGGCATCAGGAAACTTTTTACTAAGGCTTGAGGAAGTCTCATTCGGCTACAAACGGTCAAAACCAGTTATTAAGAACCTTTCGTGGACGGTGAGACAGGGCGACTTATGGCTTTTGAAAGGTCCCAATGCCTCTGGCAAATCAACACTTTTGAAACTCATAACAGGTGTCTTGAAGCCCAATAGTGGAAAAATTCACTGTTCTGAACAATGGGAAAATAGGGCTGTCCTTTTGGATGTAACTGGATTTATTCCATCAGTTACTGTGATGACGCAAATGGTTGCTTATGCTAAAATGTTCAATGGCGATGCTGAACATAGCCTTCAACAAATGAATATTCCTCAAGAATTTTGGTATAAAAAGTTTTCTGAACTATCTGCTGGGATGAGGCAACGTGCCAGATTAAGCATTCTCTTTTTGAAACGAAACCCAGAAGTCATCATAATTGATGAACCTTTCAAAGACCTTGATAAGGACGGAATTTCCCTATTCATTGACCACATGAAGAAATGGTATAATGATGGCAAAACAATCATTATGTGTGCTCAAGCAGAAGAAGGAATAGGTGAAATTTTTGATATTAAAGTTCCGCAATTCCCAATTGGAAATTGAACCTCAATGTATAAAAAAACATTCGGCTTTTTGCTGGCAGGCTTATTTATCGGTCTCATCGCAAAGAGTTATAACTCAGACCTTTATGACTTACACCCTCGTTTTATAATAACTTTTATTTGGTTTGCAATAGGACTGTTTGCACTTGTGAAAACATATCAGTTGGTTGAATTTGGAATCGTTCAGACCATAATTGCCAATGCTACAAACCCGATGAAATATTTCATTAGCAACTTATATCAACTATTAATAGCGAGCATATCACTTGTTTTGATAATATTACTCATAAACGTTTTTTACAAAAACCTTGCGATTAGTGGACAGGCATACGGGCTGTTCGCATTTACTTTGGTTGCTTTGCATACGATAATCCTTGCTATCGCATTCGCTCTATTACTCAGGAAATTGTCAATTGCTCTTGCCATTTTCATTTTTTCAATCTGGTTTCTCATAGAGACTATGATTACCAATCAGGCTTGTGGCTTTGACCATGTGCCATCACTTCTGTTCGCCTTACCCTTCGCTGGAATTAGAATTGCCCTGATATTGAAACAATTTAGTTTAATTAGCATTGTTTCGCCTATAATATGGGTCGTTTTGTCAGGGTTATATGTGTGTTCTTTCCTATGCAAAAAAGTGCGTTGTAAATAAAGTTTTAACCCACCTCTCTAAAATGCACAATCCTGTAGTTGTTTTCATCAATGAATTCCACTGCGATGGCATGGATTTCCACGGGTTGTGAAATGTCGTGTTGGGCAATGTATTCCTCAACGCCAAGGTAGATATGTTCCAGTTTTTTGTCGTCAATTCGTGATTCTGGCTTTCCGAATCCAGAACGTCCTTTCACTTCAACGAAAATAATGGCTTTTCCGTCCGTGCAAATGATATCTATTTCGCCATTTTGATGACGCCAGTTGCGTTCCAGAATTTCATAACCTCGTTGCGACAGGAACCGGCAAGCCAACTCTTCAAAGAGTTTCCCTAATTTCTGCTGGTTTGACCTTTCCTCGCTCAACCCGTATCACTTTTGCAGGGAACTTTTCAAGCCATGTGTAGTTGTGCGTGGTCATTATCACTGTTACGTTCAGGTCTTTGTTTAGCGTGTGAAGGAGTTTAACTATTTCTTCGCCTGTTTCAGGGTCAAGGTTTCCAGTGGGCTCATCTGCCAAGAGCAGGTCTGGTTTGTGGATTATTGCTCTGGCTATGGCAACCCGTTGCTGTTCACCACCAGAGAGTTCATAAGGCATCTTGTGGGCTTTGGTATGCAGTCCAACTCGCCATAGCATCTCTTCAATTCGTCGTTCCCTCTCTTTCCGTTTCCTGATGCCAAGGATTCTCAGGACAAAATGCAAGTTGTCGGCAACCGTCCTGTCCGTCAGTAACCTGAAATCCTGAAAGACCACGCCCATCTTACGCCTCATCTTCGGAATGTGCCACCATCTTAACTTACGCAGGTTGAACCCAACCACTTCGCCCTCGCCTTCCTTCAAGGGAATTTCGCCGTGCAGAGTCTTTAACAGAGAAGTCTTCCCTGAACCTGTCTTTCCAACGATATAAAGAAACTCGCCTCGCTCAACTTGCAAATTAACATTTGTCAAAACAGGAGTTTCCCGCTGGTAAATAACCGCATCTTTCAAATAGGCAATCATAAAAGCAAAATTAACTTATCTTCACTAAGACTGGTCTTCATCTTTATTATTCTCAAAAAGCATCCTGTGTAATGAGTCCAGTGCAATTTCAATCTCTTTTTCAAAAGGAGGAACGGGAACAGGAAGAAGGCCTATGGAAACATTAGCATCGTCTTTAAAGAGAATCTTTTTAGTACTTCGGGCAAAATTGTCCATGTCTTCTTCATTAAATTCTTGCCTTAGTATTTCCTCTATGTCATCGGCATCTGTTACTAAGTATCCCACAATGACAAACGGCACAACCTTCAAATCATCTCTTTTTGCCATCATTGTCTCTTTTCCTCTAAATTAGATATTTTTTGACGCAATGCGAATCTTATGGCTATTTGGGTTGGTCTGGATGTGGATAATCCTTGCTTTTCAGACTAACGCCCAGTGCTCAGTGAAAGTGGTTTATAGCGACGATTCCACAACTCTGGATAGCACACCTGTGTTCATTTATGAATACAACACAAACAAAGTCATCTACGTAACCCTCACAGACTCACAAGGAACTTTCCAATTGCCTGTGGAAGTCATAAAAAGCCCTGTCCAGTTGACGGATTTATATCTTCGCACACAGAGAGAGTGATTGGGAGTTCCTGTCTTGAAAGCATCTTATAGAATTGGTTTAATGCGTCGTTTACGCCACTGGGCTAACAGTAATTAGTTTTTATAACATTATTTAGAAAATTTACGCTAATAATAGTAAAAATAAAGAATGTGCAATGCTTTGTGTTTTTATTCTGCCCATGAACACATTGCCAAGGTTGATATTGCTGATTAGCCTGACGGTGGCTTTTGTTTCAGTTGCCAGTGGAGAGAGACTCTGGAAATGATAGTTTGTGTGGGGGTTTATGGAAGATTTCTTAAATACCTTGCGAAATGAATTAGATGCAAGGTTGAAGTTTCGTTGTGGTATTGTATCGCCCTATATGTATATGGAATGTAGCCAAACTCACTGTGCCCGCAGGAAATGAGAAAAGTGTTAAGAAAATAAGGACGACTTTGATTCGGGGAAGCGACGGCATAATCAAAGTTTCAGGAATCCCAAACAGTAATATGGTGAGAATTTGGCTGGATTACATGTCTGAAACGCCCTATTCGGTGCTGGACAAATTAAAAGAAGTTGTTGGGAAACCCGTCAAATTGGTTGATGTGTATCTCTATAAGGAAAAATAAGACTTTGGTCATTGACCCATAACCTTTCGTTGCTTTAAGTT
>JAADEI010000114.1 GCA_013153515.1 Chlorobiota bacterium | reverse complement strand
CTTCCCTAACGCTAAATTACAAAATAATCACAAAAATGAAGACGAAAAAATTAATAGTTGTTTGGGAACTTAACACAGTATCTCCGTTTTACTCTGAGGAACTCTGTGACCTTTAATAAAACATGTCCCATATTAATGAGAAGTGGACGAGGGGAGCCCACAGCCAGTTTTTAACGGGACGGTACAGTTCCGGGTTGATGAATGCCGGAATGTTGTTGATTTTCCCTTTGATTATTGCTTTTTTGAATCGCCAGCCAATCTCAAAATCAGCAGTTGCGTTGAATCCCGGAGTAACAGGGAAATAAGCCCAGTAGTGCAGGGGAGCATAGAACAGTGCGGGAACATTGTCCATAGTCCGGACAGTGAACGACATGTGAAAATTTCGTTTCTTGCCGGGACGCATTTGAACACTCACAAACGCATCATAAACAGGCAGAATGGCAGGAGATTGATATGAATAAACACTTCCACCCAAGGAGATTTTAAGTAAAGATTTAAGTTCAAAGTCTTTTTTAAACATAATGTCTACATTTATATCGTGCTTGACAGTTAGCAATTTGCCAGAATAAATTAAGGTTTGTGATGTGTCATAGACTTCATAAACAGGAAAGTATTGAATAGAGTTGTCCCAAAATATATTAAACTTTGGTCGGCGAAGTTCAAAACTCAAAAAAACACTATGTTCGTCCATTAGGGGGTTTTGCCAGAACCAAGGACTGAATTGCCTAACAACTATTAGATTCAAATATATGTTTTCAAGTATTGTCCAGAAATCCAAGTAATATGTCAGATAGTTTAACTGTGAGTTAGCAAAATAGTTAAGTTTTCCGTTTATGCGAAGAGTGATGTTTGAAAAATTGTAATATATATTCAATTCTGAACCTGTTCCATATAGCCAAGAAGAGTCAAGTTTGGGATATTTGAGAAGCGAGAAGATGGGTTCAATGTTTGAAGTTAAGTAAATTATTTTGTTCTTGAGGTCGTTATGTTTCATAACAGGTTTGATTTTGTTATATTCATACAAGAGTCTTGTCGTAAATTCAAGATATGTTCTGTCTAACGAAAGTGTGTCAAAGGAGAAATGAGTAAATTTTTGCTCTTGGTAGTGCAAAGAAGGGATGAAAAAAAATCTTCCGGGAGAGTCTATGGAAGGCGGGTAGTATCGGAAACGACTTCTATTGTCCACAGAAATATATAGATTTTTTTCTTCAATTGCCGAATAAGAAAAATTATCCCTAACAGGTTGAATTCTGGACGGCAGGTTGGGGATGTAGGCTACCAGCCCGTTATTTGTGCCGAATCGGTCCTTAGAAATGTTGCCTTTGATGTAGATATATCTTGTTGAGTCTAACGGAATGTGTGTTCCCAGCGAGATGCTATGCCTTTTCTGGAAGTGGTTAATTAGCCATCCATCTGAGTTATATGCTTCAAAAGTGGCGTCTATAGTCCATTTCTTGATGATTGGTTGGATGTGAGTGAAAGAAATTCCTTCAGAGGCGGGAAGACCCAAGAAAAGTTTGAGTCGTGAGAACGGGAATGGGGCGTAGTAAGTTTTAGGATAAAAATAATCTGTTTGAGGCAAAGGGGGAAGGGGATTTGGGCTATAAGGCGAGTTGGGAATGTAAGTTGAAAAGGGGAAAATTCTTTGCGTTACGTCATCCCAAGGGGAGGGAGATGTGTTGAACCACTTAATATGCCAAATGCCGTCAATTTGCCAATAGAGTTTATCTAAGGAGTCTTCTTTAAATCCAAAAAATTCAAGGTCAAAATATGATGGTTGGTTAGCAAGCCCTAAGTGGGTCAGAAAACTAATTATCAAGGTTAGCGACCAACGCACGGATAATCTTTGTCATGTGTGGTTCGGCGGTTGAGGCGGCAGCAATCACGTCTTCCAATGACACCTCTTTAACCCTTTCAATTGGGAAGCCAATGTCTGTTATGGCGGAGATGCCGAAAACAGGCAGGTTCATATGCCTTGCCACAATTACCTCAGGGACCGTGGACATTCCCACTGCATCGGCACCAATGAGTCGCAAAAACTTGTATTCCGCTTTTGTTTCAAGGTTTGGACCGGGCACGGCTACATACACACCCGTGTGGCACCTGATGTTATTTTCCCTTGCGAAGGCTTCCGCCATAGCAATGGCTTCCGGGTCATAGACCTGACTCATATCAGGGAATCTGGGACCCAATTCGTCAAGGTTCGGTCCACGCAATGGGTTGTCCGGAAGCAGATTGATGTGGTCTTTAATAATCATCAAGTCGCCGACTTCCATTTTGGGATTGAGCCCACCTGCCGCATTGGACACGAAAAGCCTTTTAATCCCAAGCATTTTCATTACCCTGACGGGAAAAGTAACTTCCTTAAGCGAATATCCTTCATAGTAGTGGAATCTGCCTTGCATAGCCACCACCGGCTTGCCTTCTAAATAGCCAAAGATGAGCCTTCCCTGATGGCTTTCCACTGTGGACACCGGGAAATGCGGGATATTGCCATAGTCCAGTGAGTATTTTTCGTCAATTTCTTTGGCGAGTTGCCCGAGCCCAGTGCCGAGAATGATTCCGTAGAGGGGATTGAATGAGTCAGTGTTTTCCTGAATATATTTCACTGCCTCATTGATGCGTTCCATCCATATCTTGGCTTCGTTCCTGTCCATAGGCTTCTAATTTTTCGCTAAGATACGTCAAAAGTTGTTGTTCATCTTCCGGGTTTAACTGGAGGGTTAGTGGAATTGCGAGCACAGAAACACCACTGGACTCAAACTCTTCTTTGAATCGCTTTAGTTTGACTGCATCCTTTTCCGTGGTTATGATGGAATCAACATTATTTTTCTTGCACAGGGCAATTATGTTCTTTATGTCCGTGAGGGCATATTCCTTATGGTCCCTGAAACATAATGACCCGACTACTTGAAACTTGTTTTTTGTGAAGGACAGGAACGCACTGGGATTGGCTATTCCACACACTGCAAGGAACCTGCCATCAGGTTTCCCTAAGTTTTCTGTCACTGGATATGGCGGTCCATAGGAGGCATGTGCGAAAAGAACGAGGTCGTGCCAAGAAGTGAAGTTCCTAACTTTGGCTTTTTCCTTTTCGTCAATTAGCGGGGAATATGTATAAACAAGGACTGGAAAGGCTTTAGCCCTTGATTTGATGTCTCTGAGTGTCCCAAAGGGAATCAATCTGTTTTTGTAGTATGGCTTATCAAAGCGAGTGATCAAGATAGGGATATGTGGATTAATTTTCCTATGTTGAAGGATGTCGTCAGCGATGAGCAGGTCTATGTCTGGATGTTTTGAAAGCAGGAGTTCAATAGCCTTCCGTCTGTTTCTGCCTGCTACGAGGGGCACGCCAGTCCGTTCCCAAATCAAAATCGCTTCTTCATTAAGCAAGTGAACTGTTTCAGGGGATGCGATGATTGGGTCTGAACTCTTTAGTCGGTAGCCGTGGTTCACAACACCAACGGAATGCTTGTTCTTGAGCAGGTTAGCAAGATAAATTGTAAAAGGCGTTTTGCCTGTCCCACCAAGTTCAAGGTTTCCAATGCCAATTAAGGGTATCGGAGGAGTCCACGAAGACAAAAATCCAATATCATAAAGTTTGTGCCTAAGCCATAAGATGGGTCCAAGCAATCTTTTGTTTTCAAAGATAATTAAGGCACGTGGAACGTTCAGAAAACACTTTTCTTTGCTTACTCTATTCTTACATAATGATGAGAAAAGCACTCATAACATTCATCATGGAGTATGAGAGTATTTGTTCCATTAAAACAAACCGATTGATAGCCTTGTACATACCACGATTTGGGGGTTAGCCTTGAAGGGTAGAGAACTAACATGTATTTTTCCTGCCCAGTATATATGCTTTGATGTTTCTCAAATCTAAAGGCATATCTTTCGTGCAGTTTGCCGTTTTTATATATTTTAAGGATACCTTTTCTTTTGAATTCCAATTCAATGTCATAACCTTCCGTGCTTGGGTCAATCGCATACCACCATACCCACCACAAGAAAAAACCCATTTCCATCGCCCGATTATCTGTTTGTATTTTGATGGTATTTCTTCTTTATGGCAAGATAGAAAGATTGTAAAACCAAGCATCCAGAGTAATAACAACGTAGGTCTTATTCTCATATTCCACGGGTTTTTTAAAGCCTTACGACTTTATTTCAAAAATAACAAATTTATGATTTTCCAACTGGAAGTCTTGGTCATAATGCCATAGCAAATTGTTGTATAACTTAGCCCCAAAATTGGAGTTATGGATGTCAAGAGAGCATTACAGGAGGTTTTTAACTATTTTGATATAGACCCGAAAGGGCACTCAGGGGCTTCAACAGGAACGAAATGGTTGCCCACTAACGGCGAGGAATTGGCTTCTTACTCACCAATTGACGGTTCTCTGATAGGTACTGTTAAGCAGCCCACTCAGGAATATATAGATGAGGTTGTGGAGCAAGCACGGAAGACCTTTGAGGACTATTGGCGAATGGTTCCGGCACCGAAGCGGGGCGAACTGGTCAGGGAGATAGCCGACGAGGTAAGGAAGCACAAGGAGATGCTTGCCAGACTCATCACTATTGAAATGGGTAAAATCATTCAGGAGTCCAGAGGGGAGGTTCAGGAATGGATTGACATGTGCGATTTCGCCGTCGGACTGTCAAGACAATTATATGGTTTAACTATTGCCAGTGAGAG
>JAADEI010000003.1 GCA_013153515.1 Chlorobiota bacterium | reverse complement strand
CTACACTGCCCCAGAATCCGCTGTGGGAAGCCCGCCACCGCCCTGAAACGCTATCCTCCACGCCTTCCACAACCAATATATACGATTGCCCAAAGCGTTCATACATGGCACGAAACATATTAATATCATAAACAAATTTGCCTATGTTTCCGTATATTCCCACATACCCAACATATTGACGCTCCTGCTCTGAAAATATACCATATCCTCCAATCTTGTAGCGCTTCTTTATGTCAAGCCTTAACCCTCCGCTCCAATACCTCCTCACGCTATCTATCCCATAAGGCAATGTGGCTATACGCCCAGCAAAAAAGCCAACGGACAATGCCTCGCTAACCCCCATTGAATTCTCTAATCCTTCAAGCCACATTGGAAACATTAATGTTGTGGGCATCAACGAGGGTTGAAACCTGCCCATACGAAGCATCCTAACCCGTTCTACAAAGGTCGTTACAGACGACAACCTGCCCCGTAACCGCAGTAAAGAACCAGCATCTGGAATATCTCCCCTTACACTAAGCAACGACGTGTCTATTCGTAGCTTTTCAAGCAATCCCTTCGCATAGGAATACCGACGATATAAGAGCGCATAATTATCATATAGGCGACGAAGCGAATCAAAACCCAATGTGTCCCCTAATGAAAGCCTAACCTCCATTTGACGACGCAAACCAGACGTGTCCACAAGCGACAAAAGGGAATCCAGCCTGCCAACTTCCAAGCTTAACATCTTATAACGATTGATTAGGGCTTCCCCGCCAAGCAATCGGTCAACATACCCATTTAGCCACCTCTGATAGCACTCCCCACATATCCCTACCCAAAACTGATAGGGTCTTTGACCCTTAACCCACGGACCCCCTACACGAACCCCCGCTTCAACAGGGAAAAAGCCCGGGCCACCACTCACCTCGCCACTCATATACCCCTGTCCATAGGTGCCATACTCGTTATAGCCATACATACCACCTGCAGATAGCCATACCCTATGAAATAACTCCGATGGCTTGAACGCATCTTTGGACCCTCCAAGCCCAATGGCCAGAACCAAAACGCCCCAAATCATCTCACTATAACCTTTTTGTAGAACTGATTGCCCCTCTTGGTTACAATCTCTGCTACATAAACTCCAGGTGCCAAATCTGAAACCTTAAACCTATGCTTGGGCTTCCCTGGACACAACTCACAAACTCCACTACTAAACACTAACACCGGAACAGAACCCACCGAACCAGAAGCAGAATACAACACAACATTAGAAACATCCCTGAGCCCCTCAACGTATAAAACCCCCTCCGAATACCTAACTGTCAAGGGATAGGAAACCTCCGAACGACGAACTAACACGCTGTCGCTATAACCAACAATGCATCCAGTAGTGTCAACATACACAACCCAATATAGACCCGCACTGTCTATCCAGAACGACGAACTGTCAGAAACATAAACAGTGTCCCCTTCATAAACTAAATAATACCTGCCTAATAGCGTGTCGCCCCCCAAAACCCATAGATTTCCGCATTGATAGAAAACAGGCAATAATAACGTGTCGTATTGCATCACCTCAACAAAGGAACCTCCAGAACGGTAATACCTACATACACTGCTGTCCATAGCCCACAAATAGTAAACCCCCGATTCAGAAACCGGAACAACCCCACCGGTGAAAACTCCCACAAATACAGTGTCCTTAATAACATACCATTGCTCATCAGAAAGGCTATCTGGCAACACAAGGGCTTCGCAATCCAAATCAAAGGAAACATCAAAGGTGTCAACACCGGCATACTCTACATTAATAGGGTCTGTCTGGGCATAGCGACACGCCCCTGAATCAAGCATCATGACTATATACATACCTGGACTATCTACATTAAACAATGTTGCTGTATCTACCAAATATAGCAATGTATCCCTATAAACATAATAAGGGATATCAAAGTCCGACAAGCCAAATAACTCAACACTCCCGCAAAACTCCTCATAGCCCAACAGGAAACTGTCTATGCCTACCTTCCACACGTGGAACGTGTCTGACCAACCTATGTAACACCTAACAGTATCGTAAAGGTGAAGCCAATAGGTGCCTGTGTCAGTCAATTGATACGTACTAATAGTTGTGTCAATGAAGGCAACCTGTCCAGAGGGTGTCCACAACTCAACCCCTTCTGTGAGAACAGGAACAGAAACAGTCAGGTCGCCGCAGAACTGGTTGTAAATAGGTGAGATGGTGTCCCAGAGAGCTACCCTGAACTTATCACTCCAATAGCATCCATCCTTGAAAGACACTTCCAGAATCAAAGAATCTGTCCTAAACAGTAATGTATCTGTTTTGTATACTAAGTTGTTCCGTAAAGGCACATTGAATTCGCATGCTTTGTAACCTGCATGTATTTCTTGCAGGAACAAGCTATCAGAAGGGATAGGTGGGCAATCCAAAACAACAATGGCATAGCTAGAAGGAATCTTCGTTTCGGCGAACCAAAACTCTTTGGGCACATCAATCTGTACATGTCTTATTGTATCGCCATTAACTGTCAAATACCAATTATTGCTATTAGCATAGGCTACTGCTATTATTTTTCCTTTGGTTTCAATGAAGTCTCTTAGAGAAAAACCTACATATAAATCAACATTGGAAGTGCCAAATGGATTGCTTTTGGATGGCCCAGGGAAAGCAATATATCCCAATATTTCGACTCCTAATCTTGCCTTTAAGTCCGATCTACTCGCAAGACCTGATTCTCTGAACAAATACGCAGAATATTCATATTGCCACTGGCTATCAACATTCATACTATCAACTGCGTTACCGCCCCAAGCAAACAGGCTATCTGTCCAATAGTGGACAAATTGAGGTCCTATGCTCCCCTCTGCCCATTTCCTAATATTGTCAACTTGGAAATTTGGAAGATTAAGATCAATTGAATAACTACCAACTCCACTGTAAATGGAATCATAAAAGAGAACCGTGTTGCTTTTCAACAGCTTAAAATACACCCAAACTGAATCAATAGTACTACCAAGGGGTCTGACATTATACCACATCCGTAACACATTGCTGCCAATAGATTCAACACTACTAAGTGTTACTCCAACTTTCTGGGTGTCAGATTTAACCACAAAAAGAAAATTTCCATTTGCATTGTTTTGAGCAAGAGACCAATAAGCAAAGCCACAAACAAAGGATGCACATTCCTCTATTCCATAATAATTACCATTCAAAACTTCTATGAACTTTCCAGTAAAAGAGCCATGAACAATGACTATGGTATCTAATCCAAAGCTCAATATCTTAAATACAGCCCCATCATAAAGATTGTCTTCTAATATATCAAAATCGGAGTTGATGTAGTGGTTAGGATAGTTGCTCGAAACCATACCTCCATTGTAAAGTTTAAAGGAGCTTCCGTGAAAGTATGAACCTAAAAATGTCCTTTTTACCTGTGTCTGAGCATACTCCACCAAATACCGACTTGCTTTTTTCTGTAAGAAAAAATAACCAATACTACCACCTCTATTATCACCTACTATAATATAACTATACTTCTCCTCTATACAAGATTTTTCTTCTCCTTTTTCTTTAAGTTCACATTTAATAACACGATCTCGAGGCAAAGCATATGATAAGTATATACTTGAGCCCTTTTGACTCACTTCACCTCCTAAATGAAAAATGTTAATCATATAAGTTTCTCCTGTTCTCTCAGCAGCGGTTTCAACCCACGAAACATAAACGTTACTGTCATCTTTTTCAGAACAAGCCACCCAGCTAGCCATTCTTACAGTATTGATTGAAAAAGGCTTTTTCAAGTTTGGGTTATTCAATACATAAATAGTATCTAAAAGCATCTGTCCCCTTGCAAAGCTATAAAATCCTGCTACTGGAACACTACTCAACACACCTAAACTATTATTAGCATCTGATATAAATGCCACTCCCACCAGCACAAACCTGTTTGTATCTCCCTTTGGTGCCAGTTTGCACATTTCCGTTGGAATGAAGCCACTGAGGGGGTCTATGTAGAAGGAGACCTGAGCGGTAACATTAAGAACACATAGAGCTCCGCCCATAAAAACCTTTTCCCAAACCCTCATTTAACCATATTTTTCTGCAAAGATACAAAATAAGTTTTTATTAGGATGCAAGTTTATTTTTTCCATACTTCTTGGATAAGTGCCATGATTCAGAAACATCTAATCGCTTTCGTTTCTGATATATCAGTCAATCCAATACAACATTTCTTCTCAAACGTCCTTTTTGCAACAATACGCATTCCCAACTTCCTTCACTGTTCGGTTCGTTCTTGCCATGCTTTAATCGTGTCCCACGGTATCCTCTCCTCAAGCAAAATTATGCTATTGTCCCACTTGCCTCGTGGAACTATTACATAATAAAAACCTGTGTCTATGTCACACAAAAAACTGCCCTTAAACTTGTATTCTCCTTTCAGCAAACTATCAACTTCCAAAACACGATACACATATTTCACATACCCCCCTCCTTTATAAAAACTGCGTCGTCCCCGGTAACATTCGTATTCATATGTATAAACATAACCCAAAACTGTATCTATATCATTTCCCTCTTTAATAAAGGGTTTTCGTTTGCACGTGTAATAACAAAAGTCATCTTTAAATTGACGATACGCTAAAACAGCAACAATAGTAATAGACATCTATTTCCAAAAATAATGTATAGCCAATACAACAAACAGCATATATCCTAAACACACAAACACAATACTAATAGTAGTTTCCCAAAATTCCATTCTTATCTGCACACTCTTCAAATTATCCCAATAAAAACCTATTATGTCAATTACCTCCGACCATGTTAACTCACACATGGCAGGTTGTTTGGTTTGATGTTGAAGGCTAAATTAATAATTTGTTGTAAAACGCAATTATTTCAACACTTTGTAAAACACAGCAAGTCCAATCAAAGCACCCCATATAAGAAGGTTGAGAAATCCGGTTATTGGACAAGCATTAGCATAACCGCCGAAAACAGGAATGTTACAAACTGCTTTGATAAAATAAATTACCCAAATTGGGATATTTTCATATTTATCATAAGCCCCCAAAACAAGCAGATAAAATGGATATACCATAAAAGCGAACGCCAATCCAACCATTAACACATCTTTGATTCTCCTGAGTCTATAGCCATGGTTCATTATTTGCGTTTTGTATGATTATCAACGGATTTGCTCCTGTTCTCTTTTTGGATCAGTTGCAGTTTAAACTTTTCTCCAAGAGGTGTGTATTGCCCTGGAAATGAGTTCTTAGAGACTATTCTATGGCAAGGGATCAATGGTGGGAAGGGATTGTATCTAAGAGCCTTAATGAGTTTCATTCTGTCTGGAAAAGAGCGAGCCAATTGAGAATAATGGGCTACTGTTCCGTATGGGACTTCAAGAATTTTTCTATACATAGGGAAGAACCTAAGTGAGAAGATAGAGATTGGTGGCGACAGTTCTGAACCGTTGAGAAAGGCTTCTATCCATTCATAAATCTCTTGAAACAATTCATATGAAACGGGTTCAATAAGTTTTAGGTTGTGGAAAGTTGCCACCTTTTTTGTGTGGTCTCGCAATTCCGTTATGTCTCCAGCCCATAGATGGATCAGTCCAGCGTTAGTAACCCACGAAGTACTATATACATCGTAGCCAAGGAATCTAATTTTCCATGCTTGTTGGTCTTCCAGATATTGTAAGATTGCATAGGTTTGCATTATGACAAAGTTAAGATTATTTATTGGGTGTGAGATTCCTAAGGAATTGCGTCAGGCATTACTTGATTTCAAACACAGGCATGAAAAGCGTCTTGAAAAGATTCCGGGTATTAAGTGGACGGATCCCAACACATGGCACATAACACTTTTGTTTCTGGGCAATGTTGAAGAGGCACAACTGAGATGGTTGAAGGGCGTCTTGTCAGACATTGCCAACACTTTCTCCCCCATAACGCTAAATCCCGATTTTGTGGGATATGCCCCTCCTTCCCATAGAGTCAGAATGATTTGGTACTATTTTAAGGAACACCCTGAATGGACTGCCCTGAGCCTTTCTTTATATCATTCATTGACGAGGCGTTTGAGGGTTGAAAAGCCGCGAATGCCTATCATCCCACATATAACACTTGCGAGGTTCAACTGGATGGATGTGCGAAAACTACCCACATTAGACGCCGTCAAATTCAGGTCGCCAGTTAAAGTGTCAGAGATAATACTTTGGTCATCAAGGTTATATCCATCGGGACCTCAATACACACCTTTATTCAGAGTTCCTCTTGCTTCTAAGCTTCCATAGGGCTAAGTCAATGTGAACCCTGAGTCGGGACAACAATTCCCTCAACAATAAAACAGGCGTTATTCTGTTTGACATTGGGAAATAACAAGCGTTTAAGCCTGTTTGAGAAGCTAGGTAAACAGCCCTTTCTGAATGAAAGTTCTGGCTAATGAATGCTATTGAATCATTTGGGTAGTTGTTCAAAACGAACAATACGGATTGCCATGTTCTCGTCCCTTGAGTGTCAATAATTATTAATGAATCAGGCACTCCTGAATTAATGATGGTCTCTCTCATCCAACCCACTTCATCATAATACGGCTCGGAAACCCCTGATATAACCAGTTTTTGCAAAACACCTTTATTATATAGGCGGACAGCCATCTCAAGCCTTTCAGTAAAAAATGGATTTTTATATCCCCGGCGTGTGTAGGGCGAAGTGCCCATGACAATACCCACATACCTGCCATTTGAAGAGCATTTCTTCAGGGAAGCAAAGTTGGAAATGTAGAAGTAATTAGCAAATAGAACCACTATTAACACGGCAGAAGATATGATAATTCCTCTCTTCCAGTTGTTTTTCAAGAAGGATTTTATGTTTCCCATCAATACAAAGTTATGTGTGTTAGCTTATGATTAACGAAGTTCTTAATGACGAACTGATGGTTCAATTCAGGGATTGCTATATAAAACAGGGCACATAGAGCCCTTCCTTCCATTATGCATCATAGTATTGTTGGATTCATGACACAAATTTCCGGGTTAAGTGAACTTCCCGCTTCCCAAATGCGTTTATTACTTGGAATTCCGTTTATTGTAAATAAAAGTGGAAAGATGATGTTTCACTCACAGGTTGATAATCCCTTTGAAGATGACCCCTTCTTTTCAAGTTTTAACGTTAATATAGATGGGCTTCCCGTGGGCAGAAGCCAATTCAGATATAACATTGACGATGAATTCTTTCAACGGTTGCCATTCAGTTCAATCAACAGGGCGGATGTTACAGTGGATGTTGTCTTTGACAAGGCACCAGACACATATTCCATAGAGATAGACCTGCACGGCAAAGTGGAAGTTCCCTGTGACAGATGCACAGAACTATTTTTTCATCCTGTTGAGGGGTCGCATCGGATAGTTGTCAAGCCCACCGATAAAGTTAAAAGCATTGTCAGAGATGAAGGATTAATGCTTATTCCACGAGGAACAACAGTGATAAACATTGCTCAGGATATATATGATTACATTGTCCTGAGTTTGCCCATTCAAGTGAAGCATCCTGAAGGGCACTGCGACCCTGAAATGGAAAAGTTCTTAGCCAGATTCTCCGCTAAGGAAGAGAACGAGGAAGAGAAAGAGAATGTTCAGGGAACCAGCGACTCCCCATGGTCTGTCTTGAATGATTTCCTTGAGCAATCCAACGAGTCAAATAATGATTCTTAACTTTGCATATTAAAACAGGAGAGCTATGGCAGTACCTAAGAGAAGACACTCACGGAGCAGGACACGAAAGAGAAGGTCTGAGAACATGAAGATTAAAGCGCCTCAATACAATAGGTGTCCCAATTGCGGGGAGCCCGTCTTACCTCACAGAGTTTGCATGAGCTGTGGCTATTACAGAGGAACCATTGTTATTGAAATCGGGAAGGAAGCCTAAGGAGGGAGGATTAACAACCCTAAAGGCTATTGTTCAACATTATAAATAACACCAGTATAGTGAAGATAGGATTTGATTTAATGGGTGGGGATTTCGCTCCGACAGAGACAACAAAAGCCATAAATGAGTGGCTATCTAAAAAAGACGATACCAGCTTGACGCTCGTTGTCTATGGCACCCAAGAGGCTCTTTCCCAGATTCCAGATGACGCAAACATTGAAAAAGTTATCACCACCCAAGTGATTGAAATGGGCGATTCACCCACCAAAGCAATTCAAACGAAACCTGATTCAGCGATAGTTAAGGGGATAACAGATTTAGCCCAAGGTGTAACCGATGCCTTCGTATCGGCGGGCAACACAGGGGCTGTATATGTAGCAGGCGTGCAGATTGTGGGGAGGATTGAGGGAGTTCAACGTCCCGCTCTGATTTCCTATCTGCCCAGATGGGACAAGCACCCGGGAATCCTTATTGACGTTGGAGCTAATGCAGATGTACGTCCCGAACACCTCTTGGAGTTTGCCCGTCTTGGAAGTGTATATGTTAATGTAATTCTGGATGTAGAAAATCCTAAAGTGGGCCTTTTGAACATTGGGGAGGAGGAAGGCAAAGGCAATCAATTAGTTCAAGGGGCATATAAACTCCTAAAACAGGCGGAAGATATAAATTTTGTAGGGAACATAGAGGGTCGCTATTTATTTTCAGACAAAGCAGATGTGGTAGTATGCAGTGGGTTTGTTGGAAATGTATTATTAAAAAGCCTTGAGTCTCTTGTGGAAACCCTTATCAAAGAATGTCCTGAATCTGGAAAATTAAATCAGTTTCTTTGGAGTGAATACGGGGGAGTCCCCATCCTTGGAATTAAGGCTCCAATTATTATTGGACATGGCATTTCAAAAGCCCCTGTATTTTTACAAATGATAGAAGCAGCCCGTCTGGAAGTGGAAAGGGATTTAGTGGGTAAATTAACAAAGGCTTTTAAAAATGTGTTAAATTCGGCAAATGGCGGAGAAGGTTAAGGCAGCTATAAGGGCTATTGAAACCTATGTCCCCCCAGATATTTTAGATAATCACACCCTTGAACAATTTGTGGACACGAGCGATGAATGGATTACGAGGCGAGTTGGCGTGAAAGAACGACACATCCTCCTTGGGGAAGGGAAGGGGATTTCTGATATGGCAGTTCCCGCTATTGAAAAACTCCTTGAAAAGCAGGACATAGACCCATTGAGCATTGACCTGATTATTGTTGCTACGGTAACTCCCGACCATGTGTTTCCAGCAACAGCAAACATCATAGCAGACAAATCAGGTCTCAAGAACGCATGGGGCTTTGATATGAATGCCGCATGCTCTGGATTCCTCTATGCCCTATGGACAGCAAGCCGATTCATAGAATCAGGCAGGTCAAAGAGGGCACTGGTTATTGGAGCAGACAAAATGAGTGCAATTATTAATTATCACGACCGAGCAACATGCGTTATCTTCGGCGATGGGGCAGGTGTCGTCCTTCTTGAACCTTCCGAGGAAGGGGGCATAATAGATGGTAGGATGTATAGCGACGGGCACGGCAGACACTACCTGTTCCAGAAAGCCGGTGGTTCCTGCTATTCCCCCACGATTGATACAGTAATGAACAAAGAACATTATGTGTATCAAGAAGGCAAAAAAGTGTTTCAATATGCAGTGAAGAACATGGCTGGGGTGGTCAAAGAAGTAATGGAAGCCAATTCCCTGAAAGCGGAGGACATAGCCTATTTAATTCCCCATCAGGCGAATTACAGAATCATCCAAGCAGTTGCCGAAATGATGGAAATTCCATTAGATAAAGTGGCTATTAACATTGAGAAGTACGGCAACACAACAAACGCCACAATACCCCTGTGTCTATACGAATGGCAGGACAAGTTCAAAAAAGGCGATAACATAATTCTCACTACCTTTGGAGGAGGATTTACATGGGGAGCAATCTACCTAAAATGGGTGTAAAAATGTTTAACAACGAAAAATAAAACGAGATGCCAACAACTAACGACCTCTACAACGGAATGGTCATTGAATTCAAAAACGACTTGTACCAAGTTTTGGAATTCCAACATGTTAAACCCGGGAAAGGGCAAGCATTTGTGAGAACTAAGCTTAAGAACCTGACCACTGGGGCAGTCATAGAACACACATTCCCTGCCGGAGTGGAGGTAACCCCTGCCCGTGTGGAGAGGCGGAAAGCACAATACTCCTACAAGGACGATATGGGTTATCACTTCTTTGATACGGAAACCTTTGAGGAATACATCATTCCAGAGGACCAGATCAGTGGGAAAGAATTCTTGAAAGAGGATATGGAAGTTGAAGTGTTGTATCACGATGAAAAAGGTGCCCCTATTGGTGTGGAAGTGCCTCCGTTCGTTATTCTTGAAGTTACCTATACTGAACCAGGTCTGAAAGGTGATACTGCTACTAACGCCACTAAACCTGCCAAATTGGAAACAGGCATAGAGATTCAAGTCCCCCTCTTTGTTGAAATGGGCGATAAGGTTAAAGTGGACACCAGAACCAAACGATACGTTGAGCGAATCAGAGAAAAGAAAAAGTGAATTAACTTAAATTTGTATTGTTATGGATTACAGAGACGTTGAACACTTGCTAAGGGTCATTAAAGAGCTGGGCTTGAATGAAGTGATCATCCAAGACAAAGACTTCAAATTAGAAGTTCGGGGCGTTGGACAGGGAGCCCCTGCATACACAACAACTGCAACACCACAACAGCCAGTAGCCCAACAACCTGCTGAAACCCCCGCCCCGCAACAAGCACCGACACCGCAACCAGCCCAACAAGGTGCTACATTAGACCCTGAAACAGCGGAACAACAAGGGCTATACGTTGTTCGCGCTCCAATGGTCGGAACATTCTATAGGCGTCCTTCTCCGGACAAGCCCCCTTTCGTGGAAGAAGGCTCTATAGTCAAAGAAGGAGACGTCCTGTGCCTTATTGAAGCAATGAAGATCTTCAATGAAATTGAAGCTGAGAAAGGCGGGAAAGTACTTAAAATTCTTGCCGAGGACGGAACTCCTGTGGAATACGGGCAGCCGCTTTTCATAATTGACCCGTCCGTCACTGCATAAATGACCCCTCATGTTCAAAAAGATCCTGATCGCCAATCGGGGAGAGATTGCCCTGAGAGTGATTCGTTCGTGTAAGGAAATGGGCATCAAGACAGTTGCAGTATATTCAGAGGCGGATAAAGACAGCCTGCACGTATGGTTCGCCGATGAAGCAGTATGCATTGGTCCTCCTCCCGCTAAGGAATCCTATCTCAACATGAAGAGGATATTGGCTGCTGCTGAAATAACAGGAGCCGATGCCATCCATCCCGGCTATGGATTCCTCTCTGAAAATGCCCAATTTGCTGAACTATGCGAAAGGTCAGGATTCAAATTCATCGGTCCTTCCCCCGAGCATATCCGGGCAATGGGGGATAAAATGAGTGCTAAGAAACTGGCTAAGAAAGCAGGAGTTCCCTTGGTTCCCGGGTCGGACGACGTGGTTAAATCAATAGATGAGGCGAAGAAAATAGCCAAGGAGATAGGCTATCCCATCTTGCTTAAGGCTTCTGCTGGCGGCGGTGGTCGGGGAATGCGCATTGTCCGTAGCGAACAGGAATTGCCCAAGGCTTTTGAACAGGCATATAAAGAGGCGGAAGCAGCTTTTGGCAAAGGTGACCTCTACATTGAAAAATTCATTGAAGAGCCAAGACACATTGAAATCCAGATTGTAGGAGACAGGTATGGAACCGTCCTTCACCTCTCAGAAAGGGAGTGCTCCGTACAACGAAGACATCAAAAACTCATTGAAGAGTCCCCTTCTCCATTCATGACTCCTGAGTTAAGGGAACGGATGGGGGAGGCAGCGGTCCGCTTAGCCGAACTAATCAAGTATGAGAGCCTTGGAACAGTGGAATTTCTCGTTGATAAGGACAGAAACTTCTATTTCATTGAGATGAACACCCGAATTCAGGTTGAGCATCCTGTTACGGAAGAAGTCATCTTCTATGACCTTGTCAAAGAACAAATCAAGATTGCCGCAGGAGTAGCCATATCTGGAAAATACTATTATCCCCAAAGACATGCTATTGAAGTTCGTGTTAATGCAGAAGACCCATTTAACAATTTTATGCCAAGCCCGGGAACTATAACTGCCCTACACCTGCCCGGTGGACACGGCGTCAGAATAGAAACACACATCTATTCAGGATATAAAATTCCACCGCACTACGATTCTATGATTGCTAAGGTCATAGCAAGTGCTAGAACAAGGAAAGAAGCAATAGCAATAATGGAACGGGCACTTGAAGAATTCTACATTGAAGGCATCAAAACAACAATTCCTCTGCACAAGAAAATCCTCAAAGACGAAAGGTTTAGGAAAGGAAACTACAATATCAAGTTCTTGGAAAATTTTGACTTAACGCCTGATGAAGAGTAAACTTTCATAAATCTTCTTTACCATATTGGGTCGGGACATAAGTCTTTTCTTTAATCATTTTCCTATACATTTTGCTTCGTTGTATATGCAGATACGTCACCCCGCCAATAAAAGCACTCAACAGACTAAAATAAGCCAAGGCTATTGCGATGCCTTTCTTGAAACTCCTACCTTTGAAAAATTGTGGAATATAGGAAATAAAATATACCAGTAATCCCAAAAGCGAGAGAGCCTGAATTGACTCAGTATATCCAACTTTTCTTTCAATGGCTTCACAAGTTTCAAGTTACCATTTAACATGTGCTATGGACATGCAAAACATAAACTCATAATGTTGCTCAATATACACAATTCCTGCGAGAAACCAAATTGCAAAGAAAGGATTCCTGAGCAAGGAAGTTGTTATCTCAGACAAGAGAACCAAACTATGCCCTACTTTTTTCAATACTTCCCGAACCTGCATACGTCTATTTGCATCGCTAATTTACGAAAAATAGGCGACCAAATGAGAAGTCAACAAAACAATTTCTTTTTCTCCTACATATTTATCAAGTTTTCTCCACGCACATTCTTTATTGCATCCATAGATTTTGTTAAACACATATATAAATAAAAAAGCCCCGCCGAAGCGGGGCTAAATTTACACTTCCTATTCAAATTAATAAATCCTACCCTACCTTACCTCTGAGGCAATGGTGTTTCTTTCGTTGAAGGAGGCAATTCAGGCACTTGGCGTGCTTCGGCGGGCACTTCGCCATCAAGGGCAGAGAGAAACGCTTTAATGTCTGCAATTTGTTCTTCTGTTAGATCCTTGCCCAATTGGACCTTTGCCATAATCCAGATTGCACTATCAAGGGACCAAACGCGTCCATCATGGAAATAGGGATATGTTTTAGTAATATCCCTCAATGACGGCACTTTGAACATAAAGATATCTGCTTCGTTTTTAGTTTCGTTATATCTGCCACTATCTATTTTGGTTGAACCGGTGTATTCCCAATAGTTTCCGAACAGTCCAAATTTCTGGAACATGTTTCCACCGAGCAGTGGTCCGGTGTGGCAAGTGATGCATCCCACATCAATAAATGTTTGCAAACCTTTCTTTTCCTGTTCGGTCAAGGCGTCTGGGTTGCCTTTCAAGAACTCATCAAATCTGGAAGGGGTGAGAAGTGTTCTTTCAAAGGCGGCAATTGCCTTAGCTATGTTAGCATAATTGAGTGGTTCCTGTTCGTTTGGAAAGGCTTTTTTGAAAAGATCAACATATTGAGGGATGGATGCTATTCTCTTTACAGCGAATTCCTCAGAGGGCATAGCCATTTCAATAGGGTTAGTTATTGGCTTTCCTGCCTGCTCTTCAACATCCTTTGCTCTGCCGTCCCAGAACTGCCCTACTGTGTGGAGGGCTGCATTGAGGACGGTGGGGGCATTCCGAGGACCCAACTGCCATCGGTGCCCTATTGAAGTGGGCAGGTTATCAACGCCACCGGTCGCCAGATTATGGCAAGAATTACAGGATATGAACCCACTGAGGGAAAGTCGTGGGTCATAATAAAGCATCTTTCCAAGCAAAACCTTATGTTCATTGAGCGGATTGTCCGGGTTTATGTCCGCTGTTTCAGGAAGAGGTTGGAAGTAGAGTTTTGCTTTTTCCCACAAGGCTTTGTCTTCCGGAGACATTTCCTTAGCCTCCGTAGTCTGTTGTGATTCACCACTTTGGTCTTGGGTCTCTTTCTTAGCTTGGTCGCAACCCCACAATAGGATTCCACCGACAAGCACCGTAGTTACAATTATTCTCTGCATAGGCATTCAATTTAGGTTCTTAATTTTGTAAGATAATGAGTTCATATATAAGAGAACCTGAATTGTGCTTATTTAGTTTCAATTTAAAAATCGTTTGTTATGCTTATTGATGTTCTCATGTTAGTGGGTGGTCTTGCGATGCTCATTTTCGGCGGTGAGCGTTTAGTGGAAGGGGCTTCTGCTCTGGCATACAGGTGGGGCATGTCTCAGAGGATGGTCGGCTTAACCCTTGTTGCTTTTGGCACCTCTGCCCCTGAGTTGTTTGTTAATTTATTGGCTAGTTGGCATGGTCAGGGGGAGTTAACCTTAGGGAACATAATTGGCTCCAATATCTTTAATATCCTTGCGGTGATGGGCATCATGGCATTGTTTACACACATTAAGATAGAGCGAGCCCTTGTTTTAGTGGAAGTTCCATTATCCTTTTTAATTGGTATTGCATTGTTTATTCTAATAAATGATTCCATGTGGGAAGAGGGGGTGATGGATGTGCTTAACCGTCAAGAGGGTTTAGTATTGATCTTATTTTTCGTTATGTTCATTTACACTGTCGTATTTCTCTCGTGGACGAGGCGTCAGTCGTCAGATTTGGAAATAAAAGTTTACTATCCATTATGGCGAGCTATTCTTTACTTTCTGGGGGGCATAATTTTATTAGGCTTGGGAGGCGAGTTGACCGTAAAGGGTGCGGTAAACACGGCGTTGGGACTGGGTGTTTCAGTGTACTTTGTAAGTGTTTTGGGTATAGCGTTTGGTACTAGTCTTCCCGAGTTGGTTACGAGCATTGTTGCTTTGACGAAGAAATTGCCATCTATGTCCGTGGCTAACCTTATTGGCTCAAACATTTTTAACGTTTCCTTCATTTTAGCGTTAAGTGCCGTGGTTCGTCCGATTGAATATGACCCCATTTACAATGTTGATTTATTACTTTTCATCCTGTCAACTTTCATCCTTTGGGCAATGGGAATGGGCTTGAAAAGGAAAAGGTTGGAACTGCATAGAACACATGGAATAATAATGCTAATTCTGTTTGCAGCTTACATTACATATATCTTTGTAAGAGAATTACGATAAGATGGGATGGAGAGAAGAAGTTGAGAGAGCGTTGGAAGAGATTGAGAAGTTTGTGGCGTCCCACGAAGAAGACCTTCAGCGTTTCAAAGAACAATTTTTAAGCAAGGAAGGCTTGGTAGGAAAACTTTCCCGACTAATACGAGAAGTGGCAAGGGAGGAAAAAGCCGAACTGGGCAAAGCACTCAACACAATTAAAACCAAAGCTCAAGAAAAATACGAATTCTTAAAGCAAAAACTTGAAGAAGAGAAGAACCGATTTAAGTGTCCAGAAGACACTACCCTGCCCTCCTCCGACACACTCAAATTCTCAACCCACCCTATAACCAAGACACTGGGTGAAATTGTAAACATCTTCAAAAAACTAAATTTCACTGTTGCGGAGGGTCCGGAGATTGAGGATGACTGGCACAACTTCACAGCACTTAATATCCCGGAAGACCATCCAGCCAGAGACATGCAAGACACATTCTACATCCAGATCAACCCTCCCATCTTGCTCAGAACACACACCTCCCCAGTGCAGATCAGAACAATGGAAACCCATAAGCCCCCGATAAGGATAATTGCTCCCGGTAGGGTTTACAGGAACGAGACCGTATCCGCCCGTTCGCACGTGCAGTTCCATCAAGTTGAAGGCTTAGTAGTGGGAAGCAACGTTTCAATTATTGACCTGAAAGCCACTTTGGATTGGTTTGCCAAACAATTCTTTGGACCGGGAACTAAAACCCGCTATCGTGTCTCTTTCTTTCCTTTCACTGAACCATCTTTTGAAATGGATGTCAGTTGCACCCTTTGTGATGGCAAGGGATGTAATGTGTGCAAATACACCGGTTGGCTTGAGATATTGGGATGCGGAATGGTTGACCCGGCAGTGCTTGAGAATTGCAACATAGACCCCGACCAATACTCCGGATTCGCCTTTGGAATAGGGATTGAACGACTGGCAATGCTCAAATATGGAATCAAAGACATAAGACTATTCTTCTGGAACGATTTTGTTTTTCTCTCTATGGACATTTGACACTTGAAGGTGTGCCGCTACTTGACTGCCCATTTGTTTGAATACCCGTAGAAACTGAACGAGTAAATGAATTTATTCTAGAAGAGATGGATGTTGCTATAGTTGGTGTCACAGGAGCAATACTACAATTTGTAGGACAAGACAAACTCCATGATCCTTTCAAATGTACTAAATATACATCTTTATTTCCACTACCGAAGGATGTAGTCCACCCTACAAGAACCAAATGTCCCGAAGCGTCCAATGTTACATTGTAAAATCTGTCATTACCCGCCCCTCCAATAACAACTGCCCTCAAAACATTACCTTGTGTATCTACCTCCATTAGGAAAGCATCCTCATTGCCGAATTGAGACAAACCAGATGTCCACCCTACTGCTATAATTGTCTTTCGCGGAGTAACAACAACACCGCTTAGAATAATATCGTTATTAGGGAAATATAGATTAAGTAGAACATTTGCCGATGTGTCAACGCATGATAATCCATAACCTAATGTGGCACAAGCAGACTTGTCATCCAACATTGCAATTCCATATCCCGGCAAAGAAGAGGGAGACGATATTATAAATTCCCGTCCCCTTATCATCTGCAATGATGTGTCAATATATACTATTGATGGACGATATGCAGATGGACATCTTCCATAAATGGTTCCCATATATCCATTATTTCCGATTTTAGTAATTTTCATCAATACTTGTGGAGTGCTCCCACAAGAGGCAGGATATTTATATCCAGCCAATCCGTTACCTGCCGTGTCCACTACATATAGAGCTGAGGGTCCTTCCCACCATGTATAGCCTCCTATAATTACTTTATCAGGGGTATACTCCACCACCCCGCCGCTATACATCCAAGCGGAAATCCTCTTACCCCATTTAGTGTTCCCATTATAATCTACTGAATATATAAGCCCTCCTCCTTGAAAGCCATATTCCCCACTCACTATAATCTGGCTATTGTAGGCTATAACATCCACATCCATTCCATGAACATAATCATTGCCTGTAGACCCAAATGTATGGTCCCACATAACATTGCCCATATGATCCAAATGAACCAAATAATTGTCATATCCCCCTACACCAAAAGAATTTGTTTTGCCCGCAACGACAAATGAACCTGTAGGAGAAATATCAATAGAGTAACCCTCATCATTGTTAGGACCACCAATTGCCATACAAAATGAATTACATGAATCTGCTTGAATGAAAAGACTATCGCTTCCGAAGGCACACCCACTTCCTTGAACGGTAATCTTAACATGCCCATCTGTAGTGTTAGGAATAAGAACAATGCTATCTACAGCGCTTTGGAGCAAAGTCCAACCAGGTGGATATTGCCAGTTATAAGAAGAACATCCATTACAGGAAGCCTTCCATTTAACAGTATCTCCCACACAAACTACATGAGGACCTGTTAAAGATACAGATAATGGAGAACTCCATACTACCAATGTATCATACGATTCAGAAGAGCACCCACAACCGTTGCAAGCCCGTACACTGATGACATAGGAACCGTCAAGCGTTCCGACAAGAGTAATGGAATCTGAGGTTGAGCTGCCCACTACTACAAGACCATTGGAAACGGTCCATTGATAATATGTTGTTGAAGAACTTCCTTGAGCCACCACAGTAAAAGTGTCTCCCTTGCAAACACTATCATAACTAGATGTAATACTGACACTTATTGGAGCATTGCCTATGGCGACGAATACACTGTCTAGGATACATCCACATTCATTACATAGGGCAGCATATAACCATCCAAATTCAAAACCTCCTACAAACAAAGCAGAATCCCTTCCACCAAGATAAAGCCAACCCGATGGCGGAGTCCATACATAAACATTGCCTCTGCTTCCCCATAAAACACCTTTAACTGTATCTCCAGGACAGGTGACACCACTAATTCTAATACTATCTATTACAGGCAAGGGGCAGGTATCGCAAGGGGAACACGCAGACGGGCAACTAACTTGCAACCAAACACCATTAATGGAGTCATAAGCCTCCAAACAAAAGGTTTCTATATTAAATATCAAAAGGGAATGGGCGGGATTGGATATGTTGTCTCTTTCAGAAATGCTTAACCGTGGAATAAGGAATCCCTGACTTTGTGAATATATGTCTAATCTGGCAGATGGATGAGGGGATGTTGTCCCAATACCTACTCCCTGAGCATACGTATCAGGAATCAAGCCCAATGACAGCGCTAGGACCTTGAGAATAATTTTTCTAGCCCTCATTAACACACAATTTGTAACAAACTTATTATTAGGTCTCATGTGTTTTTAGTATTTATGTGCGACATATTTATATCTAATTTTCTATTATTTCTTGTATTATTTAGTAATTTCTTAGGGATTTCCTATGTATTTTATCTTATATACCTTCACTCGTATTGGTAATCTTCAATGTGACAAATCCTTAATAATCTATCGCAAGCTGTCTCTAGTGCCCCCCTACAATTACAGAACGTGAGTTCCAGAAGTAGAATCTCAGTCAAATCCAGTAGTATCAAGTGACATTATAATATTGTAATGTTTTGCTATTTTTCGTTCTCATAAATAATTCCATGTCCTGAATTCAGGGAAACCCGATGGTTAATTGAATGTGTGCAGAACTAGTCTCTGAACTTAAGTTAAATTAAGCCTTGCAGAACTTCCTGTAAGGTCAAGATAGCACAACTGAAAAGGACAACGAGAAAGATTCCTATTGCCAACATACCTCCCGTCAATAAAAACGCCGGAATTTTTTGTGTCCATTGGATTTCTTTTATCTTAATTCTTATGATTTCAGGTGAATAGTATTTTTGCTTTTTGATAAGGTCTGCTTGATTTTGCAAATGCATATACCATACCGACCCAATGAAATATGCAACGAGCCCTGACACACCAAACATCATTGTCTTTTTGAATTGGCATAACCCCGGATTTCCTGTAAACACTTTTTGAAAACTGAAAACATTTAAGGTAAACAAAATCACAGTTACAAAAGATATAATGTCAACAATGCTTAACATTACTAGATACTTACTCGTTTGACACTTTGTCTTTTCGTCTTCGTTAAAAAAGTTTTTTCTCTTTCTTTTCAGATATCTCCACATACGTTCAAGTGATTCAGTAAAAATCAGTGCTACAACACACTTTTCATAGGGTAATGCTATAATGCTTTTATTTCTACCACAGATTTCCTGAATCTTATTATAGCTCTCCAAGCAATCCATTTTCTTAAACCACATATAAAACAGGAACTTAGTATAGAAATCTGGAACATATCCCAAGAAAATCGGTATAATAAGCAAAAATGGTAAAATTAATAACCGATTGTTAATACTAATCTCTAAATTTAGCGATATAAGAACTATTGTCTTGATTATCAATGTCAATGTCACTAATCTGCTTAACTTTAGTAATTCACTCATTGACATGTTATGACATTTGAGAAAGCAATGCAAGTATCAATAAGGATTATGGGCAAGGTTATTTCAATTAAGGAAGAACCAATTATAATAATTTCTTTCTGTAGTTTGCTTGTGTAATTTACAAAAGTAAAATACCACAGTATTAATAATGGCGAAACTAATTCATTTTTAGGGATAAATACTACACTTTTCTTTATTCTATAGGCGACTAATATAAGTCCTAACTGAGCGGATAGGTGAAGTATTAATGCCAGTGTCGCTATTTCCTCTCGCCAAAATGTGGTTTCATAAATAACTCCATAACCTACAAATCTGAGTAGTAAAGAAATAACAAAGAGTCCCAAAGAGAAGAACAAAAAGGTGTTAATTCGTTTCAATCTTTTTTTCATCTCCTGCATAATTATTAGCAAAGTTAAAACTGCTTACTCGTCCTATCTGCTCATCGTCGAAATTGCTAATA
>JAADEI010000023.1 GCA_013153515.1 Chlorobiota bacterium | reverse complement strand
GACGGGCAGTCATTTCAGGTGGTTTAACTAATTCTGCTATTTTATCTGATATTTCCTGTGCCGAGAAGGGCTTGTAAATCTGCTTGACGGCATTATATATTTCGTTATCTGGCTTGTTCTCCATATCAAGGCATTGTTGAGATACGTCTTCAATTATGTGTTCTAAATTCCTCTCTTTTAGCAATTCTATAGCAGCCTTGAAGGCAATTAGTTCACTGAGCCGACTCATGTCTATTCCATAGAAATCGGGATATCTGATTTGTGGTGCGGAAGAGACCATAACTATGTGTCCGGGATTGAGTCTGTTGAGCAGTCTTAAAAGTGTGTTTTTTAAAGTGGTGCCACGAACTATAGAGTCATCAATGACCACTATCGTGTCCCCTTCATCAATAATCCCATAGGTTACGTCATAGACATGTGCCACAAGGTCGGAACGGGCTTCCTCCCTCGTTATGAATGTTCGCATCTTCTGGTCTTTATACAACAACTTGGCTACCCTGACCCTGAACTGGGACATATATTGTGTGAATGCTTTTGCCGGCGACGAAACCTTCTCTGTTTCCAACCATCTCCTGAAAACCAATTCCTCAGCCTCTTTAATCAGTCCATAGAATGCTGTTTCAGCGGTGTTGGGCACATAAGTGAACCAAGCATTGTGGACATCCCAATCAATAGCGTTCAGAACTGGTTTGGCTAATTCCTTCCCCAGCAATAATCTTTCTTCATAGATGTCCGGGTCCGAACCTCGTGAGAAGTATATTCTTTCAAAAGAGCAACCGGCATACTTCTGGGAAGGTAAAATTTCCTCCATTTCAATATTGCCGTCAGGGTCAACAATCAGTGCATATCCCGGTGGAACCTCTTTGATTTGGTCAAGCGGTACTCCAAGGGCGGTTATTAAAGCCGGTCTTTCAGAAGCCCCCGCAATAAAGGAATCGGTGATAACGAAGAAAGCGGGTCTGATGCCCTGTGGGTCCCGGAAAATAAATGTGTAGCCATCGCCAGTGGCTCCGGTGAATGCCCATCCGCCGTCCCAATGAGTGGCTTCCTCTCGCAACGCATCAATGATATTGGTTCCTTGGTGCAAATTTGCACTGATTCCAAGGGCGATGATTTGCGTGTCTGTGGTGAATGGTGGGTGAATCTCTTTGTCAATAAGGCGTTTCATTAGGTCTCTTATGTTTGTCAAATTGAAATTTCCGCCTAATACTAAGGTTTCATGCCTCTTCAAGCCCGGGATTACTATTGGCTGAATGGTCTCTGTTGAATATCCCCCATAGGTCCCATATCTTAAATGACCTACCATTATCTTTCCCCTGATGGCGGGATGCTTGCTATTATTACTAACCTGAGAGAACAGGTCTGCGATGGGACGCTCACTGATTGATTTGGCTTGGAAAATATAATCTTTCCCCGGGCGTGCCTCGTGGTCAATAATAACTATGCCCCCTCCATCTTGCCCCCTGTTGTGCTGCTTCTCCATTAAAAGCAACAGTCTGAAAGGTGCTTCCACGGGTGGGGCAGTTCGCCATCTTATAAATCCAACAGCACATTTCTCCCTTAGCTCCTCAATCATTATGGCACTAAATTAAGGCGATAAAGACAAATTCGTGAAGAGGCAACGTGCCGATTGAGAACACAAAATTGGTTTAAGGAAGAAGATTCTTTTAAACCTTTTGTTATTTGCCCAATTTTGTGTTGTGAGCATTGCTTCGTGCTCCCTCCATAACTATTGAAAAGAAAGAATAACTTTGAATGTGTCTTTCAGGTCTAATTTGTAAAAAGGTTTTTATATATCAAATTCCGGGTTTGTTTGAAAAGTTAATTGTTCTTATGGATTTGAATCGTCCATTTTGCTTTCTATACGTGTTATATTAATTTTGTATTTCGGAATCCTAAAATAGTGTCTATGCGAGGGCAACTTGGTAAAAATCTGTTCGTTGCATTGTTCATACTGAACTTCGGTAGTTATTTGTTGTTAGCACAAAATGTTGGGATAGGTGAACCTTCTCCATCCGCAAAGTTTCACATAAGGACAAGCGGGAACTATGCATTCCCTATTTTAAAAGTAGATACTACAGGTGCGACTATTCCTCATCTTGTGGTTATACCTTCAGGAAATGTAGGAATAGGGATTACTAACCCCTCCGCTAAATTACATATTAATGTTACCGACACAACTGTTGATCCTATTATCGTGGAAGCCCCCACAGTGCCCCCAACTCTTAATTTTGACTATCGTGTGCCTATAACCATTACAGAAAACAGTGGAAACACTTTGTTAGAGTATCAAGTTCTCATTGTTGTTAATACTGCATCTCTTATAAGTGCCGGCAAAATGCAACCTGATTGTGATGATATTAGATTTACTGATTTTTCTGGGGCAGTAGCCTTGCCTTATTGGATAGAATCAGGGTGTAATACTGCAAATACATACATTTGGGTTAAGGTGCCTAACATTCCTGCTTCTGGAACTACCACAATCTACATGTATTATGGCAATCCGACGGCAACATCACAAAGCTCACCGTCCCAAACTTTTATCCCAGACCGAATTTTTCTTGTAACAGGAAGGTGCACCGACGGGGCAAACTGTGGATATACTGACAATCATACCGAAATGGACAATATAAGAGCAAGCATAGGAACGGGCACATATTCTATTGACGGTTCAGGTTATGTAATAAGTATTGACCATGGAATTAATCCCTATGGTGGCGACGACCAATTTTATATGAGATACAGGTTTCTATTTATCCCTACAACTACCAGTAATTATTCATTTGTTATTAACTCTGATGATGGTATGGAAGTAACTATTTTTCCTCTTGATGGATATGGTGGTGGACTATCCACTGGGCATCCCTTCGGAGCCCATGATGTGATAGCCAATTGGTATGGTTCACATGGACCAACTGGCGGTTGTGGAACAGGCGGCACAACGGGAACACGGTCGTTAACGGCAGGGCAAGGATATTGGTTTGATGTTATGCAAACAGAGTGGTTTGGTGGGCAGTTAGCTCGCCTATGTGTTGACAATGGGACAGGTTTAAAAACATTTACCGTTGCTGATTTCCCTGCTCAAATTTTCGCTCGGAGATATACAACCCCTGAACCAACAACTACTCTGGGCACAGAAGAGGTCATAAGTCCCGCCCCGGCGGTAGATACAGTCTTCTACATACAACGACTCTCTGGAAATGTGGGGATAGGAATTTCAAATCCTGCTTCTAAACTAGCCATAAAAGGATTACCTACATACCCGCCGGACACTTCGCCATCCATTGGGTGCATTTGCGTAACACAGCGAGGCAACCTATGGATTGATGCTGACGGGCAGTGCGATTGCCAATGATAGAAAAAAAAATCTTGGAGACAAGTTAAATTTGCAATGTCAAGTTCGTAAAGATCCATTTCCTCTCAATGACTTTTGGGTTCTTTCTCTTTATTTTAAATTGATTTCTTGGTCAGCCTATTTTTCCATTAACTGAGTGCTACTTAGTGGTGAAAATGAAAGAACCATCTTGTGAAGATATAGGTTTACTAACTTTGCATAGAGGATTCGGGGCGTAGCGCAGCCCGGTTAGCGCGCCACGTTCGGGTCGTGGAGGTCGCCGGTTCGAATCCGGCCGCCCCGACACTATGATGACACAACACACAGAAATGATTCACCCCATTCCCAGAACATCAGACGTCGGAGAACTCAGGAAGATAGCTGCCCAGGTGAGGAGGGACATTCTTAAAATGACCTACTTAGCGAGGAGCGGGCACCCGGGAGGTAGCCTTGGGGCAACAGACTATCTCGTTGCCCTTCACTTCGCCATAATGGATATTAATCCTCCCCATTTTGATATGGATGGCATTGGCGAAGACATCTTTATTCTTTCAAATGGACATATTTGCCCTGCTTGGTACAGCATCCTTGCCAGACTAGGATATTTCCCTCTTGAGGAATTAGCAACTTTCAGGAAACTGCATTCCCGATTGCAGGGGCACCCTGCTACGTTAGAAGGACTGCCGGGAGTGAGGGTTGCCACCGGTTCCTTAGGACAAGGGTTTTCGGTCGCAATAGGTGCCGCACTGGCAAAAAGACTCAATAATGATCCCCATAAGGTTTTTGTGCTTATGGGGGATGGTGAGATTCAGGAGGGGCAGATTTGGGAAGGAGTCGCTTTCGCTTCACATCACAAGGTGGATAACCTCATTGCTGCCGTTGATTGGAACAACCAGCAAATTGACGGTCCTGTAGAGAGAGTAATGTCTGTTGGAGACCTCCCTACTCGGTTTAAAGCCCTCAATTGGCACGTGATCGTGGTTAACGACGGCAACGATATGCAAGAAGTTCTTGAGGCTCTAAGGAAAGGTGTGGAGGCCTCAGGGAAGGGGAAACCTGTCGTTTTACTATTAAGAACACACATGGGCTACCCAGTTGATTTTATGCTTGATAACCATAAGTGGCATGGCGTTCCACCAAACAAAGAGCAACTGGAAGAGGCATTGAAGCAGATCCCTGAAACATTCGGTGATTTTCCATTAAAAATATAAATGTGGGTTTAGATTGATTGGGCTCATTTTTTTTAAAGACAAAAAATCTTTATTTTTGAATTAGAAATAAGTAATTTATGCGTGCAACAATCATTACACTGGTTCTGTTAATTGAGGGAGTTGTTGGGGCTCAACCGGTTATCACAGAGGTTAATTCACCTCAGGTGGGGGATGTTGCTGTTTACGTAATAGACACTCTTCCTGATACTAACTTTGTGCCTTTGGCAGGCTCTAACGTCCGATGGTATATTAACACTATCAAAGATCATAAAATTGACACTTTTGAATATGTTGATGTAACAACAACGGGATATGACACATCAACTGTTGTAGCCTCTTGCGATTATGCTATAAAAATAGGACCGCAATATATGTTTGTCAAGAAGGTCAGGGGAGCGGTAAATGCAGAAGTGGCAATGGCAATAGGTGGTATAGATCCGCGAACAGGCGAACCATTATTAGCCACCGCTACGGACCCAGACACAATAGCTTTATTCCCTATAACCTATGGGGATGTTTTTGTTGATACTGGGGTGTTTCAAGCAACTAAGGATACCGTTATCTTAGGGGCGCCACAGCAGATACTTATCACAATAACTATTGTTCATAATGATAGCGTCAATGGTTATGGCAAAATTTACTTCCCTACGGGTGATTCTATGTCTGTTCTTATGACTAAGAATTACAGAAGTTTTCGGGTCAGAGCTACCGTAGCAGGGGTTCCAGTTTACAATTATAGTGTTTATGTGTTAGATATTAACTTCGTGACGGACGCCCCCGATTACAGGTATGCAGTCGCTTCAGCAAGTTTGGACATTAATAAACAAGATTCGGTCAAGGGCATTAGTGTGCTTTATAAGTTTGCTGGCTTAACCAGTGGTATTGAACTTGCCCCTTCTTTTCCTATTGTGTCTATTATTAGAACTTTTAAGGGAATTGAGGTGTTTACCGATGGCTCTGAAATGGTGTTTGAACTTATAAATGTTGAGGGCAGGACGATTGCTCGTTCCTCAGGTAATTATACTGCCTTTTCACCACCTTCAAAAGGTTTATATATCTTGAAAGCGACGACAATTGATGGCAAGGAGAAAACATTTAAGATAAGCTGGTGAGGTTCTATCGTTTACTTATATTATGCTTATGAATCTACATGGTTTGAGATTTTTCATTGTGTTAAGCCTCTTTGGGATAAGCATCACCTCTTGCAGGAAAGACCCCCAGGTAAATTTAGATTCGTCTTCTAATCCTTCTGTTGTCCTTATCGTATGGGACGGTATTCGTCTTGAGGATATGATAAACTCTGATGGCTCCTTAAGAGAAGATATCGTGCCTTTTATGAAACAACTTTCAGTTAAGTCAAATTCTTTCTACACGGCAAGATTTCACCATCAGGGTTATACCTACACTATGGCTGGACATTTGGCATTGCTCACAGGTCAGCATTTTCCTGTTAAAAATGATATGTCTGGAACCGCGCCAGTGCCAACAATACTTCATAGGATTTTGCATGATAATCAGGTTGTGCCTGAAAAGACATGGATTGTAGCAACCAAAAGCAAAATATGTTCATTGAATAATTGTGAAGATTCAATATGTCAGCAAATTCCTGTTCCTTCCGGAATGTGTGGTCTCTATGGCGTTTGGGGTCCCATTGACAGTAGAACATTTCAAGCTTCAGTGGACGTTATTAAAAAACATAAACCAATGTTTCTGCTTGTTTCTTTCTCAGCACCAGATATTATTGCTCATACTGGCGATTATGAAGGATATATCAAAGCAATCAAGCAAGCAGATCACTACACTTCACAACTCTATTCGTTTGTCTCTTCACTCTATGAAGATAGCGTTATGTTCGTCATTACTACTGATCACGGAAGACATGATTATGACTACACGGGGCATGGCGACAAGTGTCCTGGATGCACCTCTCTTTTCTTGCTCATAAACTTCCCGTTCCAAAATAACGTTGAAAAATTGTTTGATACTTATAGTAAAAACACGATTGTGCATAGGGATTTATATTGCTTAACTATTAATTTTTTATCCATAAACACGCACCATGGGTTTTGTGATATAAATTAAAGAAATTTTTTCTAACTTTGCAGTGTCATGTAAAACAAACTATTAAATCCTTGAAAAATGAGAAGGACGGGAGTGGCTTTGGGCATAATGGCAATTCTTGGAATTGTGGTTACTTTTACACCAAGTTGCAAAAAGGGACCTGAAGATCCATTAATTTCATTCAAAAGCAGAGATGCACGAATTAAAGGCACATGGGAACTAAAGGGCTTTGAATACGTATACCGTCGTGTTAACTCATATCAAAATATTCAATGTTCCCCGTTGATAAACTCTACTGTCATTAAAAGTGAAGACGGTGAAAACTTTGTGGTTATTGATACATCCACACAATATCTTTCGGTGGGAGATTCTTGTATGGTTCGTGTGGACCAAAATAATTTCACAGGACACTTTAAATTGACTATTAATAAAGATGGCACATACTCATACAGCTCATCCTTTGAAAACATATCTCAAGAAGGTAGTGGATATTGGTTTTGGTCAGAGAGCAGGAAAAATAAACAGTATATAGCTTTTGACCTTAGTATTAACGCCTGTGTTTACGGTGAATTTCCTGGGGAAGATAATTTCTTACAGGGGCAGTGGTACATAGAGCGTCTATCGTCCAAAGAACTTATCTTGTCAAGTAAATGTAAAAGCACGACCGCAGAAGATGGAAACACATATACTGCGCAGATTGCTATTAGGTTCGTCTTCGCTAAGATTAAGAAGAAGTAACAATTTGACTGGATACCTATGATATTTTAAGATATTGACGTTAATTATTACCGACAGTGATTGGTACCATTTGCTTTTTATTTTTGGGGCCGAGATGTTTTACTTACATATTTAATTCGCGTTAACATATATGGCTTACTAAATCCTGATAGAAAACCTGAGGATGTAAAAGGCATTTGTCTAAAAATAAAAAAGCATAAGAATTTGCTCATTTTATATTTTGCTTGTATCTTTGTATAAAAATAGGATTACTATGAGAACTATTCTTTATTCGGTGCTGGTTCTGTTGGGAGCCGTTGCATATGGACAATCTACATTCCATCACACATACGGGAATCCAAGTAGCGACCAAGCATTTGCCGCCACTGAATTGGATGGCTCTTTCGTTATCGTCGGAGGACGCTGGTATTGGTACGGTGGCTTAGGGGCTGCCGATATGACTATCTTGAAGTTAGACACCGCCTCCGGATACCCTATCTGGGGCAAAAGATATGGGGGCAGTTCCAACGAAGGAACTTATGAACTGGTTATGGAACCAGGGCAGAGATATGTCCAAGTTGGGTACACACAGTCCTATGGGGCGGGCGGTCTGGATGCCTTTGTTGTAATCACTGACACTGCTGGGACAGTCCTGGTATCTAAAACCTACGGAGGAAACTTGGAAGATATGTTCCTTGGTGCGACTAAGCCTTCCATTGGTGGATACATATTTGTTGGATACACCAAGAGTTTTACCGGGACGGAAGACGTGTATGTCATCAGAACAGATGCTAATGGCGACACTATATGGACCCGAACCTATGGTACCATCAACGGTCAGGAAAGGGGCGTTGAAATAGAGGAGGTTTCACCCAATAGGTATGTTATCGTTGGAAGGACGAATGGATGGGGCAGTGGGAACTACGATGCGTTGGTCATAATGATTGATAGTCTTGGAAATCCCATTTGGGAGTATGCTTACGGAACTACTGCTGAGGAACACGCTTCAGACGTCCTTGTCCTTGGTCCCAACCAGATCCTTATATTAGGCAGTGGATGGGGCGGTGGCACCGTTGGGAGTTGGGATTGGTGGCTCATGGACATAGACACATTGGGCACTATCATCGGCAACGTTGTTAGTTACGGCTCTGTTAATGTGGACAGAACCTCTCCCGGGAGCCATACAGATATGATACAAACCAGCGATGGAGGATTTGCCATAGTGGGAGAAACAAACGTAACCGGCAACTTCGGTAATTATGATGCAGTGTTGCTTAAATTAACTCCTACGCGAACCATTCAGTTTGTGCGGGTATATGGAGGTGGAGGCACCGAACAATTTAGGGATGTTATTGAACGTCCGACAGGCGGATTCATCCTCAGTGGATACACTAATTCCATGGGTTCGGGAAACTGGGATATGTATATTGTGGGGACGAAAGCAGATGGGGTGGCCGACAATTGCCGAGATGCCGACATAACAGCCTCCTATGGAACCAGAAATCTGTCATTTTTCAGAACACCTAAGCCCACATGCCCGTGATCAAACGACTCTTCATTTTGGGATTATTTATAACGGCGGTGTTTAATGTGGGGTGGGCTCAGCCCCAATGTCCGGGGACTGTCCCAACTGAGATGACCGGAGCCACCCCAGGCGTGTTTATTATTAGGTTTAGTTTTCCAGATAGCACTATCCAAGTGTTTTCACCATCCACTGGTGTTTCATTCGTAGTTTTTCAGTCTGCTCCCTCTGGGACAACAACAGTGGAGCCCCAAGCGATTTCAACTTATACGATTAACCTCTCTGTTGCCCCCAGCGGTTATATCTCCATAGGTTCAACGCCAGCATTAGTCTCAATAATTAATTTTCCCACTCCCCCCAGCGGATATATAAAAACAGATAGTTTCCCTGCCGGCATCACAATAATAAACTTTCCCCCAAAGGGTAATGATACTGTTTATGTTAATGTTGTGTCTCCATCTTTCGTGCCCGTTAGCTTTACTCTACCCAGTGGTGCCAATCAAGTCAATGTAGCTTCCATCTCTTGGCAGATCATAGACACTGGTGGGAAAGTGGGTTCCTGGGCTTGTATATTGCCACTATTAGACATTCAAGGAAGGGTTTCTTGTGAGGAAGACGGATATACTCTATGGTGGGAAGTTTTGGGTGAACAGTCCATATCCCATTTTGAGGTTTCTGTTATTGATCACAATGGACAGGAGGTTCCCATTAGTATAATTGATGCGATGGGAAGGAACACACAATATCATCTTGAAATTCCGCAAACAGGACCACCACTAAAAACAGTCATTATTAAAGCCTTCAATTCTCAGGGGCAACAAATGGAGAAATGGCTTCCTATTGCCTGCCAAAGCGCTTCCCACTGGTTAGGAGAACTATATCCTAACCCCACTAACGCCATAATTAATATACCTGTTTATGAAGCAGTCACTCAAATTGAATACGAAATTGTTGATCAAGCAGGACGAACTCTATTGTCCAAGAGAGCCCCTGTAGTTGACTATCGCACTTCGCTTTATGTAGCAGACCTGCCTACAGGATATTATCTCCTCTATATCAGGGCAGGTCAGAAAATTGCAATAAAAAAATTTTATAAAGTTAATTAAGTTAAATCTTGAAAATAACTGACTTGATTACTTCCAACGCTCGTCCCACCTCCTCAATCGTATTCAGTGGCGAGAAAGAAAATCTTATAGGTGCTTCATCGGCAGGAACACCAATTGCTTTCAAAACATGAGAGAATTCAGTTGTTCCGCTGGCACAAGCACTGCCTATGCTGGCACTGACGCCCCCTATGTCTAAACTCATTTGCAGAAGGAGAGGATCTTTCACCTGAGGGAATCTCACGTTAACAATTGTAGGCAGTGAATCTTCTCCTTCGGGACCATTAATGGCAATTTCTGATGAGATTTCTTTCAAATTTTTTATAAAAGTCCTTTTCAGATTTGCTATGTGATTGTAATGTTTATCCAGATTATCAATCATCCATTTAAGGGCTGTTGCCATCCCCACTATGCCCGGCACATTCTCTGTTCCACCACGCATGTTTCGTTCCTGTGCCCCTCCCATAATTAGTGGGATAGACGGAAGACCCTCTTTCATGAATAGGAATCCACATCCTTTGGGACCGTGGAATTTATGTGCCGAGGCGAAGGCAAAATCTATGTCCCAGTGGGATAAGTCAACCTGAATGTGTCCTATGGTTTGAACCATGTCAACAAGCCAGTAAACATCTCTGTGCTTTTTAACGATAGAGGCTATATCGTCAAGAGGGTTAATTGTGCCAATTTCATTATTGCCATGAATGGTTGCTACCAGTGTTGGACGCTCTGATTGTTCTATCGCTGTTCTCAACTCCTGCAACAGAACCTTCCCTCTCCGATCTGTCGGAACAGTAATCACTGAAACATCGTGTTTGGTTAATCTTTGAGCTGGCTTAATCACACATTTATGCTCTGTGGCAGTGATAATAATGCTTTTCCAACCGATTTCCAGAAATCCGCCTGTGATGACTGTGTTTGCCGATTCAGTGCCCCCCGAAGTGAAAAAGATTTCTGCTGGTTTGACGTTTAGCAGTTTCGCTATTGTCCGTCGGGATTCCTCCACTATGACGCGAGCCCTACGCCCCTCTTCGTGTAAAGAGGACGGATTGCCAAAAGTCTGATTCCAGAAAGGCTCCATTGCTTTAATGACCTGTGGAATGACTGGTGTTGTGGCTGCATTGTCCAGATATATCCTCTTCTTCTCCGGCATACTTGTTATAGTTGAATGTCTCTTTTATGCCATGGATTAAGGCGTTCGTAGGCTTCCCGTGCCAGTTCAAATTCAGGGTCTAAGGCAATGGCTTGTTCGTATGCCCATATGGCTTTCGTCGTGTCCCCTTTTAGTTCATCAATGAGTCCCATCATGTAGTATGCCTTGGCGTAATAGGGAGCCACTTGGGTCGCCATATAGAAAAATCTGCGGGCTTTATCTAAGGAGTCCAATTCAAAATACATATATCCCAGTCCATACAAGCCTTTTTCATATTGAGGGAATCGTTTGACTAATTCTCTAAAAACTTCAAGTGCCTTTTCCTTTTCTCCACGGTTTTTGTAATACATTGCGAGGGCATACCAAGCTTCTGCGGAGGCTGAGTCCAGCCTGATAGCCGCTTCAAAATACTCCTTAGCTTCTGGTTTCCCCAAAGCATCATATAATAAACCTAATTGCATGTAAGCGGGATAGATTGGTCCTCCCACTTCAATGGCTTTGTGAAAAGCATTTATGGCTTTTGCAGTGTCCCCGATTTCTTTATATATCATGCCGAGATAGAAATAGGGTCTGTAATCAGTAGGATTTTGGTTTATAGCTTCCAGCAAAGAGGCTATAGCATCTTCATATTTCTGGGCATAGAAAAAGATTTGTCCTATGAGCAGGTGTGTTTCTGTTAATTGGGGGTTGAGGCGTTGGGCTTTCATTAGCAGGTTCATAGCCCTTTTATAGTCTTGGGCTTCCATATATAATTTAGCCCGGAGAAGATATGCTTCGGCATATGTAGTATCAAGACGCGTTGCTCTCAAAATATCTTCTTCTGCTTTCCTGAAATTGCCTAATTCATAGTATGCCTGAGCCCTTCGCAGATAGAGTTCTGGATTTGTGGAATCCTTAGCAATTTCTTTATCCAACGCGATAATCCATGATGGTTTAAACCCATCTGTTTGATTTGTGGAAGCCTCCTCCCGACTATCGGACTTGTTACCACAGCTACTTAAAAGCGTTAAAACCAGTAATGTCTTGCCCCAGAACAAGAGTGTGTATCTCATGGGTCCCTTCATAAGTAATAACGGATTCAAGGTTCATCATGTGCCTCATTATGGGATAGTCCCCTGTAATGCCCATCGCCCCAAGGATTTGGCGGGAGTCCCGAGCTATTTGCAAAGCATGATAAACATTATTTCTCTTAGCCAAGGAAACCTGTTGGGGGCGGGCTTTCCCTTCGTTCATAAGGGTTCCGAGTCGCCATGCAATCAACTGCATCTTGGTTATTTCAGTTAGCATATCTGCTAACTTGGCTTGAATCAACTGGAATGACCCAATTGGTCTCCCAAACTGCTTCCTCTCCTTGGAATATCTCACAGCAGTATCAAAACATTCCATAGCAGCCCCTATGACCCCCCATGCTATCCCATAGCGAGCCTGAGTGAGGCAACTGAGTGGGGCACGGAGCCCTTCGGCTAACGGAAGAACATTTTCCTTGGGCACCTTAACATTATCAAATACCAATTCCCCGGTGTCCGAAGCCCTCAATGACCATTTGTTGTGAATGGGAAACCTCTGAAATCCTTCCATATCTTTCTCCAGGATAACTCCGCGAACAATACCGCTTTCATCCTTTGCCCACACAACAGCAATGTCGCATATTGACCCATTGGTTATCCACATCTTGCTCCCGTTAAGAACATAATGGTCTCCGTTGTCTTCAAGCCTGGACTCCATGCTTCCCGGGTCCGACCCGTGGTTGGGTTCAGTGAGTCCGAAACATCCAATTAGTTCGCCTTTCGCCAATTTGGGCAAATACTTCCTTTTTTGTTCCTCAGAACCATATTTGAATATTGGGAACATGACCAGAGAACTCTGCACCGAGGCGAATGACCTGATCCCTGAATCCCCACGCTCCAACTCCATAGTTATCATCCCATAGGAGATGTAATCCAATCCAGCACCACCATATTCAGGAGGTATAGTGGGACCTAGGGCTCCCAATTGAGCCAGTTCCGGAATCAAATGCTTGGGAAATTCAGCTTTCTGAGCATATTCCTCAATTATTGGTTTCACCTTCTGTGAAACCCATCTCCTAACAGAGTCTCTAACAACCTTGTGTTCGTCACTGAGCAGGTCATCCACCGCATAATAGTCATGGTATTGGTACAAATCAACAAAGTCAGCCATTTCCAATCTCTTTTTGGCAAAGTTATGCCAAATGTGGTTTGTGCATATCTAATCCTCTTGTACTTCGCCTAAGATTTCTACGTCTATTTCTATGCCACCTAGCCATTTAGCTACTAAATTGAACAGAAATGTGAAGATTGCAGTTGAAATAAAAGCAATGATACCATATAGAATTGGCGCCAGAAAGAAGGCTGTGCCAATAAAGGGAATGGCAGTAGTGATGGCTTGGTCTTTGACAGGAATGCTACTCATGATACTGTATAAAAACAGTCCGTATATTAAAACGAAAATAATAGAAAAGAAAAATGCTACTATGCTTGCAACAATAGAGGCTTGTAGAACATTTATCCGTTTGATTTTGAATTTAGCTGTCTTTGCCATAGGAGGGTTATTTTGTCGGTCTAAATTAATAAAAAATCGTTTTACGGAAGTTCACTCTTCAATTTAATAATGATTAAAAGTCCTGCTAATATTAAAATTACTCCTATTAATCTTAATGCCCGCTTTAAAGAGCGTCTGTCGATTATAGTACCCAACAGGGTTAGGACGATTCCAATAAAGATGAGAGTTGTACCAACTATTGCTATGAAGGTGAGAAATAAGGCAAATAATCCGCATACATGTTCATTTTCATAGGAAGCCAAATAATTAGATATATCGGAATTTTCTATTGTTAAAGTATCTGGTGAAAGCACAGTCGTATCGGCGACAATGCCCCAACAATTTAGGAAAATAACAGGAAAAATAGTCCACTTTAACACAACACTTGGCTAATTTCGTACTAAAATACTAATTTTTCAAGATTTGGACAAAGAGTCAGATAAACTTGCTTATCTAACATAGATTGATTTGATAGCTGGCGGGTTTGCTTTGTTATTTGTTTTCCTGCCCATTGTCTCTTTCAAATGTACCAATATCATAGGTGGCAGTTGCGCAATGTTAACAGCTATTAGCCTTCTTGTGTCTATGTCTCCTTCCCATGATAACAGGAGGCGTCCATCCATTGAGAAGATATTGACTTGAACACCGGGTATGTATTCGCTGGCTATGAGCAGCAATCCTTTGTCTGTTATAATGACTTTAACTTGTGCTAGGCCCGGATTATAAACAGAAGAGATTGAGTCGTCCGGATTGTCGTCTATAACAGTTGAGTCGGGGCTTGTGCCTGACGTGTCCCAACTGGAAATAGAAGATGTTGGGATTATTATGAATCCGTCGCTTGAGATTGGGGCCGCTTCAAGAGATGCGTTATTAGTGGCTTTAACTGATGCAAAATACCACGTGTTCGTGCTGAGGTTTAAGCCGGTCCATTGATGGAATGTTGCTGTTGTGGTTTGCCAGTTGGTAACGTCTGCTATTCCTGGGCTGGTCCCTAGCGCTACAGAATAGTGTTCTATGCCTGAGTTAGGGTCAAAAAAGTTGTCCCAGAATATAGTCACTGTGGTGAGGGCAGAGGAGTCAAAGAGGGTGTCGGCATCTGTTGAGGTGATGTCATAAATTGAGCCTGTAGGGAAAGGAGATGTCCAGTCTACATTAATTGTTGTTTGCGTTATTGGTGAAACCAATAGATGGGTATCTATAACTATTGAGCTTATCAATCCCGCCGGGGTATCTGGATGTGGATTTTGAAGGAATAGCTCCATAGAATGTCCTGCATTGACCGTGATGCTTGTCCCAGACCTGAATTTATAGACCTTAACGAAGTCATAGTCTATAACTGCATTACCTGTCCTTAGGGATAGGAAGTTACATTGGGTTAGTGGGTTGGGGTCTGTCCATGAACCTTTCAGTGTATCGTTAATGAAAACAAGTATTTTTCCCGTGGAAGGATCATAAGCAACTTTGACATCATACCAAGTGCCCGCGTTGAGGGTTATTGGATTCCATATGGATGGCTGATTAGCGAACACATTATTGGTTGTTTTTACTACGTGCAGAACATCTTGATCTTCGCGGAGATAAATCAAATATGAGTTTCCTCTGTTAGATTGATATATGTTATTTGCACAAATGTGTGCCCCGCCCCGTTTATTGGAACCATTGCCATTAATTCGCATCTTCCAGTGATATAAAATGGGCTGTCCTGAAAGATTGCCTGTGTATATAGAAAGGGCGGTATTAGATTCTGTTTCATCTTGTTGCGATAGCATTCCTGTTCCGGAGGCTGTCCAAGTGCCTGTTCCCAAAACCCAAGAACTACTCAACGCAGTCGAATCAAAGTCATCATAGATAAATCCAAGATTGTTGTTGCCGGTCCAATGCATTCTGTAATGTGAAGCAACATTATAAAATCTCCATAGAATAGCTCCCGAAGGGTGGTCGCTGAAGTTGACAGTAGTAGAATCGGTTATCCACGTTGGAGCCGTTACGAACGTGGTCGGTTGAGTTGGTGATAATACTATGAATCCGTCAGAAGAGATTATATTGCTTATGAGACCTGCGTTATTATATGCTCTAACATTTATGTAGTAAGTCTGTCCGGGTATTAGTGTGACCGTTGTATTAATAAATGATGTGGTAGTAGTGCTGGTCCATGGCAATACGGATGAATCTCCTGGTGCTAAGCCCACAGAGTATTGATAGCCGGCAAGCCCTGAGTTTGGGTCATTAAAACCAGACCAGTTTCCAGAGATTGAATTTGTTAGGATTGTGGAATCTATGTCTGAACCTGTTCCGTCATTTACCATACCTCCGGAAGGTGGCGAAAAATCAACCAAATACGTAAATATATGTGGGTCAAGAGTAGATAGTCTTTCAGCAGAGTCGGTCACAACAGTATGAACTCTCGCAACTCTAATTGTCTGGTTTGGACTTTCAAACCGAATATCTCCTCCCGAGCCAACTAATATGTAAGCGGTTGAGTCGGGTCTGTATCGCCATACTTCAAGCCAGTCAACGTCATAAATGCAATTACCACTACGGAGAGATATGTATCGTCCTGTGGAATGTGGAGAGGGGTCTGTCCATGAAGCCACTTTAACAGTGTCAACATAAACGTCAATTTGACCACTTATGCGGTTGAAGACCACAGAGAAAATATACCATTTATTTTTCTGTATGGTATAAGGAACGTCTTTAACTAGGCTCCATGAGTTGGAGGTTACCTTATAAATTTGAACTTTGTCATGGTCCTCTCTAAAATATACAAAATATGAATTGCCTCTATTAGAAAGGGAGGGCGTATCTGCGAAAAAGTGAAGTCCCGCTCGCTTGTTAGTGCCACTTCCATCAATCCGCGCTCTCCATCTGTATAAGATTATGTTTGAAACATTTTGATTTACATAAGCAGAAATGCTAGTGTTAGAGTTTATTTCGTCGCTTTGCCTTAATATACCACTATTAGGTAACCATGACCATTGACCGCTATATGGAGTCCATTGACCGGAGTTCGTAGCAAAACGGTCATAGAAAAAGCCACGATTTGAATTTGCATACCAATCGGAAGACAGGTCGGTCACTAGGTAGAATCTTTCTTTAACTGCACCACTATCCTTAAATATTGCAGTAAACGACGAAGTTATCCAATTGTTGGGTAGAGGAGACACAACTCTCGCCCCTGCCGTAGTGGAAGGAGTTCCGGGACCCGGTGGTGGGGGTGGTGGGGGTGTTCCGCCGGTGCAATTATTCACTGACCATGTAGCAAACCATCCGGAGCGTTGTGTAGATTTGTTTGACCTAAATCTGAAAGTGATTGAACCACCTGAAGAAGTTATAGTTCCAGGCGAATTTGTACCGTGATAGACGCCCACTAAAGGTGCAGAAGTTGAGCTGCCATCATAAATATAAAGTTTATCATAAGTTGTTTGGGTGTTGAAACTTGAGAAACTTACTGTAATTGGATTCCCATTGGGTGAGTTTATAGTAAATGTCCAATTTTCATTGTACATATAGTTTCCGTGTGGTCCTCCTGCATCAGCAAAGAATCCAGAACAACTTGTTATTGACCAGCTGCCTTGTGCCTGCAATGTGGTAAATGTTCCACCAATCCATCTGCTGCTATCTGTTGCAGAGCAATGTGCGTTAATGCGCCATTGATAATGGGAACTGGCTGCCAATCCAGTTAGCCACAAGAAAGAATCTGTGGTTGTCACATATATCCAGTTAGAGTAATAGTGCCGTTTATACGCGACTGTGTAGTGTGTTGCTCCTGGAACATGTCGCCACGTAACAAACGCTGCCAGTGGTTGAACAGTGTGTATAGTGGGGTTAGCAGGTGCCAGGCAACTAACCGATTGCGTTGACCAAGAGGCTTTCCAGCCACTACGTGTAGTAGCACAGTCAGACCTGAATTCTATATAGAGAGAGCCAGAATATCCTATTATTGTTCCGGGATTGTTAGTTCCGGTAAAGTATCCTATGAACCTGCCATCCGGACCAGTGCCATCCCAGATGTATAAATAATCCCATTGATTTTCAAGGTTGAACTGTGAGAAGGTGAGGACCACGGGGTTGTTGCCCGGAGGATTAATTATCCAGCCTCTAAATTCGTCATTTGAATAGTTTCCTGTTGGACCGCCACTGTCATAGAATGTGCCTGATGATGCAGTGTATGTAGTTATGTTAGAGGGCAAGCCATTTATCTTTCTGAAGTAAAATTCCCAGTCCCAGTTGCTTCCGGGGTCAGTGTGTGTTTGATTAGGATAGTGTTGATGGCCTTTTATTTTAACGCAGCTGCCCGGGCGCCCTGTGTTTCTATACAATGTTGTTGCGGCCCATGGGAACCACGCAACCCTCTTCCTATTAATGTTCCATCTTTGACAAACACTTCTTGTTACTCCCGCCGAAGTGCTATACATAGTGTCTGTGTACCAAATGGGGTCTGAAACGTAGCCTTCATGTTCATAGCCAATGGTGTAGTTGTTATTATACCTAACATGCCATGCTTTTTTGTTTTCGCAAACCATTTGTGTTACTTCGCCCCAGGAACTTATAACATAATGAGCTGAGACGTTGGCACTTGGATTTTGGAACCAGTTAATAGCAGAAGAGTAACTGCCTTGTATTGTGTGAATAACGATGTGAGTGGGGTTAGTAGACCTGGAGCTATAATTAGATGAATGAGCAGGTTTCCATATAGCACCGGGATATTCGGGAGGATTACAGGGAGGAGCCATTAGCCTATATGAATTGCCCGAAGGGGAAGTCACCCGACCTGCGTCTTTATTCAAGATAACACTGCCTCCTCTTAAGATTTCTAAATTTTCAGGATGAAAGAACTCTTCCCACGGAATCTGGTATGCATTATAATCTACTAAAGACATAAACTGTTCATCTTCCATTAATCGTAAAATGTGATATAATCGTACGTCTTGAGCATATTGCCCCACTTCGTTATAAACTATTATTTCACTTAGTTCTCGGAGTGCTTTATTAATGTTCTTCCAAGTGGCTTCTTCTTTCAGGAATGTGTTTAGTGCAGCTGCATATCCAATTATTTGGAATCTCGGAGAATTAATTAAATCATCAATTGAATAGCCTGAAATTTCTGCAATGATTAATAGATTGCTTCTAAAAAATCCAGAGGTATCATATACTAAGCCCATCACTCCATATGGTTGGGGCATTCCAAGGTGGGAGTGCGCTTCTTCGGAAGGAGTGAAATGATTCCATCTAGAAATTTCAAAGGATATGGCTTCCAGTAATCCGCGAGGGATAGAGGGGTATAGCTGATATGCCTCTTGGAAATATATATAAAAATGATTAGCACGTTCTTTTAATATCGGAAGATGTTTTTCCTGCAACACGGGAACCTCTCCAAGAGCTGTTTGAAGTAGAATGATTGCGATAGCAGGAATCCATTTTAAACACACACACTTTCTCATCCGTAGAGATTTTAAAAGTTCCTTTGAACACTTTTGTCTTGTTCTTGCCCAAGGCAGATTATGTGGAAAGGGAGGGGGAGGGGCCGCGATGACGGGGTCATCACCGCGACCCAAAGGGCTTCAGATGGGGACACCACCATTGTAGTAAATTCTATAAACATGCCTGTTTCTTAATAGTGCAGTTTACAACTGTTGTTGCGTATTAAAATTTTGTTTTTTTCATGTTTGATTCAAACTTAAGAGTGAATTATATGTGATTTGTTATAAATTGTGGAACAGATTGCAGGCAATTTCTTTGATTTTAATGGACATGAAAGGGTATTATAAAGTTTTAATTGCCACACAGAGGGTGTGTTATATACATGAGTTTTTCATGTGACAGTTGATATAAGATATCTCACAAACTCGCTATAATCACGATTGTTAAATGAGGAATAAGATAAAATTGTCACATGTGGCAGAATATATATGAATGCCAATTTGTTTAAATATGTGATGGTTATTTTACTCTGTTTTTGGGAATTATTACTTGAATTTTGATATTTAAATTGTTCCCTAAAAGCTGATAAGGTCAGTATGAATACAGTATATGTTTGAAATCAGAACCTGTAGGGTTAGGCTGAAATCATTTTAGGATGCCAAGGAAGGAGAATAGAGTGTCCTCATGCCCAAGCGCGATGCCGGGATCACCGTCGGATAGGAGTAATGGGGGTCCCGGCCCCTCCCTCTCTTTGTCTTTGTTATTATATGTATACGTAATTATCTTATTTGTGTTTCTTAGTGTTGATTCTTTTGGGCAAGGTAGCATACGCTTCGTTAGAATTTATGGTCCGGGACCTTCTGGTTTAGGTGGAATGAATATGATTATTCTGGATGAAGTACAATATGTCCCTTCTGATTCAGGTTTTGTGACTACTGGTCTGGCTACGTATATGACCACTGGTTCAGGTTTTCCGCCTATTCCGCAGTTTGTGCCGGGTCAACTGTTTGTCGTAAAGACAGATAAATGGGGGCGTCCTGAATGGATGGTAGGATTGGATAATGCTGGTGGTCCAGACCACGCACATAGCATTTATCCCACCTCAGATGGGAATTTTATTATAACAGGAAGGACATCTAGGGGAGGCGTTGATTCTG
>JAADEI010000038.1 GCA_013153515.1 Chlorobiota bacterium | reverse complement strand
AAATGGAAACTAAAAAATATTTTATATTGTTTTAAGTATTATAGAATGAAGGAATTTCTGGACCTAGGAATGATTAGCCAAATATGTGTAGCAATTATTGTTGCTATTATGGGTATAGCGTATCCCATTATTGTTGATAAGATATCTCAAATTGGGGAAAAATTTAAATCGGATAATATTAGGGAAGTTTTGAGAACAGAATTCCCTCATAATGCGATATTAAAAATACCTTTTTGTAGAAAGCGTATTAGCTTTTTTGAGTTTTTCCTGTATGGTTCTCTTATTTCAATGCTATTCTTAGCATTAAAACTCAAACCCCTGTTTGTTACTAATATTGAGTGGCTTGACTATATGATTGCAAACTCTGCACACATAGTGTTAATGATATTTACCGTTTTTTTAGTAATCGTATTTTTCTTTTGGATTCATAAAGTTGCTATATATTCTGGAAATGCGAATGATCTTTTGAAACATTGCATTGATATGTATGGTGAATCGACAGAAAAGAAGTACTTGCTTAAAAGCATTAATGACATTGCCTTATATGCGATGGATACCCAAAATGAGCATTTGCAGAAAACACTTGTTGACTTCTATAGCACTATATTCAGTAGGATAAGACATGAGAAGTTGAAACAAGGGGAGGATGTTGTTTATCCTATAGATTTGTATCACCTTGTAAATAGATTAGTTGAACGGGCTGTTAGGCTTAGCAGTAATAGGCTGAGAGCATTGGAATATAGAGCCATTAGTGGAATCTGGCTAATAGGAGATGGGGTAATCACCAGTGCTCCAATTTCAGAACAAACATATAGTTGGTTGTGGAGGAATGTATACGTAATGATCTCGAAACCTCGACTACTTAAAGAGTTTTGGGCAAATTCATACCAGTACTTTATTTATGCATTAAAGCCCATAACACCTAAAATTGAATATAGATCGGAAAAAATAATAGTGGTCAATAAAAATGAGATTGAGCAAAGAAAAAAAGAAGCAGACAGATTTTTAGAGTTTCATTATGCTTTGGGAGGGCTTGTCTTATATAAAGGACATTACAGCTTATTAAGATATTTCTTTGAGTTTTCTCACTCTTATCCTCCTCAATATCCTTTATTGCCCAGAACAATGGATGAAGTATTCTATTGGTTTGATTATTTTTACAATGATTTATATCGCTTGGATTCTATTGATCTTAGATATCCATTTCCTGGACTGGATAATCTGGGTAATAGTCGGCAGATCAACATATGGATATGCCGCTATATTGCTTTGTTATTTATACGACAATATACATTACCGCGGTATCTCATAATTGGAAAGCCTATTGCTCATCCTCGATTACCTGATAAGATACGGGATTTGCATAGATGGTTAAATAACATAGAGTTCTTTAAAAAGTGTTTGGAAGATATATTAAGCAATGAGCGACTGCTGGAAGAGTTAGGATATAAAGAGTTGGTTAGAAAGAAAGAAAAAGAGTTTGACCAATTTATAAGAATATTAAAAGGGAATATTCAAAAGCGGATAGGTAGTATCAGGGTAAAGGCTAAGTTATCCTCTGAAAAAATTAAACAATTTTACGATAAAACCAGTGAGATTTTCTACAATGCGTTCTATGAAACGTATTCACAAATACTGAAGTTTGATTCTGGTCATGATAAATGTGAATTAATTACTCCGTTCCCAATTGATGTTAAAGTCCCATTTCCTCGCTCCGCGTTTATTGAGGATGAAGCAGGAGAAATTCCACATCTTAACTTTGATGCAGCTTTGGCAGACGTGATTGTCCGTGAGGTCATATTTAGAAGGCTCCCTTTGTCTTTTTCTGAAGCCAGAACCAAGCATTATGTGATACGAGAAGAAGAGATAATTAAAGCCTTTGAACACTTGATTTCTCCTTCGCTTAATAGCAAGGTCAAGATAATAGGAAATAATATAATAAACAGAATAAAAACAGAAATAAAATCGTACGTTGAAAATAGACACAATAATGTGGAGTTTATTGAAATTCCGTCGCCGCTTTTGAATGTGTTATTCATTTTAAGAGAGGTAGATTTACCGAACATTAAGTATTATGATCCTTCCCAGGAAGATATAAATAAGTATGAGTTGAAATGTATCAACGAGGAATTACGATTATATGCTTCTGTTATTGACCTTGGGCAAGAGGTAAGTATGAGTGGGAATGAGGGACAAGCTCAAGACCCCGAAGTGATGCTTATTATAAAACACTATAGTGAGTTATGTTGGAAAAGAGATAGACAAATAGTACAAATTACAATTTCAACACCGTACAAAGAAGCGGGTATTCCAAATGATATTTCTGAAATTCAACCTTTGCGAGACTAGGGGTCAGGTGTTCTCATCCTATGGCACATTGTTGTTGAAGTCAAAACAGGTAAGGACCACCCAAGCCCTTTGTGGAGTTACATGGAGGCATTGAAGGCAAGAAGTAGGGAGATGTTGTGAATCCCTGACCCACATCAACCTTTTTGCCCTTTTGTTCGTTTTAACTTAAAAGCAAGGAAAAAACGCGGCAGATGAAAGATTTAGCCATTAGCAAAAACGGGTTTGTGTTCAATCCTTCCACGGGAGAGTCGTTTCGGACCAATGAAGTGGGGAGGTTGATTTTGGAGATGTTGCAGGAAGGTAAGTCTGACGAGGAGATATTGGAGAGGATTTTGGAGGAATATGATGTTTCAAAGGAGGAGGCGGAGCGGGACCTATTGGAGTTTTTGAATATGTTGAAGTTCTATAATCTGATGTGAGATGTCTGATAAGAGAAAGGTTGTTGTGGGGGTTACTGGCTTGAACAATCACGACAATCCCGGTCCGGGGATTCCGACAATCAGGGGGATAAGGGAGTCTGATCGGTTTGACGTCCGCATAGTGGGGTTGGCTTATGAGAACTTGGAGCCGGGAATTTATATGCGTGATTTGGTTGACAAGGCTTATTTAATCCCTTACCCGTCCAGTGGCAGCGACGCATTTATTAACCGAATTATGGAAATTCATCAGAAAGAGGGGTTTGACGTTATCATTCCTAATCTGGATGCCGAACTTTACATATTCATTACGCACAAAGAGTTTCTGAGGCAACAGGGCATTAGCGTTTTCGTGCCTGAACTGGATGTGTTTGAGGAACGGCACAAGGCTAATCTGTATGAATTTGGGCAGAAATATGGATTTTTAGTGCCGAAAACCAAAGCGATCACTGATGTTAAAGACTTAGCATTTTTGCCAGAAGGATTTTCTTATCCCATCTGGATTAAAGGGAAGTATTATGAGGCATATCCTGCCTATGACTATCATCAGGCGGTTCATTACTTTAACAAGATTGCAGCCAAGTGGGGCTTGCCTATCATTATTCAGGAGTATGTCAAGGGCACTGAGGTGAATGCCGTTGCTCTGGGCGATGGAAAGGGCAATATGGTTGCATGTGTGCCAATGAGAAAACAGTATATCACAGACAAGGGGAAGGCATGGGCGGGAATAGCCATTAAAGACGACAATTTAGTTAAACTGGCGGAAGACTTTTTCAGGAAAACCAGATGGGCAGGGGGAATAGAACTGGAAGTTATTAAAACGAAAGATGAGAAGTATTATATCATTGAGATTAATCCAAGATTGCCAGCGTGGGTATATCTGGCAGTTGGGGCAGGGCAAAACATTCCAGAGGCATTGCTCAGGTTGGCTCTGGGAGAGGAAGTGGAACCAATGAGGGACTTTAAGGTGGGAACAATGTTTATCAGATACTCTTACGACCTGATTGGACACATTTCAGACTTTGAAAAAATTAACATTTACGGTGAACTGTGAAAACATAAAATTCAACCACGATGAAGAAGCCATACGTTAAACCTTCCATTAGTAAGATTGTTGAGGGAATGCCGTCTAAGTTTGGATTCCGTGAAGTGGTTGACCCAATAACTGAGATAGATGGTATCCCTGTTGAAAAACTGATTAAAGAATATGGCTCGCCACTGTTTGTTTTTTCCGAACGAACCATCAGGGTAGTGTATCGGCAAGCATATATGGCGTTCTCAACTCGCTATCCCAAAGTTCAATTTGCATGGTCATATAAAACAAACTATCTGGATGCGGTTTGCAGGGTGTATCATCAGGAGGGGGCGTGGGCTGAAGTGGTCTCTGGGTTTGAATATGACAAGGCGTTGAGGAATGGGGTGCCGGGAGATAAAATAATTTTCAATGGTCCGGACAAAACACGGGAGGACCTTGCCAAAGCAATAAAAAACAGGTCATTAATCCACATTGACCATTTTGATGAACTCTACACTATTCTGTCTTTGACTTCTGAACTGGAAGAGCGTCCGCAGGTGGCTATCCGTGTTAATATGGACACTGGCATATATCCGCAATGGGACAGGTTCGGCTTTAACTATGAAAATGGAGAGGCGTGGACTGCAATAACCAGAATAATGATGAGTGATAAGATGGACCTTGTTGGACTGCATACGCATATTGGAACTTATATTATGAGTCCCAAGCCCTATGGCGTAGCAGCACACAAACTCGCTCAACTTGCTAAACAAATTGAAGAAAAATGGGGGCATCGGATTAGTTACATAGACCTTGGAGGAGGGTTCGCTTCCAAGAACACGTTACGGGGGGCTTATCTAAGTGGGAAGGACACGACGCCTTCCTTTGAGCAATATGCCGACGCTATATCTCAAGCATTGATAGAATCAGGCTTTGATTCTTATAATTTGCCCGTTTTGTTCCTTGAAACAGGCAGGGCATTAATTGATGATGCAGGATATTTACTCGGGACAGTGATTGCCAACAAACGGCTTGCAGACGGCAAACGGGCTATGATTATTGACATTGGCGTGAACCTACTATTTACCGCCTTTTGGTATGAACACGAAATTCATCCTGCTAAGGACGTCCCGCCTTATCTTGAAGACACAACTGTTTACGGACCATTATGTATGAACATAGACGTGATACGCACTAATGTGAAGTTTCCTATGTTGGAACCCGGAGACCACGTGGTTATTAAGCGTGTGGGAGCATATAACACAACCCAATGGCTTCAGTTCATTAATATGCGTCCAAACGTAGTCCTTATAGATATGGAAGGCAAAGTGCATGTGATTAGGGAGAGAGAAACTCTGGAGACCATAACATCGCTTGAGAAAGTCCCAGACCATCTGAAAGAAATAGGTCTTTCGGACACGACAGAAAATAACTAATTGTGAAACTAAGCAGGGAAACTATTCTTGCCATCTCTGATAGCATACTGTATAGTTATTCACAGATATTTTTTGCTATTAATCGCTTTCTGGGACTGTTGCTCTTGATGGTTACCTTCCTTGATTGGTGGGTGGGCATCAGTGGACTGTTGGCGGTGGGTGTAGCCAACTTAACTGCTTATCTCTTTGGATATAGCCCATTTGCAATCAGGAAAGGTCTCTATGGCTTTAATTCTTTATTGGTTGGCTTGGGCATAGGGGTCTATTTCGCTTTTGATTGGCGTGTGGCACTGCTCATAACCCTTTCGTCCCTCGCAACTTTATTTATTACCATTGCATTGGAAGGGTGGCTCTATAGCCGACGATTGCCGTATCTCAGCATACCATTTCTTATTGTCATCTGGCTTTTGACTGCTTCTTTCCCTTATTTCACTGAACTGGGTCTAAACTTGAGAAGCATATATCTGGAAAATCAACTATATGCCATCGGTGGAATCCCGCTTGTTAAGGCATATCAATGGTTTGAAAGCAATGTATCCCTGCCTTTTTCCCTGAAACTCTATTTTGAATCGCTTGGGGCTATATTCTTTCAATTCCATGTTGTGGCGGGAATAATCATTGCACTGGGATTATTAATCCATTCCCGTCAGGCTTTTATTTATTCGCTCATTGGGTTCTTCCTTGCCTATGCATTCTTGAACTGGCTTGGTGTTGACGACATAACCATGGCAACGTCATACTATGGATTTAACTTCATTCTCACAGCCATCGCTATCGGAACGTTTTTCTATGTTCCCACTTGGGCATCGTTAGTTCTTGTGGTAGTGTCCATTCTTGTGTTGGCTCTCTCTACCGTTGGGTTAGCAAACATTATGAGCATGTTCCATCTGCCTGTCTATTCCCTGCCTTTCAACTTCATTGTCCTTACAGTTTTGTTTGCCTTAAGGTTGCGACACAAACAGGGCAGGTTGCTTTTTGAACCGCCTGTGCAACTCAAAAATCCAGAACAAAACGCATATTTCTATCTTGAAAAGGGTAATGACTTTTTCAGCCTCTACCTGAATGCGGGGTTGCCCGTCCTTGGAAAATGGACTATCAATCAGGGATTTGATGGGAAATATACCCACAAAGGCGATTGGCGATTCGCTTGGGATTTCGTCATCGTTGACTCGCAAGGCAAAGAGTTCAAAAGCACTGGATTGAAACTGGAAGACTATTATTGCTATAACAAGCCTGTTGTAGCGGTGGCGGACGGCACAGTGGTGGAAATAGCCGATGGGATAGAAGACAATCCCGTAGGGGAAGTGAACACACGCCACAACTGGGGAAATTCAATAGTGGTGAGCCATGGGTATGGAATCTATTCTCAATATAGCCATTTGAAGAAGGGAAGCATCAAAGTGAAGCGTGGCGAAATAGTTAAGAAAGGGCAAATCATTGCCCACGTGGGCAACTCAGGACGTTCCCAATATCCACATCTGCACTTCCAGTTCCAGCCCTTCCCAACAATCGGCAGTAAGACAATCAGAGTCCCATTCTCAAACTATCTGGAATATCCCGATGGCATCAAGGCTAAATTTGTCCCACAGGGATTCCCTCAGGAAAAACAGATTATTAGCAACATTGACATAATTCCCGAAATTCAGAAAGCACTTTCCTTCCCGCCTCAAACAACCCTCACAGGAACGATGACCATCAACAACAAAAAGACTTCTTTCTACATTATTGCAGACATAGACATTATGAACAATCCATATCTTAAATGCTTGGATGATGGCTCGGTTATGTATTTCCGAAACTTGACGCCCTTTTTCAGAAGCATTAACTTCCACGGCAAGAAATCATCGCCTCTGTTCTTCCTCTTCAACGCTCTATACTTCGTTCCCTACACAGTCAGCAAAGGAACTGTTTTCCACGCCTCTATGCCTGTCTATATAAACCATCCGTTGGCTCTGCTTCTGCTTCAAGACATAACTATCAACCTGTTCAAGTTCCTTGAAACAAAATACTTTATTAAGGTCGTTGACGTGGATAATATCCTCAAACCAACATTTGTCTCGTTCCACGTTGAAATAATAAACCTGATGGGACAGAAGACAATAAATAAATCAGAAGCAATGCTTAAATTGGCAATGAATGGAAAATCAACATTGCAATACACGACAGGACGTAAAACAATACAACTGGAATGGGAAAAAGGATTCTTATATTGACCTGTTTGATGGCTTTGAACTTAGCAACCAACTTGTTTGCCCAGCGGTTGACCTATGCACAATCAGATAAGGAAACTTATGAATTATATATCTCTGGAAACTGGGAAAAACTTATCCAGAAAGGGAAAGAAGCCCTACGGAACGGTATTGACTACTACTACCTGCGTGTCAGAATGGGAATAGCATACTACTACCTCGGGAAATATAACCTTGCCATTAAGCATTTGCGGAAGGCTCATAAGACAAATCCCAATGACCCGATAGTTAACGAATTCCTGCTATATTCCCACTTGGCAATGGGCGACCTTGAACGTGCTTTCTTCCACTATCAAAGCCTTCCTGAACACAGGAAAACAGCCATCCCGCTATTCAACTCAAAACTCTATCGCCTTGACATTAACGCATTGAACTTCTTTAACCTTGATTATTCCACTCAGGCAAGCGAAGTAGCCAACCCTGTTGAATTAGACAAAAACGCTTTTGGATTATTTGGTGGATATAACCTTTCGCTATCACGGAAAACATATCTATATCAAATGTTCTTTTTCCAACGTTCCGTCTCTACACAGTGGGATTTGAGTTCAAACAGACCAACTGGCGGGATGGGATTTGGCTATGGCGGGTCAGCCAATAATAACCAAACCTTCTATCCCTCAACAGTATTGACATACAATCTTCGTATCCTGACAATAGCCCGTGTTCTTGCAACACGCACTGTTTCCATGTCTCTAAGCAATAACCTTGGCTTCTATGACGGCAAAGTCCTTGCTTCTCTCGGAACATCCATTCTCTCTCAGTTTTCATTGTTTTCCTTAGGGATTCGTGCCGATTATCTTTATTACAACACAAGTTCAACCCTGCATTTGGGAACATACATTGTCCTTTTCCCTCTCGCAAGTGATAAACTATACTTCCGCATTGAACCAGTTGTTACTAAAACACTACCGCTAAACTCTTTTACTAATCTAATCACACGGGTTGAAGTGGGTTTCAGGATTAAGAAAACCTATGTGTCAACAGGCTACTACTTCGGAAGCATCGGTAATTACTTAGAAGACAACGGATATTTCGTCTATGCAACAAACAGGTTCATTTCAAATCAGAAATTCCTTAACGTCTTATTCGTTGGCAGAAAAGTTTCATTCTACACAACAATCCTTCATTCCAAATACGATGGCGTTACTACGCCCATCTACAACGGACTGCTCATAAGAACAGGACTAATCTTCAACCTCTGGAACTCAAACCCTAAAATTAAAAAGCCATGATTGGAAAATTAAGCATACTTTTCTTAATTGGACAATTAGTGATAACAACTGCCATCGCTAAACCCTCAATAGAACAAATCATTGAAGCCTTCAAGAAGAGTTACGAAGCCGAAAAAGAAGGCAATTACTCTCAGGCGATTAAATACCTTCAAGAAGTCTATGATGAAAACTCATATCCAATCAATCTGCGTCTTGGATGGCTCTCTTACATGCTCGGTCAATTCCAACAGTCAATTGCCTACTATAATAAAGCCATCTCGCTAATGCCCTATTCCATTGAAGCCAAATTCGGCATCATATATCCACTTTATGCACTGGGTCGCATTGATGAAGTAATTAAGCAATATAAGGAAATCCTCAAAATAGACCCAAATAACTATCGTGCTTTATACTACCTCGGTTCCATCTACTTCAACCAAGGCAAATACCTTGAAGCCTACGACCTGTTCAAAAAACTGGTCAACCTCTATCCCTTTGACTACGATGCCGTCATTATGCTCGCTTGGACAAGTTACTACCTCAAGAAATACAAAGAAGCCAAAGCACTCTTTGAAACAGCACTAATGAACAATCCATATAGCGAATCAGCAAAGCAAGGCTTGGAACTGCTTAAACAGTAAGTTTTGGGTCACAGAGTGCCACAGAGTAAAAACAGAGTTGCGCAGAGTTTTTATCAAATTTTTGATTTTCTTTAATACTCTGTGTCCTCTGGGTCTTACTCTGTGTCCATTGTGGTTTTAAAAAAGAACTCTGTGTCCACTGTGCATAACTCTGGGTACACTGTAGTTTCCTTCACTTCTTCAGGGTCAAATCAATTAGTCCCAGAATATTGTTAATGCTCAGATGCCATATTTTATCGCTTGGGATTCGGTAGTAGAGAACCAGTTCGCCCTCTTTACCTCGTTCAAATTCCCAAGAGTCAAGGGAAATTTCGGTAAGTTCACTTAGGTCGGTGGGTGCAGAGAAGTTTTTGCTTAACGTTCTGTCTATGTTCTTTTTGTGCTTACCACGATAACTTTTCCCTCTGCGATACCCGAATTTCTTTGTTTTAAAGGTGATTTTGATGGTTGTTATGTCGGCAGGATGCTTGGGTTCATCATCAGAGTCTTCCAGTTCAAAAATTCGGAATAATTCCAAGTATGGATTGGGTTCGGTAGGTATAGCATAATCAGGCGAATCCTGTTCGGCATGTATCCAAATGTTCATGAAGAAGGTTTCAAGATATAGGGAAATTCGTGGGATGAATGTGTTAGACCCATGAGAAAAAATCTCATAAGCAATTGTTAAAGGAGTGTTATCAGGATTAATGTCTTCAAAAGGTTCAATTTTTATAGTGCGGGAATGCTTGACTTTCTTACTAAATTCGTCGTAGAAAGAAATCAGTTTTTCAACATAGTTAATAGAGAATTCGCAATTGATGTGGTGGTTATACGGACTTCTGAGAGACCAAGTGTGTGGGCTATGGGAAATAATGAAATTATCAAGCAAGGTGCCTTCTTCCTCGGGCAAGACAACATCAACAAATTCAAGATTCATATTCCTAAAATGTTTTGTAATCATATTTGCCAGTTTTTTATATCCCAAATCATACCCATGGTCAATTAGCCTTTGGGCGTGGTTATGTAAAAAGCCTCTTACAAACTCTTTTTTGTTTGATTTTAAAGTTCTGTTCATTCTGCCAGTGATTTTAAATTTTGGTTTGAATGTCAGTTTATGGCGTTGCTTCATGGCGGGTCTGATTTTAACAGGTTTTACGTTAAAAAAACTATGGTTTTTTATTCATAACACTAATAATGTTCAGTTGGCGATTATTTTTATTCTGCTTCCCTTCTTAGTTCTGTCGTGCGTTACGTGGATTCTCACAGGTGCCAGAGCGTGCATTTCCTGACGGTGAGAGATGACTCCAAGCAGGATGTCGTGTTTGTCGGCGTAGTTCTTGAGTTGGGCAACCACTTTTTCAAGCCTTTCGGCGTCCAGTGTCCCGAATCCCTCGTCAATGAACAAGAAGTTTGGGCGGGAAGCATTTTGTTCAAATTGCATGAGCAGGTCTGTTAGTCCAAGGGCAAGGGACAGGGCAGTCATGAATTTCTCGCCTCCAGACAGGTCGTTCACATTCCTAACCTTGCCATAACTGTAATCAACAATCTGGATAGTGTCCTGAGAGTCTGAATCAGAGACGACGAAGTCCAGCCTGCCATCAGTGAATTCCCTTAGATAGGGCGATGCGTTTTTGAGCATATTGTTTAGGATAAATTGAGATAGCCAGTTTTCAAGGGACGGCTTGCCGTCTCTCCTCCTGCTTCCTTCCACGCCAACAACTTTGAACAACCGCAGGAATTGAGCAGTTTTGCGAAGTGTTTCCTCAATGTTTTCAAGATGATTCCTAAGATTGCTTGTGTTCTGCCCGATGGATGTGCCAAGAGAGTTTATTTTATCTTTCACATTTCGCAGATTATTTATTTCTGTTTCCAAATGGCTTATGTTTTCGCCCAGTTCTTTAATGCGTTCCGTTACGATTCGGCTCGCCTCTTCAAGCCATTGCTCAACTCGTGTCAGAACTGCATTTAGGTCAAAAGAAGTGTTTTGTAAATCGTCAGAAGATTGGCTTAAATCAGGAAGTTTAGGTAATTCATCTTGTTTTAATACTTCTTTGAGTTTTTCATCTTGAAGTTTTTCATATAATTGTGATAAATCGTTGCTTAGGTTTTCAAATATTGTTTTCCTTTCTGTTTTCCAACTTGTTATTTCTCTTTGCCACTCGTTTTGTCTGTCTAATTGCGTTAGTTTTTCTTTTATTTCCTCAATGCTAAGGGATATGTTGTTATCCTTTCGTTTGTCTTCAATCTGTTGCATTAACTCTGCCCTTTCTTTCTCTTTTTCTTCCTTAGTTTGCTCTAATTGTTTCAGTTTGCCTCTTTGTTCAGAAAGCATATTTTTCAAGTTTTCCAGTTGTTCGTCAATCATGCCTATTGCCCGTTTTAGGTCAGCATTGTCAGTTGCCAACTTGTCTCTTAGTTCATCTAATTCATTTATTTCTTCAAAATCAACATAAACCTGTTCTTTGAAATACGCCATGTTCTCTATCGCATCTATGTCTTTCCTAAGTGTATGTAATAATTGGGTTAATTCACGTAAATTTTCGTTATTTACGCCAGAACCCATTAAGTCGTTAATGAACACTTCCAGTTTGCTATTAATCACTTCTAACTCATCGGAAATTTGCTTTGCCAATCCATCATAGGTGCCTTGTTTCCAACTCTCATATTGATTTTTCAACTTTTCTATGTCGTTCAATTTGTTTTGTAGTTCTGTTTTCAGGTTTCCAGCGGTGGAACCAGACAGTTGTGTTTTCTGTGCCGAAATCCCTATTTGGGCTACTTTTTTCAAAAGAGTTTGCCAATCCCGTTGCAATTGATTTATGACCCATCGGGCATAGTCTTCCTCAGTTATATTGATATTCTTAGTCTCATAGCGTTCGTATATGCCAGAGTTATTTATCTCATTTTTTAAACTTTGCCTATTTTCATTTAATTGCTTTGTTTTTTGAGATATTTCTTCTTCTTTTGCATTAATTTCTGTGTTTATTGCCGTGAGTTTATTTTCCTGCTCTTTGATTCTCTCTTGCTTTTGTTTTTCTCGCTCAGACAGGTCATTTAGTTTATTTTCAATGTTCTTCAAGGTTTCTTCCAGTTGTTGTATTTGCTTGTCAATGTCTTCAATTTTAGATTTTATCTCATTTCGCTCTTTAAGAATTTTTTGTAGGTCTTCGGCAGAGAAGTTTCCAGCGGAAGCGGGATGTGGGTGTTCTGTGGAACCGCAGATGGGACACGGCTCGCCATCCTTCAATTGAGAAACCAATTCTGCAATAATTATTTGTCGGTAGTCTTCCTCAATCCGTTGCCGTTCTTCCTCTAACTGTTGCCGTTTGGTTTTTAAATCTTCCAAAATGTTAGTTTTTTCTTCCTTCTGTTTTTGCAACTGCTTTATTTGGGATTCTATTTTTTCAAGTTCTTTTTTTAGTTCCGACAGTTGCCGATCCACTTCATCTCGTTCTTTTTCCTTCGCTTCCTTATCTTTTTGGGCTTTGTTTATATCCTGTTTTAAATTGTCTATTATGTTAATGTAGGGTTTTAGTTTTCCAGATAGGTTGGCAAACTTTTGCACTTGTTCCACTTCTTGCAAGAGTTGTTCAAGAGTCTGCCTTAGGGCTTCTGCCTGTCGCCATTTGTCGTAATAAGACTTTCCTGTTGATAGTGTGTTGGACAGATGCCATAAGTCATTTATTAATTTAGAAATTTCTGTGTCTATGTTTTCATAATTATCTTTTGCTATCTTATGCAATGTTCGTAAACTTTCCTCTGCCTCTTCCAATGCCTTAATGTCTTTTCCTAAATTGTATATTTGCTTGGTCAGGTCGCCTATCTCTTTTCGTGTCTTATCCAGATTGTCTATTAAGTCTTTGAATAGGGTTTCCAATTGTCGCAGTTCGGCAAGTTTGGTTTCCAATTGTGAGATATGCTTTTTCTGAGATTCTAATTCTTTAAGATTCTCAAGAGTTCTACGTGCTTTCTCTAATGGCGTGTTTAGTTCTTCCATTCGTGTTTTGAGCCTATCCAGTTTTGTTTTTTCTGATTCTTTTTGGGTTATGATACTCTCAATCTCTTTCTTTTCTTCTGATAGGTCGTTCAGCAGGCTATTCAAAGTGTCTAAAACCTTTTCTGATTCTACGAAATGCCTTAACCTGTCAGGGTCTTCCTCTGGATTTATCTCTTCAATCTCTTCAAGCCACTTATTGAATTTTTCAAGGGTATCATCAAATTTCCCTTGTTTGTTTAATTTTTCAATTTCTCTTGCATTATTGATTGTGTCTTTTAGCGACGATTTAAGGTCTTGGCTTTTGTCTTTAACCTGTTGCTCTAATCTGTTTCTCAGGTCTTTCATTTTCTGTATGAACCTATCCAGCCAATCAAGGTTTATTAAGTCCAATAGCAAATCCTTACGTTCACTTTTTGTGGCAGTAAGCAGTTTCAGATATTGCCCTTGCGGGATTATCATCACTTGTCGTGCTATCTTACCCTCTTTTATAGGCAGTGGTGGTTCGGTGGTTAGCCTCTTGAATGTTCCGTTTTCTTGGACAAACCATCTTGCCGTGGAACCTTTTCTGATAACCTTATATCTCTTGTCGTTTATAATGAATTCAACTTCCACTTCCCATTTCCCATTGTCGGCATAGTCAGAGAGAGCCTGCCTGTTGCCAATGAGTGTGTTATGTCTGCCAGTGCCATAAAGCCCTGCTATCAGTCCATCCAGAATGGCGGATTTGCCACTGCCCGTGTTCCCGCTTATTAAAATAAAATTTGTGTTGTGTGTGTTTATTATGTTTTCAAAGTCTATCTCTGTATTGACGTGGGAAATGAAGTTCCTAAGTTTTAGTTTACATAGCCTCATCGTTATCCAGATTTTCAAGGATTTCGGTTATGATTCTGAGTTCTTCCTCAGTCAAGTCTGTCTCATGCACTTCCTTGGCGTAGGTTTTAATGAGTGAAATTGGTGTGTATTGATGCAAATCGTGTGTTATGGACGTTTCAGCGAAACTTCTCACTGGAATGCTTCCTGTTTCAAATTCAATGCTTGACGTGATGTCTTCGGGAAGGTTTTCCAGCAGTTGTTTATGCAAATGTTCGGACAGTTTCCTGTCTGTTGATGCTATTTTGAAAATGTAGTATTGATTTGGCGATAGGTTGGGTATGTCGCTTAGGTCTTCCTCTGTGCTAATCGTGATTTTGTGGAAAATTGTTGGCAGATTGCCTATCTTTTCTATGCTTATGTCTTCCGAAACGGTTACTATCAATGCGGAAGGTTCATATTTATCCGAAGGATGCAGGTGGAAGGGCGACCCAGCGAAGGTAAGGTTCGGGTCAATGGTTAGCGGTCTGTGGATGTGTCCAGAGAACACGCCCTTGATGGACTTGAACGATTCTGGGTTCACAGGCATCATTTGACCAACCACTTCGTCAGAGCCAGCCTCTGTACCAGTCAGAGAAGAAGGCAACAGGTGAGAGATGATAAGTGTTCTGTCTGGGTCTTCAAGGTCGGCAATCCAGTGTTGAACAAGTGCGTCCAGCGGGCTTCCATCAAAAGACTCATCAAGGGAAACGCCTGCGTTGTCAAGGATTTCAAGGCATAGTTGCCTGTTTATGTATGGCAGTGCATAGAAAGAAAATCTGTTTATAGTAAAGACTTTATGGAATGCGGGACTTTGTGAGTTTCCTGCTTTAATAAGATGAACCTGTCCTTTGCTATGTTTGACAAGCAGTGAACTGTATAGTGTTAGGACATCGCCGTCGTGGTTCCCAGCAACAACAAGGATGTTTATTCCAGCCGTGTCCAATTTATAGAGCAGTTCCTCAAAAACTTGGATTTCTTCCCTGTTAGGTCGCCGTTTGTCATAGACGTCGCCAGCAATGATGAACCATTCAACCTGCTCGTCAATCGCTTTGTTAACAAGCCATTCCAGAATCCTTTTCTGGAAGGGAAGCAGGCTTTTGCTATTGTAGGTCTTTCCAAGGTGCCAGTCTGCCGTGATTAATGCTTTCCTTCTTTTCATGGTTCTTTAATTTATAAAACAAAAAGCAAAAACAATTAATAAACACACAATCAAAGTTGGATGATGAGAATCAACAGAGCAACAGCCGTTTGTGTACATCAAGTGAGATTTGAACACCTAAATTAAAATGACCATAGAAATGCATTTCTGCTCATTATTCGCCAATTCCTGCACTGTAAAGGGCTTGATATGAATCATGTGAATTGTGAAAAACTTAAAAAGTCGTCGTAAAATCTCGCATTCACTTGGAATCACTCTTCCAGAGTGATTAAGTCTCCAACTCTGCATGTCCACTGTGATTACTTAGGTCACAAAGTCGCCAGAGTTAAATCAGAGTTCCACACAGACAGAGTTTTTATTAAATTTCTTAGTGCCTTTTTACTACTCTGTGTCCATTGTGCTTGAACTCTGTGTTACACCGTGGTTTAAAAAGAAGAATTTGGGATTTAAGGTCAGAATCCTGTATTAAATTTTTTTGCTTGTTTAGGGATTTGTTAACAAGATTAATGTGCTAAAAATGAGATGGTTATGTGGGATTTTGTTTGGTCTGTCCAGTGTAAAAATGTGTCGTTAAATAAAATTTTGTGCTTGTTTGCAATTCCTTAGCCTCATAACTTGGCTAAAAAATTAGAGAGCATGAATAAATTGTTCAAAGTAGTCAACCTATTATGTTTGGGCATATTAATCAGTCAAGCCCAGAACGTTGGCGTTGGAACAACCAATCCCCAAGCCCGATTGGACATTGTCGCCCCATCTTCATTCTCGCAACCCCTTTTAAGGGTTCAACTAGATGGCGCCGCATATCCACAATTTTCTGTTTTGCCGGATGGACGTTTAGGGATAGGTACATTTCCGCCCGACAATTCTTCTGTTTTAGAGATTTCCGATACGACTCGTGGCGTCCTATTGCCCAGACTCTCTGTCAACCAACGCAATAGCATTCCTAACCCAGCAACCGGACTGTTGGTTTATCAAACAGACGGCTCATTTGAGGGGTTCTGGTTCTATGACGGCGCAAATTGGCGGTATATTCTAACAGATAGGGAGTTAACTTGGAAACATAGCAATGACTCCCTGTTCTCTTTGCCCGATACTGCTTTAATCATCCGTGGCGTAGGAACACCTATGCCCGGTTATCCAGCTACAACAAGGCAACTAATTTTCAAAAGCAGGGATGGTGCGGAATATATAGTAATTCAACCAAGAGATTATGTCGCTTCACCACATCGCTCTGGAATATCTTTTATAGGCAGTAGTAACACTACAACACAATATATTGCTTTTGCTCCCGAAGGAGGTTATTCAGGTGCGATATTTTACAACTCACCAAATGCTCCTAAGGGTTTTTCTATTGTTACAGATCAGTATTCCAGAGTTATTATAGACAGTTCAGGTCTTGTGGGCATGCGATGGAAACCAAATCCACCGGCATGGGCAAACCTGCCCGAAAACAAACAACCAACGCTATGGGTCTCTGGCAGAATAGTTCAAAACTATAACGGTATCCCTACGGAAAACACCCTATTGCCTTGGGGAAACACATGCTCAATTTATCACCACGACACAACAGTGGACATAGGCGACACGCTCAAATTCTGGCTTCAACGATGCAGATCTGTTACATTGGTCCTAGATAGTGGAAAGTTATACACTTGGAACACAAGAGTACGCTTACAGCCATTTCAAAATTTGTTTATATTTTGTCCTATTCATGTTGCTATCGGAACGTCAGCTGATAGCAATAATTATGATTGCAAAATTCAGATTACTCAAAAAGAAACTTTTCAATATCAAAGTAACTTATATCGGGAACCGGCAAAGTTAGTGGTTGGACATAACGCCAGATTCAAATTGTGGGGCGTTAAAATATATGATAAGGCACCTTTAAATCTGCCTATAACACGGCGTTCTCCTTTTGCAGGCTTATTTACTACTACAGATGCTAATAGCGATATTAGAATTTACATGTCAGCAATTTATACATATGAACACTTTATTAATATTGCCGGAGGTGCATGGTCAACAATAGCGATAGTAACTGCATATATAATTAATAAAAACCCCTCTAATGTAATAAATCCAGTAGCGGTATATGATGGATGGGATATAGATGGCAATGGAGGAGTTGTTCTGAGGCATCCAACCATTTTCTTAGGACCTGGAGTTCAATGGGATAATTCAGGTGCATTGATTTATAGGGATTAAGACATTCAAAATAAAAAAGATGATGTTTCATCTAAAGAGACAGATGCTTTTGGGAATTGTGGGGTTTTTGTGGGGCTTGAATGTTGTTCAAGCCCAGAACGTTGGCATTGGGACGACTAATCCCCAAGCACAATTGCATGTTCAAATTAGTGATTCTTACTATCAACCTGCTTTGATAGTGGAAAAGAAAGGTCTTCCTACACCTTACTTGCTTGTTACTTCCGATGGCAATGTGGGAATCGGTGTGAGTGCCCCATCCGAAGCCCTTGATGTATCCGGGAATATCATGTTTTCAGGAGCCTTAATGCCCGCTGGGAACGCCGGGACTTCTGGGCAGGTTCTTATTTCTCAGGGTCCCGGCTCCCCCCCTTTATGGGTGGATGCCCCTTCTATCGGCGACAACTGGGGCAGTCAAGTTGCCGTGACTCAGACGCCTATAATTGGCGATGGAACCACCACAAATCCTATAACTGTCCAATCAGGAACAAATGCAGGGGACATATTAGTTTGGAATGGTTCTCAATGGCAAATTCAACAACCGGGAACATCCACTGGCATAGCACCACTGTGCCAATCACCTTCAATAAACTTTTTACAAAAATGGACGGGCACTGATTTGTGTAATTCACAGATTTATGACAATGGCACTAATGTAGGAATAGGGACAAGTTCTCCAAGTGAAAAGTTAGATATAGCAGGGAACCTTAAGTTTAGTGGGGCTATAATGCCGGGAGGGAATGCGGGCACTTCCGGATACGTATTAACTTCTCAAGGACCGGGAGTTGCACCGACGTGGACTGACCCCACTACGTTTGGGGACAACTGGGGGAGCCAAGTTGCTCAGACGCAGAATCCGATAATTGGCGATGGCACCAGTGGGAATCCCATTACTTTTGCCTCTGGGACGTCGGCAGATCAGGTATGGAAGTGGGATGGTAGTCAATGGGTGTTAGCTAAGGATAGTGTTGGTGACAATTGGGGTAGTCAGGTTGCGGTGACTACTAGTCCTGTTGTTGGGGATGGCACCTCAGGAAATCCCATTTCCATCAAACCAGGAAACGGTACAGGGGATATACTCATTTGGAATGGGACTACGTGGCAAATCAAACAACCGGGAACATCCACTGGCATAGCACCCATTTGCTCATCTCCAACCGCTAACTTATTACCTAAATGGACAGGAACAAACCTTTGCAATTCTCAGATCTATGACAACGGTACTAATGTGGGAATAGGAACAACTTCCCCAACATATAAACTGCATGTTAATGGTAGAATTAAGAGTATTGGAATAAATGAAACTTCCGATGAACGCCTTAAAACAGATGTTTATAAGATAGACCATGCTTTAAACATGATTATACAACTTGAGGGTGTTTACTATCGATGGAAAGACTCCCTTATTAAGTTGGGCTACCCATCTAAATTGCAAGCGGGATTTATTGCACAACAAGTCAAAGAAATACTGCCCATGGTAGTGGAACAAGATAAAGAAGGATTTTATTCTGTGGAATACACACGCATTGTTCCTTTCCTTGTGGAAGCAATTAAAGAACTTTATGAACAAAACCAAATTCTAAAAGAAGAGATTAATAGGCTTAAGAAAAATAACTCCAGTACATCATCCACAACAAGCAATCAAATCAGATACCTCGGCGATTGAAAATCATAGCAATAATGCATTTTAGATTAAGCATACCTTGTGGATTATTATTATCAATGTATGTAATTCTTAACGCTCAACAGACATACATATGGACCGGAACCATAGATACTGACTGGCACAAACCCTGCAACTGGAATCCATTTGGACTACCTACATGTGCAGACACAGTAATAATTCCAACCGTTAGTAGTGGCAATTATCCGGTAATAAGTGGTGTTGGACACTGTAAGGAATTAAACATCATTACCAATGTTAGTAATGCTCTGACGATAACAGGCAGTGGCAGAATAGATATTAGCGCTGGCGGTGGTTCGTGCCTTGGTATGATTACAAATAATTTAGGGAGTTTGACTCCTTCCGTTCAAATCCAAGGACTGAAGGTGGGATGCAGTGGTGAACAAATGGTATGGAAGGCACCGCATGCACAAGGAGCAACATGGCAATGGCAATATCCAGCGGGATGGCAACTAGTCGCCCAAAATGGTGATTCAATAGTGTTAATTCCTGACACAATAGATGGTTACATAAAAACTATGGTTTGTGATAATAACTGTAATTGTTCTGTTGATTCTCTATTTATCATTGCTGACTCATGTAAGACCCTATGCTTAGCATTGGGAGACTTTATGGTAGCACGAGCTAATGCTACTGAATTTTTCGGAAGGTCCATTATTCAAACTTCCGATGGGGGATATGCCGTTGCTGCATATGGTCGTCGTATTGGCATAATCATATCTTATATGTATGCTGCTAAATTGGACCGTAACGGAAATATGCAATGGGCTAAAAAGACCCCTGGTGCTTATGATGCTGGATATTCAATTATCCAAACTACTGATAAGGGATATGCCATAGTCGGATATAGGGATATTGACTTTATTAGCTCAGGAGGGCTTGGGAATTTGCAAGTTTATGTGATCAAGCTAGACTCAAATGGCGCTCCACAATGGGGGAGAACGATTGGGGACCGTGGAACAGATATAGGCTACTCAATCATCCAAACGACAGATGGTGGTTATGCCATCGCGGGACAAAGGGGAGGCGATTTTTACGTAATCAAATTAGATGCAACCGGAAACCTCAGATGGACAAGGACTATTGGAGGTGCGAATGGAGATTTTGGCTATTCAATAGTTCAGACTTGGGATGGGGGTTTAGCCATAGCAGGTTACACAACTTCCTTTGGAGCGGGCAATGAAGAT
>JAADEI010000007.1 GCA_013153515.1 Chlorobiota bacterium | reverse complement strand
ACCAAAGCCTTTGACCCTAAGGAAGGTTGGACATTCCACGGGCACGACGCAGTGGGTGCTAAAATGGTGCCCAAGATATTCAAACGACTACATCTGCCACTTGACTCCCGTATGAAAAAAGTGAAAAAATTAGTTGCACTGCATCAAAGACCAATAGCACTAACGCAAGAACACGTTACAGATAGTGGAATAAGAAGACTAATCAATGATGCTGGCGACCTGCTGGAAGACCTCCTAACACTATGCAGAGCAGATATAACATCTTCCAGACCAGAAAAAGTCAAGAGATACCTCAAAAACTTTGATGAACTGGAAAAAAGAATTAAGGAAGTTGAAGAAAGAGACAGAATAAGAAACTTCCAACCTCCTATATCAGGTGAAATAATTATGAAAGTGTTTGATATTCCGCCATCCAAGCCCGTGGGAATAATAAAAAAAGCCATTAAAGATGCCATATTAGACGGTGAAATTCGCAATGACTTCGTTGAGGCATTTGAGTATATGCTTAAAAAAGGACGGGAACTGGGTTTGAAGCCAAAATATACACTTGCTGAGTTTATACAATTAGCCAAACAAGAAGAATTAGCAGAACAAAATATATCGGAAAGCGACACAGAACAGGACAAACCTGATGACAACCAATAAAAAACTGTTTGTAGTTGTAGGACCCACTGCCTCTGGAAAGACAGACGTGGCTTTCCAACTGGCTCAACATCTCAAAACAGAAATAGTTTCCGCTGATTCCCGACAGGTGTATATTGAACTGGGCGTTGGTGCTAATAAACCTCCCGGTCAATACTTAGATGCCATCCCACATCACTTCATAAATCATGTATCAATATTTGAGAAATACACTGCAGGTGATTATGGTTTGGAATGCAGGCAGTTGCTTGAAGACCTATTCACTAAATATGATACGGTTGTTATGGTTGGCGGTTCAGGGCTATATATCCATTCTGCTATCTATGGGCTGGACCCCCTTCCGCAGGTGCCCAAACACATCAGACACTATTTGGAAACCCTATTGATAACAAAGGGATTGGAACATCTGGTTAACATGCTCAAAGAAAAAGACCCAGACGCATTGAATATAGTGGACATAAAGAATCCTCCAAGAGTGATAAGGGCGTTGGAAGTGTGTTTACACACAGGAAAGCCATATTCACAATTCCTTTCTTCATTCAGGAAGGACAAGCCCATAATTCCATATCACATAATATGGCTTGGAATACTGACCGACAGGCAACGCTTGTATAAAAGGATTAATGAGAGAGTTGATCAGATGGTTTTTAGAGGCTTGATAGAGGAAGCCCGACTGTGGTATCCCTATAATCACTTATATGCTCTGCGTTCCCACGGCTATCAGGAATTCTTCCCCTTTTTTGCTGGAAGATATTCCTCCACGAAAGCGATTGAACTGGTGAAACGGAACACACGGCGATACGCTAAGCGGCAATACACTTGGTTCAAGCGATATCCAGTTAAGTGGCTTCCCAAAGAAGAAGTTGTTCCCTATGCCTTGTCATTGTTATGAGAATCTAATGATTTTTTGTGTAATAGAGCCAACTGTCCACATGCTCCGGATATGTCCTTCCCTCTTGACATCCTAACCGTAACTGGATAAGGATATTTTTTCTTTAGCATTGTTGCAAACCGATATATTTCTTTTTGGGTTGGTGCCCTGAAAGGTGCTTTCGGAAATGGGTTAAAGGGAATAATGTTGACTTTAGCCGGAACCTCAGTGCCCATTTCAACCAATGCACTCACATCCTCCTTGGTGTCATTAAATCCCGGCAAGAGAACATATTCATAAGTGATCCAACGCCCGTGTCTGCCTTGATAATACTTTAAAGCATCAACGATTTGATCAAGGGAAATAGCCTGTGCCAGAGGAATAATCTGTTCTCGCTTGGATTGAATAGCGCTATGCAATGATAGGGCTAACCTGACCTTTGGCAGTTCGTCAGCCAGTTTTATAATCCCTTTCGGAATTCCGACAGTGGAAACGGTTATGTGTCTATAACCAAGGTCAAAATAGTTATGCATCTTTTGGATAGCAGTTATAACATTTTTCAGGTTTTGCATTGGTTCGCCCATACCCATAAATACCACGTTAGTAATTCTTTTTCCAGTAGCCTTTTGAACCTGCACGAATTGCTCAAGGATATGATACCACTTTAGATTTCTAAGCAGTCCCAGAGTTCCAGTAGCACAAAAGGTGCAACCGATAGCACAACCCGCTTGTGAACTAACACACAACGTGCTTCGTTTGCCATCACGAGAAGGGATAAGCACGGACTCTATTTCTATATTCGGTTCATCAGCCAAGGCGAATGTGAACTTTATCGTGCCATCTTGAGATTGAAGGCTATTTGTTAGGCGAAGCGAGTCAATTATAAAAGAATCTTTTATCCAAGCCCGAAGGTCTTTCGGAAGATCAGTCCATTTGTCAACATCGCTCTCCCCTTTCTCCCAAAGCCAAGATAGGATTTGTTTGGATCTGTATGCAGGAAAGCCTTTATTCCCCAAGAGTTGCTTCAGGTCTTCTTCCTCAAAAGACCTTAAAATGCTTCCATTACCCGTTTCCTCTTGATTTAATTTATTTTGTTGCATATCAGAACTTTATTGTGTTTCCAAGGAAGAGAACGCCTGCCGATACCCCTCCGTTCCATTAATTAAAACCTGCTTAACTTTGCAATATCAAAATAAGATGAACAATGACAACCCTGATGATAATTCTTTTGGAAGTGGCATTAGGTAAATTCGGTGCAACAATCGGTGCTGCTATAACAGCCATTGCAGCAGGAATAGGGATCGGCAACATTGGTGCCCGTGCTGCCGAAGCAACAGCTCGTCAACCAGAGGCAGGCAACGACATTAGAACCACAATGATCATCTCCGCCGCTCTCATAGAGGGCATCTGCATTTTGGGAATAGTTACATGTATCATAGCTCTATTCGTGTAATAAATTTTTATCCATGGAACTATTAACTCCTGACATAGGGGTTGTTTTTTGGCTTGCTGTTGTCTTTCTTATAGTGTTTTTCTTGCTAAAAAAATACGCTTGGGGACCAATTCTATCCGCTCTTGAGTCCCGTGAGAAGCGGATTGAGGAAGCTCTGCGCGCGGCGGAAGCTGCCCGTGAAGAGCTCCGAACCCTAAAGAGAGAGCAAGAAAGACTCCTTGAGCAAGCCAAACAAAGAGAGCAAGAAATCATTGCCGAAGCCAAGAAAATAAAAGAAACCATTATTGAAGAGGCTAAAGAGGAAGCCAGATTGGCTGCTCAGAAAATCCTCAAAGAGGCAGAACAGGAAGCCTACTTGATTAAGGAAAAGGCGCTCTCTGAATTTAGAGAATACGCTACATCCTTAGTAATCTCCCTAACTGAAACAATACTCAGAAAAGAGCTTAAGGACAAGAAAGACCACGAGGAATATATCCAAAGGCTTCTAAGCGAAACAACCATCCATGTTGCAGGTAGGAATTGAACGGTTGGGCAAGAGATATGCCGCTGCTCTGTTCCAGTTGGCTCTGGAATTCAACAAGGAAGACCGTATTTATAACCAATTGAAAGAACTTTCGCAACTTTTCTCTGAAAATAAAGACATAAAGTTCTTTTTTAAGACTCCATTTATTGAGCCGTATGAAAAAGCCAAACTTATAAAACGAGCATTCAAGGGCAAGGTGGATGAGTTGCTGTTGAGATTCCTCCTTTTATTAGCCCGCAAAAACAGAGTTATTTTTCTGGATTCAATTGCCCGTCAATATGAAAAGATATATTTCAAACACAAAGGCATCAAAGATGTTGATGTGATAGTGCCAACAGAACTAGATGACAGGGCTATTAACGTTATAGCAGAAGCCATTAAGAAACACTTTAATGCCAAGGAAGTTGTGGTGAAACAAAAGGTTGAGGAATCAATCATTGGTGGTGTTATTATCAGAAGCGAAGAGGGACAAATAGACCTTTCCGTTAGGAAACAACTACAAATAGCCCGACAAACAACTCAAAAAATAATTTCTAAATTAATTTCTTAAAATCTTAAAAATAAGTGTGGTATGGCATTTATAAGTGCAGAGGAAATCACTGCAATAATTAAGGAAGAGATAGCTCAAAGCCTTTCAGAAGCAGAGCTTGAGGAAACAGGTGTTGTCCTTCAGGTTGGGGACGGTGTCGCCCGAGCATACGGACTCACTAAGGTGAAAGCCGGTGAATTGGTTAGGTTTGAGCCCTCCGGTACAATGGGCATAGTGCTAAACCTTGAAGAAGACAACGTTGGTATCACGGTAATGGGCGACACAAAAACAATTAAGGAACGGGATATAGTTAAAAGAACCGGTCGCATTGCCTCCATTTTGGTTGGTGAAGGGATGATAGGCAGGGTAGTTGACCCTCTCGGAAATCCGGTAGATGGAAAGGGACCCATTCAGGGCGACCTCATTGAAATGCCTCTTGAGAGAAAGGCTCCCGGTGTTATATACAGAGAGCCTGTTCGTGAGCCTCTCCAGACAGGCATTGTTGCCATAGATGCTATGATCCCAATTGGTCGCGGACAACGAGAGCTAATCATTGGGGACAGACAAACAGGTAAAACTACAATTGCCATTGATACTATCATTAACCAAAGGAAAGAATATGAAAAGGGCAATCCAGTCATTTGCATTTATGTGGCATGTGGACAGAAAGGCTCTACAATCGCTCAAACTGTTAAGACCCTTGAGGAATATGGTGCAATGGACTACACAATAGTTGTGTCTGCTCCTGCTTCCTATCCCGCTTCATTGGTATATCTGGCTCCTTATGCCGGTTGTGCAATAGGTGAATACTTCAGGGACACAGGAAGACCTGCTCTAATTGTTTATGACGACCTGTCCAAACAAGCAGTAGCATATCGTGAGGTTTCACTCTTGTTGAGGAGACCGCCGGGTCGGGAAGCATATCCCGGAGACATTTTCTATCTGCACTCCCGCCTGCTGGAAAGAGCCGCTAAAATTATCAACAATGATAAGGTGGCTTCTCAAATGAACGACTTACCCAAATCTCTTGAAGATAAAGTCAAAGGCGGTGGTTCGTTAACTGCATTACCTATTATTGAAACACAAGCAGGGGACGTCTCGGCATATATTCCAACTAATGTTATTTCTATTACAGATGGACAGATTTTCCTTGAAACAGGCTTATTCAACGCAGGTATTAGACCTGCTATTAACGTGGGTATTTCAGTATCTCGTGTTGGTGGAGCCGCTCAGAATAAGGCTATGAAAAAGGTTGCCGGTACGCTAAAACTGGATATGGCTCAATACAGAGAGCTTGAGGCATTCGCCAAATTCGGTTCGGATCTTGATCCTGCAACAATGTTCATTATTGAGAAGGGTAAGCGACTAACTGAGTTGCTCAAACAGGAAGCTCATCACGTCTATCCGGTGGAAGATGAAATAGCAATGATTTACATTGGTACGAAAGGGCTCCTTATGGATTTGGAGATAGAGGAGGTGCGACCATTCGTCGCTAAGTTCCTTGAAAGAATGCATACCAAGCATAAAGACATTATGGAAAGGTTGGCAAAAGGGGAACTGGATGATACAATAACGAAGACGCTTGAAGAAGAAGCTAAGGAAACACTGAAGGAATTTGTGAAGAAAAAAGAAACTGTTTCTTAAAGGATAAACACACAGATTTATGTCAGGAGGTAAGCTGAGGGAATTACGGCGAAGGGTTCAATCAATTAAAGATATTCAACAGACCACGCAGGCTATGAAATTGGTCGCTGCAGCTAAGCTGCGCCGCGCTCAAGACGCCATAGTCAAAATGAGACCCTTTGCTAATGCCCTCAATGACATGCTGTCTCACATAACAGACGCTGTTTCGCAAGACGTCCAGCTTCCATGGGCACAGTCCCGACCAATCAATTACTATGTCCTAATCCATGTTACCTCCCATCGTGGGCTTTGCGGAGCATATAATTCAAATCTCAACAGGAGGGCTAAGCAGCGAGTGGAACAGGTTCTTAAGGAAAATTCTGAGTTGTCGCGAGAAAACATTGAAATAATTGCGATTGGGAAGAAGGGACTCCAATTTTTCCAAAAGGAAGGCTTCAAAACAAATGACTCTTTTTTCAATTTGATTGAAGAATTAACTTTTGAAAAAGCACGAGAACTATCCCGATACCTACGCGAAAAATTCCTTAAAGGAGAAATTGATTTAATTGACGTAGTATATGCAAAGTTCAAAAATGCCGCAGTTCAACTCTATGAAGTAGAAACATTTTTGCCTATAAAATCAGTAGAAAAAGAGGAAAAAAGCGCTTCCGTTGAGTTCATTTTTGAACCGGAAGCAGACCGATTGCTTGACGAACTGATTCCTTGGTTGCTAGACCAACATATATATAGAGTTCTGTTAGATGCCCGAGCCAGTGAGCACGGTGCCCGAATGACCGCAATGGACAAAGCAACAGAGAATGCCTCAGAACTCCTCAAAGAACTGAGGATCCAAATGAATAAAGCCCGTCAAGAAACCATCACAAGGGAATTGGCGGAACTGGTTAGTGGAGCGGCAGCACAGGAAGGAAACTACTAATAATAAGGACACGATAGGATGGCAGATAATACCATTCGCCTGCACGATAAAACTTTTATTTTATACAAGCACTCTGATGAAATCCTGTCCAGGGTCCGGGAACTTGCCCGTGAACTCAAAGAATTACTACCCGATGAGACGATACCGGTGTTTGTTCCGATCCTGAAAGGTGCCTTCGTGTTCGCCGCTGATTTCGTCAGGTTTTTTAAAGGACCGTGCGAAATAGACTTTATTAAGGCAAGTTCTTATACGAAAGACAAAAGTTCAGGCGAATTGACTGTCCATGTGTCTCTGGATGATGTTAAATGGAAAGGTAGGACGATTGTTCTTCTGGATGGAATAGTGGATACAGGACTGACATTAAATAAACTGGTTGCAGATATAAACAAATTTGCAGGGAAGGTGTTTGTAGTCACTTTATTTGATAAACACAAAGAACGGAAACATAATGTTCAACTTGACCTTGTGGGATTTAAGATTCCTTCTCTTTTCATAGTGGGCTATGGAATGGACTATAGGGGACTTGGCAGGAACCTGCCACATGTTTATATACATAAAGAGTCTTTGTAATGGACAGGTATGCCGAGGTAATACCGGATTTTGAGTTATTCAAAGCATGTTTGCAAACCCCTCAACCTCATTATATAAGGATTAACACTCTAAAAATTTCCGAAGAGGAAGCCATTAGCAAACTTTCAGAACTTGGATTCGTTTTGGAAAAGGTGCCATACTTAAAATGGTTTTATAAAGTTGTAGGCACTCCGGGATACTCCATAACTCACACTTTATATCACTGGCTTGGTTGGTTCTATGTTCAAGATGTTGCTCCCGGTTTGGTAAGTCCAATTCTTGACCCCCAAAGAGATGAATTAATCCTTGACCTTTCTGCCGCTCCGGGCGGTAAAACAACCCACATTGCTCAAATAATAGAAAATACTGGAACGATAGTAGCCAATGAGCCAGTGACAGGAAGACTTAGGTCTTTGCAAGCAAACACTCACAGAATGGGCGTTCTCAACACTATAATCACTCAGCACAATGGCATTATGTTCCCTGATTCAGGACCTTTTGATAGAGTTCTTGTTGATGTGCCGTGTTCGGGTGAGGGGCGAGCCAGAGAAACAAAGTCAAGGCAGAAAGGTGCCGAACCCGGGTTCATTGAATCCATTAGCGGGACACAGAAAGGCTTGTTAAGAAGGGCTATTCAATTAACCAAGCCGGGCGGTATAATTGTCTATTCCACATGCACTTTCGCTCCTGAAGAGAATGAAGCCGTTGTACATTATGCCCTTCAAAACGAACCATGCGAAATAGTCCCTATAGATATGTCTGATATTCCACATTCAAAAGGCTTGACCCGCTGGCAGGATATGGAATTTGACCAATCGTTGGAACACACTGTCCGAATCTATCCGCATCAGCTGGACAGTGGTGGAATGTATATAGCAAAATTGAGAAGGCTATGAGCAAGCGATTCAGATATAAAGGACAAACCATAAAACTGGATTTTTCAGAAAAGTGGACAGAACTGGTGAAGGATTATTTCCACAATCGGTTTGGTGTTGACCCAACATTCTGGGAACCTTATAAAATTTTCAATCGTGGCGATGAATTGTGGGTTGCGTCCTTCTCATTAGTGCCTGAAGGCGTTAGAATAGTAAAAGCCGGACTCAGACTGCTTAGAGTCAAAGGAAATCCGAAACCTACTACGGTTGCCCTCCAATGGCTAAACAAACATATAAGTAAAAACGTTGTCTATACAGACATTGAAACACTAAGCAAATTACTTAATGGGGCTATTATTCACGTTTCCAATTTTCCCAAAACCACGACAGATGGCGAAAAGGGGTATGTAGCACTGGCTTTTCAAAATTTGATAATAGGTTGCGGACACATTTCCTCTGGCGGGATGGTGAAAAGCCAGATTCCGGCAGGAAAAGCAAGGGAACTGAAAGAGATTCTAATTAGGCTTAGTAGCAAAGACCTGTCTTGAACTTGCCTTGAATTCTTACATTCTCTCTGGAAGTGGGATTCCAAGAACTGTTGAGCCGTCCATCAGGATTTTCTGGATTGATTTAGAAAGTAGCAATCGTGCTGAACGTGCAAAGTCATTTGTCTCTTTAACAATAGGTGTGTTGGCGTAGTATCTGTTAAATTCCTTGGCAAGGCGATACAGGAAGTTAGTTAGTGCAGAAGGGTCATATTTACGAGTGGCTTCTTGCAGAATCTCTCCATAAAATGCCATTAGTTTTAACAATTGTCGCTCAGACTTATTAAAGTCGTAGTGAAAATCAATGCTTGAAGGTTTGTCTTGGGCTTTTTCCCAAAGGGATACTATTCTGGCGTGGGTGTATTGGATGAAGGGCCCTGTGTAACCCTCAAAATCTAACGCTTCTTCTTTCCTGAACAGTATTCGTTTTTTAGGGTCAACCCGTAGCATATAGAATTTGATTGCTCCAAGGGCTATTTTCTCTGCAAGGTCATGCTTTTCTTCCTCTGACAGGGATGCTGTTTTAGGGGATTCATTTATTTTTTCATACGCCAGTAGGTGCAGTTCATCAAGCAGGTCGTCGGCATCTATAACAGTGCCTTCCCTTGATTTCATTTTACCTGTTGGCAGGTCAACCATTGCATAGGAAAGATGATAAATCCTGTCGGCGTATGGTCTGCCCAATTTCTTGAGAATCGCTTGAAGGACTTTGAAGTGATATTCCTGTTCTTCTGCGACAACATAAATCATCAGGTCCATCTTATATCTGTTCCAACGCAGTTCAATGGTTCCAAGGTCTTGGGTTATATAGACACTTGTTCCATCTGAACGCAATAGCAGTTTGTGATCAAGCCCAACGTCGGTCAGGTCAACCCACACTGACCCATCTTCCTTTTGATAGAAAATGCCTTTTTCAAGCCCTTCCTGAACAATTTCCTTTCCGAGTTTGTAGGTTTCTGATTCATAATCAATATGATCAAACTCAATCCCCAAACGCTTATATGTTTCATCAAAACCTTTTAGGACCCAATCGTTTAGCATCCGCCATATTTTCAAGACTTCGGGGTCTCCTGCTTCCCATCGCCTTAATAACTCTCTGGCTTCCTGCATTAAAGGGGCTTTCTCCATTGCTTCCTCCTTGGTCATGCCCTTGTTCATCAATTCCTCAACCTGTTTCTTATATTCTTTTTCAAACATTACGTAAAAATCGCCTATGAGATGGTCTCCTTTCTTGCCGGCTTTCTCTGGCGTGACTCCATTGCCCCACTTCAACCAAGCAAGCATGCTCTTGCTAATGTGGATGCCTCTGTCATTAATAAGGTTGACCTTGATTACTTTTTTTGTGCCTGTTCTTTGAAGAAGCATTGCTGTTGCCCATCCCAAAACGTTATTCCTGACGTGTCCTAAGTGTTGGGGCTTGTTAGTATTAGGGGAAGAAAACTCTATAACAACTGTTTCTGATTTTTGGGGGAATATGGGATACTCATCGGAATCAACCAGTGTCTTAATAAATTCCAACCAGAATGAATCGCTAAATGAGATATTGACAAATCCTCCCTTGACCTCAATTTTCTTGATTTTGTCTCCATATTTGCTTTCAATGAACTCTTTTATTGCGGAAGCGACTTCTGGGGGGCTTTTCTTAAAAATTTTAGCCAGAGGGAATGAAGCGATGGTGACCTCTCCTTCAAACTCATCCCGGGTCATCTGGACTGGAACATTAACCGAATCTTGAATATTGCTTTCTTTTAGGAATTCCTTAATGATGCCTTTCACTAATGTTACGGGCGTTGCCATCGTAGTTACTTTTTTCTTTATGCAGATTCTTCAAAGTGTTTGCCTAAGGGCTTTATGATTTCAATGATAGTGTTTAGTGTTTTGCCCTGAATGTCAAGCAATGAGTTATATTCAGTAATCTCAAAAATCTTAATGGGCAACTTAGGAAGAATCAAGTCAAAAAGTTCAATTAAAAACTCTGGTGTTAATCCAGAAGGGACGGGTGTTCCCGTTCCCGGAACGTAATAAGAATCAAGAGCGTCAATGTCAAAACTGATGTAAATTGCATCATATCCGTCAAAGAAGTCAAGGATTCTTTGTGCCAGTCCGTCAATGTCCAAGAAGTTAATGTCATGGGCTGAAACGCATTCTAAATCCAATTCCCTTATTAAAGTTGATTCCTCCTTTTCAACGCTCCTGAGTCCGAGAAAGAAAACGTCTTCCGGGCTTAATGACCCTGTAGCGTCTTTAATCTCATCCCATAGGTTAACAATCTCAATTGGTAGGTCTCTTCTTTTAAGGTGTTTGGCATCAAGGTTTAATATCGCTCCTACGGGCATTCCGTGCGGGTTGAGTGATGGCGACGTGTAGGGCGTGTGCAGGTCGGCATGGGCATCAATCCATAATAAGCCTATCTTCTCATCTTTCAAGGCTTCTTTAAAGGAAGCGAAAATCCCTGCTGACCCACTGTGGTCGCCAGAGAATATAAGCATTTTGTTATCCTGCAATTCATTAGTTAAGGCTTCTTTGCATTCGTTAATGAAAAGTTTCCAGTTTTCGAGCCTTTTGGGTAAGTCGTTTTCCTTAGGAACAGATTGTATTAAGAGATTGGATTCTTCAAATTCAGAAAAGGGATTAATGGCATTGAACCTAATGTAATTATACACTGCGAAGGAACCTGCTATTGACCCGCTGAACCTTCCTCCATCCTCCCGAGCAATGATAGACGTTTTCCACTTCATATAAAAATTTAAAGGGTTCACAAGCAAAATTAGGTTATAACGGGCAGTTGTGTTAAGCGGACCTGAGCCACTCTTGAAGTTTTTGTGCTACTGACGGTCCGACCACTTCCGCTATCTCTTCAAAAGAAGCCTCTTTTATCTTCTTTATTGAACCAAAGTGTTTGAGTAGTTCTTCTGCCCGTCGCTTCCCTATTCCCGGGACTTCTAACAGTTCGCTTTTCAGTGTTGACAACTCACGCCTTTTCCTTTGATATTGCAAAGCGAACCGATGGGCTTCGTTCCTGATTCTTTGCAGAAGCAATAGAACTGGCGAACGCCTATCTATGTAAATAGGCGATTTGGAATGTGGCGGATAAAGGATTTCAAGACGTTTAGCCAAGCCATAAACAGGAATGTCCAAACCCAGTTCTTTAAGGACGTCATAAGCAACTCCTGCCTGTCCGGGTCCGCCATCTATCAACAAAAGGTCTGGTTTCTGTCCATCTTCTTCAAGCAATCGTTTGAATCTCCTGTGAACTGCCTCCCTCATTGAACCATAGTCATCAATGCCTTCAACGTTCTTAATCAAAAACCGTCTGTATTCCCGTTTTGCAGGTTTCCCTTTAAGGAAGACGACGAGAGAAGCGACTGTTTGGGTGCCCATCAATGTGCTTATGTCAAAACACTCTATTCGTTCTGGGACTGTGGGCAACTCAAGAATTCTTTGCAGTTCAGAAAGGGCAGGGTGTGGCTTTTCTGAATACTCTGGAAATTCTCTGTCTATATATGCATTCAGGTTTTTCTCTGCGACCTGCAACAATATAGATTTGTCGCCACGTTTGGGAACAATTGTTTCCACTCCTTCTATCTTAATCCCTATGTCAAAAGGAATTACTATTTCCTTAACCTGACTCTTGAATCGGTTACGTAGTTGTATGATTGCATCTGCAAGCAACTCCTCATCTGTTTCATTGAGTTTCTTTGCTACTTTCAGGTTATGTGTTAGGACAACCAGACCGTTCCTGATTTGCATGTAGTGGACAAAAGCCATTTTGTCGGTTGCTTTATATGCAATGACGTCTATGTCGGCACGGAATCCACGGACTATGGTTGCTTTCTTTGCATATCTCTTTAATAAGTTAATCTTTTGCTTGATTTCTTCTGCTTTTTCAAATTCCAGATTCTCTACTGCTTTCTGCTTCGCTTCGTTGAGATATTTTATTACTGGGTCAATATTTCCCTTTAAGATTTTCCTTACCTGTGCTATTGTTTGGTTATAATCTTCTTCTGATTGCCGACCGACGCATGGGGCTTTGCACTTGCCAATGTGATACTCTAAGCACTTCTTAAACTTGCCTTTTTTAATGTTTTCTTCCGAAAGGTTATAAGAACATGTTCGCAGTGGGAATAATTCTCTTATCAGATTATAAAGTTCTTCCAATAAGCCTTTGGATGTATAAGGACCATAGCATTCTGCTTTGTCTTCGGAAGGTCTTCTCATAATCACTACCCGTGGAAACCGTTCTTTCAAAATGCATATGTATGGGTAGGATTTTCCGTCTCTCCACATTACATTATATGGCGGTGTGTGTTTCTGGATAAGTGCCTGTTCCAGAAGGAAGGCTTCCTCTTCGCTTTCTGTAATTATGTAATCAATATCGTGGACTTTGCTAACAAGCAATTGAGTTTTGCGATTGGGAATGTGCAGACTGGCATATTGTTTAAGACGGGCTTTTAGGTTACGAGCCTTGCCAATGTATAATATGTTTCCGATTTCATCTTTGAACATATACACTCCGGGTTCCTCAGGGAACGTTTCCAACCTGCTTAATATCTTTTCCCTGCCCATCAGAAAATTATGACGTCCTCTGGCGTTGTTGATTCGTCACGGGTTTTCCGCAACGACCTCCAGTTATATAAACAATGCTGATTAGCGATCCATTCTGGTTTCAAGAATTCAAATTGTGCGGTGGGCTTATAGTAAAGTTCTTTATCTGCAAATACCTTTTTCATAAGTAGAGCCCAGATGGGAAGAGCCATACTGGCTCCCTGCCCATATTTCATACTCTTAAAATGCAATTCTGGATAGTCCCAACCTGTCCATACGCCAATAGTTATTTGAGGTGTGAACCCTATGAACCAAGCATCCGCGTGTTCTTGCGTCGTTCCAGTCTTTCCGCCTATTGCTCCCGGAAGTTTGTATTTCAATCTGAGTCTTATTCCAGTTCCTCTGTTAACAACATTCTGTAAGAGAGCAACCATTAATCCGGCGGTTCGTTGGTCTAACACTTGTTTGCTTGGGCTTCTAAAATCCGCTATCACGTTGCCATACCGATCCTCTATTCTGATAATGCCTATGGGTTCCCTATATTGCCCTCCGGTGGCGAAGGGCACATACGCTCCAGTTAGTTCCTTAGGTGTCAACTCAACTGTTCCCAGTGCTATGGAAGGAACTGGTGGGATCTCTGACTTAATTCCCAGACGGCGAGCCATTTCAATGACGGCTTCCGGTCCAAATTGCTTGATAATATAGGCAGTTACGGTGTTTATTGAATAAGCCAATCCTTGGGCGAGCGTTAGCATTTCGCCATATCGCTTGTCTGCATTCTGCGGACTCCAATTGTCATATTCAGGAAAAACAACGGGCATGTTGGGTATTTCATAACAGGGTGACCATCCATTCTCTATAGCCACTGCATAGACAATTGGTTTGAAAGTTGACCCAACTTGTCTGCGTGCTAACACATGGTCATATTGAAAGAATCTGAAGTTTGCTCCGCCAACCCACGCCTTTATGTGCCCAGTTGCATTGTCTATGGCAATAATTCCCGTTTGGATAATGGTGAGATGGTGAGCCACTGAATCCCAAGGGCTCATGACTGTGTCAACTATTCCCTCCCAAGTGAAAATTTTCATTGGGATGGGCTCTCGCAAACTATCAAAAATTGCATCATCAGATAACCCTTTTTCTTTCAATTTCCTATATCGGTTGGTTCGTTTGATTACTCTAACTAATAAATCCCGTTTTTCTTTCCACAGACGGTTGGGTGGCTGCTCTTTATAAAAGAGTTTTTGCATATAGGACAGATGTTCTTTCATCGCTTGCTCTGCATATTTCTGTATCCTTGAATCAATGGTGGTGTAGATCCTTAGTCCGTCTGTATAAAGGTCATAAGGTGTTCCGTCTGGCTTGGTGTAGTTCTTTAAGAATTCATTTAATTCTTTGCGTAGATATTCCCTGAAATAGGGTGCTATTCCAGAAACGTGTGTAATGGGGGTATAGTTAGTAGCCAAGGGAAGGTTTTTTAATGAATCTGCTTCTTCTTGGGTTATGAATCCGACGTCTGCCATTCGTTGGATTACCACGTTCCTGCGTTGTCTGGAAGATTCAGGGTTGAGAACGGGGTTGTATTTCGTTGTTGCTTTGAGCATTCCGACGAGCGTCGCTGCCTCTTCTATCGTCAGGCTGTCCACAGGCTTGCCAAAGTAAGTATATGCTGCTGACTTAATGCCATAGACGGTTCCTCCGAAGGGAACAGTGTTGAAATACATTGTAATTATTTCGTCTTTGGTGTAACTCCTTTCCAGTCTCACTGCCGTAATCCATTCTTTCAATTTGGTGATTACTATGTCGGGAATTGTTCTAAATCGTTGTCTTGGGAAGAGGTTTTTAGCCAACTGTTGAGTGATGGTGCTTCCGCCTCTTTTCTTTCCTTGCAGGGTATAGACAATTGCTCCGACAACGCCTTTCCAGTCAATGCCGTGATGTTCATAGAACCGAGCGTCCTCAGTGGCGATAAGTGCTTGGATAAGGTGTGGTGGCAAGTCTTCAAAGTCAACGAACGACCTGTCCTGAATGTAGTATTTGCCTATGAGTTTTCCATCTGCGGTATATACTTCGGAAGCAATGTTATACTCTGGGTTCTCCAACCTTTCAAAGTCGGGTAATTCGCCAAAGAATCCTAAGTATATGAGTCCAATAAATGCGATAATTAAGATGATTCCTCCGAAGAATGCTATCCAAAGCAACTTAACTATCGTTCTCATTTTCTGTTAAAATTTTTCTTATTTCCATTCCCAATTTATAGGCTTAGTTGTCATTGTTTTGCTGATTAAGGTCTTTGGGCAGATTGATTTGCTTAATGTTAAAGGGCATATTTTTTATAATCGAACGGTCTGGTTTAGTTCCTCTTTGCACAGGAACGGCATTATTGGTTTTCTGGTTCCTGTTTCCATCGGTTGAATTGGATGTGGAATGGCTTGTTCTCTTGTTCTCTTCCGTGCTTTGGGATTCATCTTCACTACCTGTTTGTTCCTTTCCTGTTTCACAGTCGTTACAATCTGTGTTAACTTCCCTTTTTACCTTACTGCCATAGTTGATTTTGCCTACTTTGTTTAGAAGAGTTTGTGCTTCCTGTCGCAATTCTTCATCTTCTGTTGTCTTAACCACGAAGGAAAGAATTGGGACTGCATTGTCAAACATTGAATCTCTGCATAGGCACACTGCCCTCATAAAGGCTATTCTTGTGCCATAGGGGTCTGTGAGTGTTGGCAAGGCGGAATCCACGAAAGTGGATAGTTCAAGCACTGCACTGTCTTGGTAGTTGCGATACAGTTCAAGCAGTGTAAGATAAAGGTTTTGAAGGGTGTCTTTAGGCGGTGTCATGTCTCCTCCCAACTGCTCATACATTCGCTTGTATTTAAGTGCAGTGATCTTATGCCCTCTTTCTCTGGCGTTTATGTATCCCAACAATGCAAGGTCTTTTAATAACACGGTGTCTTCTGTCAATGAAATTGCTTTTTGAATGATTGAGTCTGCTCGGGCGTACCAATCAAGGAAGTGAAGTACCATAGCGGTGTTATAGAGGTGCATAGCAGAGCGGTTTCTCATTTCGGTTTGTTGGGAAGTGGATGTGGGCATATCCTCCAACAGTTTCTGTATGTATACATCTTCTTCGGCTTCAATAACTATGGTGTCTGCTTCCTCTTGGAAAGCCTGCACGAGCATGTCTTTGCTGGCAACAATCCAGAAATCTTCAAGGGGACGGTTTCCGAATGTTTTATCAAACCAATCCTTTCCTTTTTTGACAGTGGTTTCGTTATAGAAATACCAGGCGTTTTTAGCCATGATGGTTGGCGAGGTGGTTGTTGTGGTTGTTTTTCTATGTTGTCGTTCCTCCCTTAATCTTTCCCGTTCCCGAGCGATTTTTTTTAGTTCCTTAACTCGGTCTTTTGGCGAGAGGGAAGCGAGGAAGAGAAGCGTGTCAAGGCGATTGGCTTTCCGCAATTCCTCAGACCCGAACTTTATTTGAGAATGTTTGTCTTTCCAAAGCAGGTAAGTTGGGTTAGTGGGGTCAAGTTTCATAAGCGAGTCAAGGCTTTCTGCTGTGGCGAGCAGGTTGTGTTCGTGGGTGTAATACTTAGTTAATTCGGCATAGATTTTTGCCTTAATAAAATTGCTTGTGGCGTATTCCTGTGCTTTCTGTAAGTTTTTAAAATATGTTTTTTCATCATTTTCTTTTCGTGCTATGCGAGCCCTGAGCAAGTAGAGTTGTGCTTTCCTGTTGGGGTCGTCCTCTTCCGAGAGCATCTTCCTTATCATTCCCTTGATTTCTTTCATTGCGATAACTCCGTGGTCTGTGGCGAGGGACAGTGCGTTGAGCCGTGCTCTAAATGCCAGTTCTGGGTGTGGTCTGTTGTCAAGGACTTTATTATATGCTTCAATAGCCTCGGGGATATAAAGGCTGCGTTGATATAGTTGTCCGAGCAGGTAGTATAGCCAAGCCCGTTGGGATTTGTTTTTAATCTCAGGGATTATGTCTTTTAGTTGCTCTGCGGCAGTGTAATAAGAACCTTTTTTAATGTTTGCGTGGACACGAGCCAATTTGAGATATTCTTCCCATTTGAGGGGCAGGTAAGGGTGTCCCAAGCCTTTATTTATTGCCGTGTTAGCCCTGTTGAAGTCTTCCGTGGCTGAATATGCAAGTGAAATGTAGAATAGTGCGGGAAAATATGCATGCACGTGCTTAATCCCACGTTTATAAGCCCACTTGTGATATTTGTATTTAAGTTTCTGGAAGGAATTCATTTTGCTGAGTTGATACTTAGAGGGTTCTTTGGGTGGTGGGAAGTTTCTGATGGTGTATGCCAGAATGTCTTTTGATCCTTCAAAATCCTTTTTTAAGTATCTGGCAAGTCCTATGATTGCAAGGTTGTCATCCGTCCATCTGGAAAACGGGTGTAGTCTGACTCCGATAGTGGCTTTTTCAATGATATAATCCAAGTCGGAAGAGTTTCCTGAGAAATTGTCTGGTTCGTAGAGTGGGAATACAGGAAGCAGGCTGTCTGGGTCTGGTGGTGGTTGCAGGTTTTCCTTAATAGTTTTTTGCAGGGTGGCGAGTCGTTGCCATGCGAGGTAATAGGCGTTGTATCGGGCTGTCAAGTTGTGATACCATCTGGCTATGAACCCTTTGGGTGGTTTCTTTCCTGCGAATGGATTTGTTGCGTAGGCGGTGTCTGTTCGCAAAACGGCGTGTCGCTGGGCATATACGGATATGGTCAAGAGGGCATACGCTATGCTTATTAACCATAACTTTGTTACCAACTTATTCACTTCCCAAAATTAATTATCCTTGAAAAAGAAACGCATAAAAAAACGGTATCGTATTATAATTGAAGATGCCTATACTCTCCGTATTCTGAAGCAATGGCATATTAGTCCTGTTCTTCTCTCTGTTTCCATTGTTTTAGTTCTTGGATTATGGACTGCCCTGCTGTGGTTCCTGATAACATATACTCCTGTGAGATATTGGGTTTTGGGATACGATGAAGTCAAGTTAAGAGAGAAGTTAGTTGCACTCAACAAAGAGGTTGATTCGCTGATTTATATGACCCAATCCTGTTATGTCTATGTTGAAAAACTCAGACAAGTTTTTTCTGGGGACGTTGACACGTTGAACTTAGGCAACTTTCCCGTGGATGGCGAGAAGATTCTGGGTGGTGTTGTGAGTGGTGGGCAATCACATCCATCTGGCTCAATGCCTTCATTCATCCCGCCAGTGGACGGGTTCATAACCAACACATTCAATGTGGAAAGCAGGCATTTCGGGATAGACATAGCGACCCGAGAGGGCAACACGGTTGTTGCTGTGGAAGACGGAATTGTGATTTTCAGTGATTGGACTCTGAACACGGGCTACGTAATTGCCCTTGCCCACGAGAACGGGTGGATATCTGTGTATAAGCACAACAAGGCTGTTTTGAAGGAACAGGGGGACATAGTGAAGGGTGGCGAGCCCATTGCATTGGCTGGTGCAACAGGACTCTTGACCAAGGGAACACATCTGCATTTTGAACTGTGGTATAACGGGGCTCCCGTTGACCCAATGCAAGTAATCCTTTTCTGATTACGTTTTAATTTTGAATTCATAATTAGTAAAGTTGTTATGGGCAGGAATAAAAGACAGGAAGAGATAAACTTCATAACCGAAGGGGCTCAATTGGAAGGGACGCTGTCCACTGACGCTCCAACGAGAATAGACGGATTTTTCAAGGGGGAAATAAATGTGAGGAACAGGTTGGTGACTGGTGAAACAAGTCAGATAGAGGGCGACATAGAAGCCGATGAGATAATCATTGCAGGGAAGGTGAATGGGATGATTAGGGCAAAGGTTATTCTTCGCTTGACTGCTTCGGCTAAAATTGAAGGGAAATTAATCACTCCCAAACTGATTATTGAAGAAGGTGCTGTGTTCAATGGCGAATGCAAAATGACAGAAACATCCGAGGAACTACCTAAAGAAGACATTCTTGGCGAGGAATCAACTCAACTGGAAGGAACTCAATAGGCTATTGAGAATCTGGTCTGTCCTGACAACCTTTGTTATTCAGGTTCTCATTGGCGGTGTTGCTGGCGGGTTGGTGGGCTACTGGCTGGACAAGAAGTTTAACACTATCCCTATTTTAACCATTGTTCTGGGCTTGACACTGTTCGTGGGAATAGCAATCGTCTCATTCAAACACTTACGCAAAACACTTAAATCCCTTTCACAATGAACAAACAGGTAACTTACGCACTGTTCACTGTCTTAACAACTGGAATATGGAAATTGCTCAGTTACAAGTTCCCAGAGTGGATAGATTGGCATCATGGATTGATAGCATCCATAATCTGGTGGATTGTTTTCTCTATTTCAGATGCCTTTATGGTTAAATATCTGCATAAGGATGTGAGGAAACTGACAAACGTGTTTCTGATAAGCACTTTCCTGAGGCTTTTTGTCGTGGCTATATTTCTTGTGGTGATTGGCTTGACAGGTGGGAAGATTTGGTCTGGTGCAGGGGCAATAGTTTTTTCATATATCCTTTTCTTCACTATGGAAGTGAGATTTATGCTTCAACATTTGAGAAATGCAAGTCAGGAAAACTGAGAACAGGATAGGGGTTCATTGTTCTGTGGGTGGTGGGTTGCACAAAGCCTTTGATGAAGCGGATTCTCTGGGGATAAACACATTTCAAATTTTCACAAGGAACCAAAGGCAGTGGTTTCCCTCTCCGTTGTCCGACGACGACATTCTGGAATTCCACGACAGATGGAAGGATTCAAAGCATATATTTCCCATTTTTTCCCATGCTTCATATTTGATTAATCTGGCTTCTAATGATGAAAAAATAAGGAAACGGTCTATTGGTGCTTTGATAGATGAGATTAAGCGTGCTTCTGCTCTGGGATTGTCTTATGTGGTGGTTCATCCCGGTGCCCATAAAGGTGCAGGTGTTGAAAAAGGCATTAAGAACATTATTAGTGCTATTGAACATATTCTAAGGGAAACAGATGGCTCTGATGTGATATTGCTTATTGAGAACACTGCTGGGCAGGGTTCCGCCCTTGCTTCTTCGCTGGAAGAATTAAAGCAAATCGTTGAGCCATTTGATGCTGACAGAGTGGGCATTGCCCTTGACACATGCCACTTGTTCGCTTCTGGATATGACATACGCACTGAACAGGGTGTCCTTGAACTTGTTGAAAAACTAAAAGAATTGGAACTGTTTGACAGGCTTCACGTCTGGCATCTCAACGATTCAAAGCATCCACTGGGAAGTCGCAA
>JAADEI010000055.1 GCA_013153515.1 Chlorobiota bacterium | reverse complement strand
GTGGGGATGTGTTTTGCCTTTTTCCATTGTTCAATTACTTTCTTGGCTGCTTCGGTCAATACAACAATGTGGTCAGAATGGATTAATAAATCTTTCTCTATTGCTTTGGTTCGTTTGTATAAGAGTTTATAGATTTGATTTTGGGAGTTCCAGACCCTAGATTCAATCCGTTGGTCTTGCCAGAACCCCCGCATATCAAAAATTAATTTTATGTTCTTGTGTCGCCGCTTCAACTTTAAGCCCACATATGCTGGCAGTAGAGATCGGGCATGGATAATCTTATATTTCCGATGGGAGATTAGATTTTTGGCGGTGAAATACATTCTGTACATGTCAAAGAGAGTACTAATGAGAGGCGGTCTGTCAGTAAAGCCTTTATATGTCCATCCAATATCGTGTGTGTTTAGCAGGTTTTTGACCTCTGCCTTTTTCTTCTCTGGAACATGCTTTTTTTCAAAAGAGAGAATATCAAATTTCCAGTTGTATTTCTTAGAGAGTCCAAGAAGATAAGCCAGAATTTGGCTTTCGCCCAAAGGTTCAGTAATGCCATCGTAAGTCAGATACAATATATCCCTTTCGTCTAAGTCCATAATTTACTTTGAAGGCAGTATGAGCGGTCTTAATTCCAGTTCCAACACATTGCAATTCTCTTCGCATTGAATAGCGTGAAAAACACTTCTGGCAACTTGTTCTGGCTTAAGCATCCAGTCCCCAACTTCCACACTTGGGAAGTTTCTGAAAAAGTCTGTTTTGACAGAACCGGGATGAATAAGCGTTACGTGAATGCCGAACTGCCTGACTTCCTTGAAAAGGGACAGGGCAAAACCCCTCACTGCGAATTTGGTGGCACAATATCCCGTTCCTTCTGCAATACCATTCAATGCTGCAACAGAACCCAGAAAAATAATATGTCCCTTCCCTTGTTTCTTCATAATGGGAACTGCCAGACGTGTCAAATAGAAAGTTCCGAAAACATTAACCTCAAACATTTCTATAAACTCTTCCGAAGAAAGGTCTTCCACAGGCTTGAAATAGCCTAAACCTGCGTTGTTGACCAACACATCCAACTTGTCGCCAAGGAAATCTAAAGCAATATTGAATGCCTCTTCCACTTGTTGTTGCTCTCGCACATCCGCCCTGATGAACTTAAAATCAGGATAGTTCCATTGCGGGTCGTTTAAGCCAATGCCCGCCACTTTGATCCCCTCAGACAAAAACTTTACGGCAATTGCCTTTCCTATGCCCCGGCTAACCCCGGAAATTATAGCTGTTCGTTCCATTGGGTCTCTTTTAGGGATAAAGATATGACATAATAGGTTCCAAAGGGAAATAAAGCAATATCTTTGCATAAACGACCGGTCTATGGATTTTGATAGGGAGAGAGCAAAACAGGAATTGTTAAAGAAAATGTTAACCACTCAGATTATCCTCATTGATGAAAGCAGACCTTTCCAGTGGCGTTCTGGAATACATAGCCCCATATACATTGACCTGAGGAGAATGCTCGGGTATGTTGATTTGAGAAACATGATAGTTGACGCATTGGAAGCATTCGCCTATCCATATAGAGATTCCGTTCAAGTGGTGGCGGGCGTAGCAACAGGCGGAATCCCTCTCGCTACTATGCTCGCTGACAGATGGGCAATGCCTCTGGCTTATGTTAGACCGCAACCTAAGGAATACGGCTTAGGCAAACAGGTGGAAGGCGGGGTGGTAGCATATAAAAAGATTCTTTTGATTGAAGAGTTAATTTCCACAGGTGGCAGTGCAGCAAACGCTCTGGAAGCATTGGAGATGGAGAGAGCAGAGCCAGAAGTGTTAATATCTGTCTTCTCTTACGAATTCCCCGAAGCCAAGGAACGATTCGCTAATTATAACTGGGAAAGGCTGACGACGATTTTTGACCTAATGGAGGTGCTGGAACCAAGAAGGAAAAAGATTATCCGGGAATGGTTAAGGGAGCTGGAGATTGTATAATGCTATCTCATTACTTCTTGAATTAAAGTATGTATTTTGTGTAGGAATTTGTTGAATTTATGTTGTTCTCTTTTGAAATCTGGCTTTTCCCATGGTGGCGGAGTGAATAAATTCCATTGTATTCTTTGCAATAGTTCTTCTTTAAGAAAACCTAAGGGGTCCATAAGAGCAGAATTAAACAGGGCTTGTATTTTAAACCTTAAAGAGGGGACTAAAAAGAATTTTGACATTAAGAATCTCCTTAAAATCCTCTTGGCTGTTGGTAAATCTATGTTTCCTGCTATTAATTCTCTCGCTAACACATAGTTGCTGGATGTTACTAAGGAGTACCATTTGGCTTGAGACATCTGTTTCTTATGTAATCTATAATATAGCATAAATTCGGGGGTAATAAATGCTTTTTTCCCCGTAGTTCTTGTTAGGCGGAGAAGGAAATCAAGGTCTTCAACGGCAGGTAAGAATGCGTTAAAACCATTTATCTCTTCAAAGCTTTCTCTGGTTAGAACTAAAGAGGATGGGATTGAACTCCTTACTTTTTTCATTAATAAGTCTTTGTATCCAAAGAACGGTGCTTTAAGAAATGGGATTAGAACTTTTCGGCGGATTTGATATGTGTTGTCATAGAACTGAAAGTAACAATTGATCAGTGCGATTGTCTTGGTTGTTTCAAGAACCTGCACGCTATGCGCTAATTTGTGAGGAGACCAAATATCGTCTGAATCCAAAAAGGCTAAATAGTGTCCTTGCGAATTCTTTGCTCCCTCATTTCGGGCAGACGCTAGCCCAACATTCTTTTCAAGAGGAACTACCTTTATTCTCTTGTCGTATTGTGCCCAAATTCGGGCGATATTTAATGTGCCATCTGTTGAAGCATCATTAACAATTATGCATTCCCAGTCTTTAAATGTTTGCAATACAACTGACGCTACCGCCTCTGATAGAAATTTTTCTGCATTATATGCAGGGATTATTACGGAGACTTTGGGCATCTCTATGGTTATTTTTAAAAATTTTCTGGGTCATAGTTTAACAGGTCAAAGTCGCTTTTATAAATTTCATATATTTTGTAGATTTCTTGTTTTGATAATTTAGGTGTATTTTTTTTCTGTGTAACATTTCTTTTGGCAAGTGGCTTGGCTTGAATGCCCCTTTGGGCTAAGAGCTCTCGTAATTGTTCATAATCTTTTTCAATCTGTTCAAATCTGCCAATCCAATCTTGATAGATATTGCCTTTGCTGTCGCAAATAAAATAAGATTGGGGAAAGAAGTGGATATAAACCCACACTTTTGAAGGGGAGAACCATTCAAGAAACTCATGGAAAGAACTAAATTGAGACATCACTTTTTCAGAAAAAAAATTATCTTCCGGAATACCTTTATAACCCCCTCCCTTCAAAAAAAAGTAAGCAGACAGGAGTCTTGTTACAGGATGTCTCACAAACGAGAATTTGAACATTTTTGAGAGCAAGTGATCGCCGTATTTTTCTTTATACCATTTGATGGGTAAGTGTGGTATGTTCTCTGTAATGCCGATGCTATGCCGTAAGGAGGTTCCTGCTGTTTTGGGGATGTGAGTGAGTATTACATTATATTGTTTAAAGAAAGTTGGAAAAAAATTCTTTAAGAAAACACGTTTGTATTTAAAAATATAGTTAAACCTGATAAGGTATGTATGCTGGTAGATTAATGTCCATAAAGCATGACTAAAAGCAAGCATGTAAAAGCGTATTTGTTGGCAAAGATAGAATGTATTAAACAAGAGAGAAAATAGACACATTTATTATTAGAGAGCGTTCTGATTTATCAGGGATGCTAAAGGCTAAATTAAAAGGGCTTCAGAATCAAGTTAAAAAGCTGATGCTTAAAAAAGTCAGATGGTTCGAAAAAGCTTGTTTTGAGTTCCCTATGACAAATATTAGACAGGTATATCAAGTAATGATAACAAAGCAGGAAATTTTTAGCATGTATCCGTTAATTAAACACTCCTTAAGTCAACTCATTTCCGCATGGTTCAAAACAAAAAATTGGAAGACGATAATAAGACTAATGGAAGGGGAGAATATCTCCTTAATTAAAGAAGGACGCAAATGGTTGTTTAGTAAGGAGCAAGACCACTGGACGACCCTCTCTGGGTTATTCAAAGCAGCCGAATTAGGAATTCCTCTGTCCCGGAAGGGTAACTATTTTACATGGACAGATGGAGAAGTGAGACTGCTCTTACGAGATCGCTTCCTTCTGGGTCCTGACCTCTCAACAGTGCATGAGGTGTTCTATGAAAATGTGTATGAATTTCCCATAGCATTGGATTTGAATGAATACAGTGTTATTGACATTGGGGGCTATATAGGCGATTCTGCCCTATGGTTTGTTGAACAGGGGGCTTCGGAAGTCCATGTTTATGAACCCATTCCGGTCAATTTTGAAATCCTTCAAAAGAATGTTGAGCTAAACAAAGAATTAATCTCACGAAAAGGAAGCAAGGTGAACATTTATCATGAGGGAATTTCTGATTCAGAAAAAACAATAGAAGTTCCTTATTGGGGTGGACCAGGGACATCCTTAGATGAGCCGCTCGAAGGAAAAGAAACACGGAAGGTTAGCACGATAAGTTTAGAGAAAGCGTTTGAGCGGGTGTCCAAACCAATAGGAGTCGTCAAGATTGATTGCGAAGGTTGTGAGTTCCAAATTTTTTCTGATAGTAGGGAAAACAGGAAAATTCTGGGGGAAGCAAAGGCGTATATAGTTGAAGTTCACGGAAATGACGCCAAAACCAGACGGATTGCGTCTATTCTTAAAGATATGGGGTATGCTATTCAAGATGTGAGCAAATTAGCAAAAAATGTTTTTGTTCTCAAAGCCACGAAGAATTAAGACAAGTCATTTGAGTTTCGTGCAGCTGGCGTTAAAGACATACACTTCTTGAGAGTTGTCATAATTAGCCAAATGAATCCAACCACAGGCATAGAGAACAGATTCGGGGGCGGGCAATTCGCTGTTGCGAATTGAGGTAGCAAAGGTCTTGCGGATAAAACGTCCTAACTCCGGAGAGGAGAAAAGCAGGTCCCCGCGCACAGACGTAATCATGTCTCTAAAAATCCATCTGTGAACATAGTCTTGGATTGTTCCCGAGGGGGTGACTTGTGGGTCAATAACACTATCTTGCACAATGGCAACGGAGAGATAAACGTCTTTTGTGATAGATTGAGCAAACACAACTTCAACAGTTATCAAAAAAGAGTCGGTTGATACTGCTTCGGCACTGAGAGTGATGTCTGCTATGGCTATGTTTTGAAGTTGTTGGTTCACTAAGGAAGGAATCACGGAAAGATTATCCTCCACTAAGTTGCCATCCTGCCCGAAATCCACACGGTCAACTATTAGGGCGGGGTATCCAGTTGAGGGGGCGAGCAAGTTCTGGAGTTCCGTTCCCTCCTGCGTTTTGAAATCGTACTTGCTTTCAGGAAGTGGATTGGCAAAAATTCCCGTGTGATAAGACACAACAACAATTCGGTTGCCTAACGCATGCTTTAAGGAATCAATTAGCTCGTGTCCATCCGGGCAATTTGAACATTGTACTCCCGTAAATTCCTCTATCAGAACCCTTTTTGCCTCAATTTGCGGATTGCTTACAATATAAGTGGTGTCGGAGAGAACCTGTGTGTCTGTCAACTGAAGCCCGGGAGGGATTGATTCCCGACAACCCACTAGCAAAAAGAAAAACAGGAAGGAAAAGGTTGCTCTGGTAGGGCACATAAGATGCTTATTTACTAAGCAATTCCATAAGTTTTTCATTGAGTTTGTCCACATCTCCCTCCACATATCCCTGATGTCTAAACACTATTTCTCCTTGGGCGTTTAGAACCGCCGTGTGAGGAATAGCCCTAATTCCCAGTGCTCTCATCAAATCCTGATTGGGGTCCATCAAAATCGGGAAAGACAAATTCATTGATTTAGCAGTTGCTTGCGCCCGGCTCATGTTCCGTGCATTGTCAATAGAAATTCCTATAACCTCTATCCCTTTCTCCTTCCATTTAGGATAATACTTTTCCACAGCAGGCAATTCTTTCTTGCAAGGTACACACCATGTCGCCCAAAACACTAAAACGGTATACTTGTGTTTTTGAACATAGGGTTTGAGGGTTGTGGGTTGACCGTTGGGCTTGCGCAACCGAATGTTTAAGATGGATGAAGATAGAGCCATCAGAGTTACGGAAAAGAAAATTAGCATCACAGGTACAAATCTCTTCATTGTGCTATTATTTCACTACTTTTGTCGTGTGTTACAAATATATAGCAAAATTTATACCATGGCAACCAAGGAAAGAGCACTGTTGTTAAAAAGAATCAGCAAGTCCTTATGGCTCCTATTTTTCTTAGTAGGTACAGGAATAGCTCAAGACATCTTCATCATCGGTTCCACAGAGGCATATTTCAGATGGTTCATCAAGGATTCGCTACGGGGAGCCTACGGCATACCACAATATGAATATCTTCTCAATGCAGGAGAAACATGGACAGACCTAAACATTATGTATGGCAATTGGAGTGGATATGTTCGGTTCACTGGAATGTATAACTCTAACTTGCCTGACCCAGCAGACGCAACAACCCTGTTCGGAATCAATTATTGGAATGTTAAGTATTCTCTGGACTACCTGAGTGTTGAAGCTGGAAATGTTTATAAACAATTTGGTTTGGGAACACTGTTCAGGACATGGGAGGAGAGGGCTCTGGCTATTGATAATTCTTTGTTGGGCTTGGGCATTAGTGCGATGCCTATTAACGGCTTAGATGTCTATGCCGCCGGCGGAGCATATAAATCTCTGAGAAACATTTATAAAGACTTTGTGAAAGTTTTAAGCATATCTAAAAATTTTAGCATCAAAAACGCCTTTGTTGACATCGGGGTAGGGGCTCTTAATAGGACATTGGATAGGCAAACAATGGACAGGATAGTGCAGGAAATAAATTCTTATCCAGTAGAAAATCGTTTTATCCCTACACATAATATGTATGCGGCGGGTGGATGGATGACTCTAAGCGTAACGCCAGTAACAATATATGTAGAAGGGGCATACAAATGGAAAGATATTTATAGAGAAGCCCTAAACAAACCACTGATTAGCACAAATGGATATGTTGTATATGGCGAAGTTCAATTCACATCAAGCAAGGTGTGGGCTTCCGCTAAATTCAGAGAGATATATCGCTTTGCTTTGCGTATTAATCCATACACAACAGGCTACGAAGGGATTTTGAACTACCTGCCTGCATTTTCCAAAATGATTGGCTATCAGTTGGCGGCGTATTACATGCCTGTTGCTCAGGAAAACGGAGAGAGAGCATATCAGGTGGACATAGGAGGAGCCCTGTCAACCGCCACTGGAGTAGAGGTTTCTGCGTCGTGGATAGACGCCATAGACAATAAGCCGCTGTTTAGGATGATTTATTTGGAAGTGTTTTCTCAACTTAAAAATAAAGGCAAGTTAACGGGTGCATTCCAGTATGTCCAATACAACATTGAGACTTACTTCAACAAGCCCGGGCAACCAATGGTACATGCCTATGTTCCCATCATTGAATATGTACATAGATTTAATAAGGAAGCTTCCCTGAAAACACAACTTCAATTAATGTACACGGAACAGGACCACGGCTCTTGGGTCCTGCCATATTTAGAATTTGTCCCTCAACATCGCTTCTCCCTGTTTGTCCAGGATATGTGGAATTTCAAACCGCTCTATGGGAAAGGACTTCATTACGTTTCTGCTGGAATAAACTGGCGAACAGACCAAGTTCTGTTTTCAATTCAATATCGTCAAACCAGAGAGGGCATTAATTGTTCAGGTGGAATATGTCGCTATGAGCCGGCATTCAACGGCGTCTTATCTTCTCTACTTATTAGCTTTTGACTTATTCAATTCTGAGGGCTGGCACAGGCACCACATATAACAATTTATCTACCGGGAGATGGATGCGCTCAGATGGAACTAACTCCTTGTATTTCACTAACTTTCCTGTCCTATCGTATATAGCAACCTTGATGTTGTAAGAACAGTTATTATAAATGCTGTTCCCACGAGTAATCAAACATTGAGATTTTGCACTGGGAGATAAAGAGCCTACCGTAGCAGTGTCAACGGTTAAATGCAAAGTGAAAGAGACGGATAGGAAGGTTCCCGCTGAGTCCAACGTGTCGTAAACAGAAGCGTAGAGAGTTGCAGTGCCCGACTGCTGGAAACCGCCCAATACGGTAAAATATGCCTTGAAGGGAAGGGAATCATTCGCCCTTATAGGTTCCACATTGCTCGTCAAGGAAGAGGGGTAGCACACTTCGGTGCAAATCCCACCCTCTAAATCAGGAATATCACTCTTAATTGAATCAATCGTCCAACGGATAATTATGTTCGTGGAAGATTTGTTATACAATTCATTGTTTAAGTAGATCAGAGCAGAGTAGCCTTTGTCAACGGTTAGTGATGAATCCACACTCTGCCTCTTAATCTCCAGATGGCTACCCTGTCCATACAGAATCCCAAAGGACATCAAGAAACTAAAAGGAACAACCCATTTTGACAATGAGAACATAGCAGTTAAATTTTGAGAATTATTTGACAAACTTAATTATAAATTTCTTATGGGCATTAGAAACAGAAAGGAAATAGATCCCGGATTCCAAACCCTCAATGTTAATAATTTCCTGTTTCTTGCCGTCCAATCTTTTGGAAAGAATTTCTTTGCCTGTTAAATCAAATATGGTTAATTGCCACGTTCCGTAGCGAGAAAGGGTTATAAGAAGATTGTCTTTAAGATTGAGAATTTGAATATCTTCATCTCTTTCCAAATCTTCTGTGGAAGAAGGAAGGTCTTGCCAGAACCAGTCGTGAGCGGTTTTGATTAAGTTAACGGCAAACACACTGTCTTGAAACATTTCTACTCCAACGCCCAAATAAACAGTCTTATATTTACCGTTAAATGCCCGGACTCCCGCAAAAATAGTATCCAACCGAACTCCATTTACAAAGTATTCTAAAATAGGCATGCCTATATTTATCGGTTTGATGGCTTCCGGGTAATAGTCTTGATGATCGCTCCTATAAGGGGCATCTATGGTTATTAGTCCGTAGCTGGCAAGGTTGCCGAATACGGAATCAGTTGGCTTGGCTCTTGTCTGAGCAAAAATGTTATTATTGGGGTTCACTCCCGGCACAACATCATTAATGTATTTAGCATTGAGATAGTGTGTATAGAAGTATCTTACTGTATCTGCCGTGGAATTCCCGTTGGGGTCCCACACATCCCAACCAATGTCTTGACCGCAAATAAACAACCTGCCTCCATTATCTAACCAATTCATGAAATACAGAGCGAAATGTTCTGGAATAGCGGGGACATTCCAAGTGCCGTTGTAATAGATGTTAAGTCCATCTTGGGCTCTTAAATCAATGTTCTGCTTTGTAAACGAAGCGAATTCAAAATTGGTCAATACTGCGAAGGTGCTCCTGCCAGCCAAATTAAAAGCCGATTTAAATCTGCCTATATATAAATTTTCGTTCGCCTCATTATTGACCACGATGTCCGTGATTCCAGCAAGGGCAACCATTGAGAACTCTGCAAGGGGACGCTTATCAGGACCTTTGCGAACAACAAAGATTCCCTTCCCTTTGCCATAACTTCCATAGGGAGATAGCGCAATGTCAAGGGAAGAACTTATTCCAGACGGAATAGTAGTAATTAAAATATCAGGAGCATTGGCGGTAGTGCTGCCAACAGAATAAGACACTGTCCAAGAAGAGGGAAAACTATAGCGCCCGCTATCTAATTCCACTGTTATTTCTACTGGCGTTGTCCCAGTGTTTTCAATGGTCAGGAACGTCCTACTGGAGGTCGTTGACGTGTTGGATGCAATTGCATCTGATTTGTATATGATAGTTTGTTCAGCATTTAAAACTTCTTTGGTAGTCGTGTTCTGCACCCACGCAGCAATATATAACTCAGAGGCTTTCCATGGTGGTGTTACGCCAGTGTTGATAGAATAGTCAAAAGAATCTATTATGGAATTTCCTGGGGTGGGCAGTATAATCGGCTTGCCATTAGGCGAAGTGATGAATCCTCTGAACACATGAGATACCTTATTAGGAGGAGGACTACCCACTAACCAAGTGTGAAAGCGAAATCTCTCAACCGCAGCAACCTTAAGGACATAACTGCCAGCTGGTGGATTATTTACCACATCTATTTTCACAAACACACGATAATTCCCAGGAGAAAGCATTGAATCTCTTACAGTGATTTTAATAGGGCTTCCTTGTGCAACATGCTGCTCAACCCTCCCGGGAGTTATAAATGCTAAGTGCCCTTGTGAACTCCCAGACCCATACGCAACCCCATCAAGGCGACCAGCAGGAGTGAAATTGATCCCATAAAAACTCATAATTGCATCCACATCGGAAGATGCAGAACTATAAAAGGGATCTCCAGGTGCCGGAATCCGAGTATGATATGCCACAACTACCATATCTGATTTCAACGGCTCATAAACAACAGAATACCACTCAGGCTCCACAACTGTACAGGCAGAGCATGTTATGGATGTGAAAATCTCAACTAAGGATTTGCGAGGAGCGTTCTGTTGAGCAATGAGTATTGTACTATATAGTAAAACAAATATGCTCCTCATTATTCAAAATTTGCTTCAAAACTAAAAATTATATCGCAATATGCCTCCATATAAGGTTTAACATAAGTCGACAAATAGAACTGAGAGTTATCTAAATCTAAGTGGCTTTCTCTTGTATTTATGTGAATTGTTTAAAACAACAAGACTTCTTTATATTTTAAAAAATGCTTATCTTTGTAACTGGCAAAAGGAGAAAAGTTATACATGGAGGGGGGGAGATTTTTTATCGCGTGTGGAAATGAAATAAGCTGGATTCAGAATCTTGAAGGGGATAAACAAAGGAGGCATCTTGTTGATAATGTATCTCCCAAAGAAGATAATCGCAACCTTTATATTGTTGGCGAATCCATTGACGGAAATTGTGTTCTGACGAAATGTAGAAAATCTTGGGCTTTTTCAATGCTCATGTTTCTCAACGATTTAGACATTAAAACAAGAATAAACACCGAAAGGAAAATCATAGAAAAATGAAGAAGGCAATACTGGGAGGGGTGTTGTTGGTCTCCGTGATTGCTACTGCTCAACGAGTGGGGATAGGAACCCAAACGCCAAGTGCATGGCTCCATGTAGAAGTCAAACCAGGCTCCTTTTTCCCTGCATTCCTCGTTAGTAAGGCAGATTCAACGGCTCCCTATTTAGTAATTACAGTGGATGGAAAAGTTGGCATTGGACTTTCCAGTCCAGCCGAGGTTCTTGATGTTTCAGGAAATGTCCAATTTAGTGGGGCATTGATGCCGGGAGGAACTGCTGGGTCCATAGGGCAAGTCTTAGTTTCTCAAGGACCAGGACTCCCCCCTCAGTGGCAAAACGCATCTGCTTTTGGGGACGACTGGGGCAGTCAAGTAGCCATAACTCAAAGTCCAATAATAGGCGATGGGACAAGTGCCAATCCAATCACATTCGCTTCTGGAACAGGATCCGGACAGGTATGGAAATGGGATGGAAGTCAATGGGTGTTGGCTAATGATAGCGTAGGCGATAATTGGGGCAGTCAGGTAGCTCAAACACAGAGTCCGGTAGTGGGAGATGGCACGAGTGGTAATCCAATAACGTTTGCTTCAGGCACCGCGGTAGGTCAGGTATGGAAATGGAACGGAAGTCAATGGGTGTTGGCTAATGATAGCGTAGGCGATAATTGGGGCAGTCAGGTAGCCATTACGCAAGGCCCGATAGTTGGCGATGGCACCGCGAGCAATCCAATAACGTTTGCTAATGGTTCTTCGGTGGGGGATATCTGGCAATGGGACGGCTCCTCTTGGCAATTAATTGATTTGCGGGGTGCGGTAGGTAACGCAGGATATGATAGCGTGTGTAGCTCAGCAACAGCTAACTATATCCAAAAATGGACGGGATCAGAATTATGCAATTCAATCTTGTATGACAATGGGACAAATGTGGGGATAGGTACTGTAACCCCCCAAGCTAAATTTCATATTCAGTATCCTATGGGAATAATTCCTTCTTATGAGGCAATTCGGGTCGATCAACAGGGGGCAACAAATCCGATGTTCGTAGTTATTGGTGGTAAAGTGGGTATCGGTGCAGGAACACCATTAGACCCCCTTCAGATAGCAAATAGATTAACTTTTTCTTCTACGATGGGTGGTGCTATAGGGTTTTCCTATTCGCCAACTAGTGGAACAGACCTTAATAATATGTATGCAGCGGAAATCAAGCTTGATGGCTTAAATGGGTATTTAGGTTTTGGTGTCTCTTCTTCCACGACCTCAGCCCCTGGAACACCAAAGGTAGTTATCACTAATCAAGGACTTGTTGGAATAGGGACAATAACTCCAGCATATGACCTGGATGTTAATGGTTACATCCGCGGTTGGAAGTTAGTGCCGACATATTTAGGTCCTATGGTAATTGCCGACAGCAAAGACACATTGAAAATTCAAAACATCAAGTACTGGAAGTTTAATAATCATTTATATGTTCTGGTGATGGTAAATAATGGCAATAACGGGGTAACCTGGATAAGGGCTCGGGAACTAGCCGCTAAATACTTTGACGGCTATCTGGCAACCATAACCTCTAAAGCGGAACAAGGCTTTATTTGGGATTCTCTCTTAGCTCATAACTCTTATCAGGCTTGGATTGGCTATACAGACGCTAAGACAGAAGGAGATTGGCAATGGGTCACAGGAGAAATTGGTGTAACCAGTAATAATAATGTGTTTACTAACTGGGCACCGGGAGAGCCTAATGATACATTAGGCGGAGAAGATTGCGCTTATTTTGACGGACAGAATTCAGGTAAATGGAATGATAATGCCTGCACATATATCCATCGGTACTTCATTGTTGAAATCTCTTATCATACACCCGGCTACTAAAAAAAAGTAAAATACAAAAAAATGCAGGCAATGTGGCGAAATTTTAAATTTCGGAAGGCAAATCGCAAGTGGCTCCCTGTCGTCATAGCAATGTTTGGGTTTTTACCCCCTCTCCATGCTCAAATTCCTTTGATGAACAGTGGATTGCTTGTCCCCAATGAAGGACAAGTAGTGGATGATTCAAGTTCCATAGCCACTTATTTACATAGCTATTGGGTGAAAGATAATTTGCTTTTTGCCGTCACTGATTGGGGAATGTCCTATGTCTTGATCAAAGGGAAGGGTGATTCAATTGAAAAATATCGCATAGATGTGAAACTTAAGTATTCTGGACAGAATCTTAAATTGAGCAAGGAGAAGTCTTTATGGGATTATGATTCTTCGGCATTTTTCCAGTATTTTTATCCACACCTCTCTAATGGCATCAAAGTGTTTCCTGCAATTCAGGTAACTTATCCAAACATTATATCTGGCGTGGATTTGATTTTTAGAATGGATACTGTTCGTAAGGAATTAAATATAGATTGGCGAATTAAAGATGTCTCTCGTTTTTCAAAACTTCACTTTGAAATTAAAGGGGCTTACGATGTAAAAGAGGTTTCAGGAAACCTTTGCCTCTATTTTACCGAAGAAGACTCTGTGTGCGAAAAAGCCCCAGTGCTTTTAAAGCAAAATGTAGACGCCAAGCCCATCTCAAGCAAATGGTTAATCTCAAACCCGAAAGAGGAGGATACATGGATAGCGAGAATACATTTGCCTAAGGACATATCATCACAGGAAATTTATATAGATCCGCCGTTGGTTTGGAGCACATTGATTAGAGGAAGTGACTGGGACAGGTTCCTATCCGTCCACGCAGATAGCCAAACCGTATGGGTATGTGGCGCTACGGGAAGTACAACCTTCCCTATCCAAACATACACCGGTGCCTACAATGACAATACCCATAATGGAGGAGTGGATGGGTTCATAGGAGCCTTCAATAAGAGCAACTTCTCTCTCAGATGGATGACTTTCTATGGCGGCTCAGGAGACGATTACTTATACTCTATCTGGAGCGATGGAACCGCTGTATGGATAGGAGGCAGGTCTGCTTCCTCCGACTTCCCCCTCCAATCGGCAGGAGGATATTTTGATAATACGCTTGATGGTAGCAGTGACGCCGTGTTGCTTAAATTTGATGTCTCAGGAGCCCGCCTCTGGGCAACATACTATGGAGGTAGCAATTCAGAAGTTCGTAGTGAATGTGATATGACGGTTGTAACCTCACCCCAAGATGTGTATTTTCTTTTCGGAACCAGATCATCCACTATGGCAACTAGTGGAGCCCCAGGTTCCTATGTCCAAGCCACCATTGGAGGGGGATGGGATGCATATATCGTCGCTTTTGACAAAAACACTTTAAATCCTGTGTGGCAAACATATCTCGGCGGAAGTGGAGACGAAGGACACTGTATTAAAGCAAGTCTCGACAGCCGATTCTTATGGACAACAATAAGAACCTACAGTAGCAATATGCCTACTGTCGCTGTATCCGGAGCATACAATAATCCAACATATAGTAATGGCGGAGATGCAACCATTTATAAATTCTCTCATTCAGGCACCATGTTGTGGGGAACCTATTTGGGAACCTCTGGGAATGATTACTTTACAGGGATTTATAGCGACGGAACTCAGATTTACCTCGGTGGAACGTCTAATAATAACGGCTTGTCCTCTCTGCCTTGGTGGAGGAATTCCTTTGCTGGTCTCAGAGATGCCATAATAGCTTCCTTTGATACCTCAGGAGCACCACTATGGGGAATGTATTATGGAGGTTCCGGCGAAGAAAATTTCCACGTTGCAGCAGGTTCTCCTTGTGGAGCACTCCTCGGAGGACACGGAAGAGCAACAACCCCTGTAGCTTCAGATTCTGCAATAATTGGCAGTAACACTTATTTCCAATCCACTTCTGTCTCCGGGGGTTCATGGGACGGATTCCTATTGTGGGTGGCTTCCAACGGACAGGTCCTCTGGGCATCTTTCTGGGATAACGGCTCTGTAGATGTTGCAGGTAGTGCCTACTACGACGGGGAATATGCTTATTTTACTGGATTTGTTGAAACAGGCAATTTGCCTGTGGTCACAGGTCCTCCCGGCGCCTATCTAGATTCAGTGAGAAGCCCTGCCACGGACCAATGGATAGCCGCCTTTGATTTCCCAAACCCTCTTAAACTGATAAGCGTTTCTATTGATACTCCTCGAAATTGTGTGGAGCCCTATGTTTTTAGAGTCGCATACTCAGGAGGAATAAGTCCAAACCTCATCTGGAGCAACGGAATAGACTCCACTGATTCATTAGTCGTTTACCCAGTCGACACAGCTCAGACAATATCTTTTATGCTTATTGATACATTTTGCCAAAAAGAAGTGTTTTCAGATACATTCTTTATTCCACCCCGAAGTGCTGGAATTATTGACACACTGATAGATACCCCCGTTTGTTTTGGAGCCCCTAACGGCTCAATCTCACTTATTACTTCCCCCGGCACCATAGTCATTTGGTACCCCTTCGGAGACACAACAAATAGCATAGCCAACTTGGACTCCGGAACCTATACCGCAATAGTCATTGATACTGCCTTTGGATGTGCCGACACATTAACGTTTAGGCTATCCTATCTATCCTATTTATCTGTTGACACTTCCATTTCTCTTGTTCAATGTGAACCTCTATTGTTTGAATACTCTGCCACTGCTGTTGGGGGAGTCGGCACAGTCTCTTTCCAATGGATTGATACGCCAGTGATAGGTGTCCCTCTTATAACCCCTCCAGACACACATGTCCTTGTTGTTTATGATGATTTAAATTGTGCAGATACAATAATTTTCCTCTCGCCCCCCTTCTCGCCTCCTTCCGTGGAATTCTCTCCTTCCGTGGACACAATTATTTGGCGAGAGGAAGCAGTTGCCGTCTCTGTTAGCGGAGAAGTAGAAAGGATTTCTTCTTACTATTGGACAGTAATCGGGGTTGATGATCCCCCGCAAAACCTAACACCCATCTTAGCCCCAGATTCAACAACCATGTACATCTTTCACGGAATTAGTCCCGAGGGTTGCGAGGTCATAGATACAATAATAATAGTTGTTGAATACATTGAAGAGGTGTATGTCCCAGATGCATTTAGCCCCAATGGAGATGGCGTGAACGATGTGTTTAGAGTAAGAGCAAGGGGAACAATGAATTTTAATATGAGAATCTATAACAGATGGGGTATAAAAGTATTTGAAACCTCTGAAACCACAGGAGAATGGGATGGAACTTACCGTGGAACACCCCAAGATGTGGATGCATACGTGGTGGTCATAAAAGTTAAGTTTAGGTCAGGCAAGGAACAGTTAATCAAGAAACCCATACTCCTAATCAGATAAATGCAACAAGCCATGAGAAACATTTTGTTTAGTGTCCTGTCTTTAACATTCGCGTTTGGCATAGTGCAAGCACAAGACGTACTGTTTAGCGCGATATATAATTACAGGGAGTGGCAGAATCCGGCTTTCGTGGGCCTCCTGCCATCGGACTGGCAAGTGGGCGTCGTGTATCGCAATCAATGGCAACAAATCCCTGTGCCGTATAAAACAGGAGAATTCTATGTGCATTATAAGGGTTTAGAGCGGAAGATGGAGCCCATGTGGATCGGACTCGGCATTTCTGGACATACTGCCATGGCAACAAAACATTTGAAAAGGACGACTGCTCAGGTGAGCGGAGCCCTCCTAACTGGATTGTCTAACACACTATTCGTGGGGGCAGGTGCCTCTATTAGCTACTCCTCATTAGCGATTGACATAAATGGGCTTTTGTTCGAAAGTCAGCTTACTAATAAAGGTTTTGACCCAACCTTGCCAACCCAAGAATCAGTTGTTTCTGATAGAACCAGTGGCGTGGGGTTTCATGTAGGAGCTCTGGGCGGCATTAGAACGCTTAATAACAATATCTACATATTATCTTTTGGGATATATCAAGTCATTTCTCCCCTTGAACAGGTTAACACTTCTACGGAGTGGCGTCGAAACGAACGCCTGACTATATTGGCTACTGCTAATACCTACGTCTCAAACAGACGCCTTATCTTGAAACCGATTTTATTTGCTGCAATGCAAGGCAGTGCCGTGGCGATGGCTACAGGCGGAGCCATAGTATATAATGTTGAGCAAACCACTATGAAGGGATTCTTTGGCGGTGGATTAATCTACCATCTTGGAAGATTCCTCTCCCCAATCATTATGGCAGAAATCTATTCCCTTCGGGTATATCTGGCATATGATTTTAATCTTGGAACCTTGTCTTCTGATTTGGGGACTAATGGCGCCATAGAAATAAATGTAGAATTTAACTATCCTCCTCAACACATTAGAAAATATAAGAGTATCTATTGCCCAAGATTCTAAATTAAATAAGCCTGTGTAAGGAAATTTATGGTAGAGAGCAGGAAAAAGACACGAGAATTAACCTCCATCTTTTTGTTCATGTTCATGAGTTTCCTTATGGGAAAGATATAGGGCGGCGGAGATGCTAATTAAGGCAACCCCTATGTATAGAAAGTCAAGGGCAGAAGTGAAATGTGATTTAAGCAATTGCTTGAACAATAATACTATCATAGCCATAATTATGATCTTGCCAAGTTTAGTCTTTAAGTCCTCCAGACTCCTTATCTCAAACACTTTGCCGGTGGGTGCATCCAATGGTCCAATAAACAGCTCATATAAACCCCGAGAAAATATGATTAAAAAGGTTGCGATGAGAAACATATCTAAGGCAGTGATCACACTTGCTAAAACTTTGCCTTGATAAATCTGCATTTCGCCAGTCTTGAACAGTAACCAAATTACGTGAGTGACTTCATATAGCCCAGCAATAAACAACATAAAAGATGCCAAGAGAGAAACAATAACGGCAATGAGAACCATAAATCGCGAGAGGACAAGGAATTGCTTGAACAAACTCTTAAAAGGCTTCATAGTGTCGCTAAATTAAGTCATTTCTTGATTCAGGGAACTTAAAGGGACGTATATTTATTTTCGCAAATGAGAGAAGCCAGCGTAGCTCAGTCGGCAGAGCGGGGCATTCGTAATGCCCAGGTCGCGGGTTCAAGTCCCGCCGCTGGCTCAAAAAGGAAGCCTATATCATCTCTCTCATTAATAGATAGGGTCAATTATCTGCGTCAAAACTTAATGTGGTATCCATTACGGAAAACATTGCTATACATAAACACTGTCGTATTACGACGATTTCCATGCAATTGGAAGGAAAAGAAAATCTTATTTGTTCATGTGCCTAAGACAGCAGGAGCGGCACTACGCAAAACGATTTGTTCAGCGGCAGGTGGTTCCGACATACATAGTCGCTACTGGCACGTGCCAGTCAGTATGTATGCTTCCGTTCTTGATTTAAATGATTTTTTTGTGTTTGCGTTTGTTAGACATCCGGTCTCCCGTCTTTTCTCAACATATCGTTACATTATCTCCCGTCCGACCACTCCGTGGCTCCGCAAATGGATAGAACACAATTATTCATCTTTTGATGAATTTGTCCTTGATTGGCTAACCCCCAAAAGGCTTAAATACAGACTTGGTTTGATTGAACTTCTCTGGCCTCAATCTTGGTTCATCACTATCAATGGGAAAATAGCAGTTGATTTCTTGGGAAGACATGAAAACATAAAGGAAGACTATCAAAGGCTAAGGGAAGAGTTGAAGAAACGTAGGAACATAGAATTGCCAGAAGAACTACCCAAAGTCAACGTTACGAAAATTAAACCCTCTGGACAGGTGAAATTTCTCCCAGAAACCATAGAGCGAATTTATCAGCTATACGAAGAAGACTTCCGACTTTTAGGGTATGAACCTGACAAGTTCAAGATTTAAATCATTCAAATTAATCTTTTCTCCAACTGTCTTAGCATTAACAAAAACAAAGCATGTATCCGACGGTGAAGTAGGATATGAAAACAGGAACTTAGCACTGTTGGGAACCTGTGGTGCTTTAATGCCTTCATAAAAAAACTTGCTTTGGTTCTCAAAGACCCGTATCTCATCCCAGATGCCTGCATCAATGAATCGTTGAATGGTTTTGGAACCGCCTTCTACAAGCAAGGACAACACATTCATGCTTTTTAGCAGGTTTAATGTCGCAAGCAACTCTTCCCCTTTTGGAACATTTATTACTTCCACATTTCCATATTTGCCTTTGTGTCCAGCAGATGTTATCATAAATGTTCGGCTCAAGTCGTCTGAGAAAAGATTCAGATTAGCGGGCAATTCGCCGTTCAAATCCCACACTATCCTGATAGGATTGGTTCCTTCCCAAAGCCTGACAGTTAGCGAAGGGTTGTCATAAAGAGCGGTGTTGAAACCAACTAATATAGCCTGTTCGGTTGCCCGAAGCCTGTGTCCTTCCTGCCTTGAGAGAACATCTGTTATCCACTTTGAAGAATAATCCGTTCGGGCAATGAACCCATCTTTTGTTTGTGCCCATTTTAAGACTATGTATGGTCGGGAATCTTTATGGAACGTTACGAATCGTCTGTTGAGCCATAACCCTTCATTCTTCAACACTCCATCCCGCACATTAACTCCGTGTTCTTGAAGGAACCGTAAGCCTTCGCCATTAACTCTGGAATCAGGGTCTTGATGGGAAAAAACAACGTTTTTGATGCCTGCTTGAACGATTGCCGACACGCACGGCGGTGTCCTGCCGAAATGAACGCAGGGCTCTAAGTTAACAAACAGCGTTATGTCTTCTTGCGACAGGTCAATCCCATTTTTCTGGGCATCAGTGATAGCCTTAATCTCTGCATGTGGCGACCCCGGGCAACAATGCCAGCCTTCCCCTACTATACGGTCGCCCTTCACAATTACAGAACCAGTGAAGGGATTAGGCATAGCAGTTGGAACGCCATTTCGGGCTAAGTCAAAGCATCTTTTTATGAACCACTCTTCTTGCGTATGCAATATGACACTATTTTGCCTCTAAAATAGTCAAAGGGCAGGTATTGGCTAAGGTCGTAGTGAGTGCACTCAATCGGCAGATTCAGAGTTTCTTCTATTGTTTCAATCCCTCTGTAGAACAAGTAATGAAGTGAATCCGTTTTTCCCTGCCAGTTCTTTGTCCATTTCAAAATGTTTTTGGGATTTGAGACAGCCCGCACACAGACCAAGTCAACAGTAAGGGACAAGTCTTCGGCACGAGACCAAACAAGCCTTACGTTAGATAGCCCCAGATTTTTCACTATGTCTTCAAGAACCTGTATTTTCTTCTTTCTGGAATCAATAAGAATAAATTTCTTTTGTGGAAATACGATGGCTAATGGAATTCCCGGAAGCCCTCCTCCTGTGCCTAAATCCGCTATGTCGCTAAACTTTGTCCAGTCCAGAAACTTAATTGGTGCAAGCGAATGAGCAATGTGATGAACCCAGATGTTATCAATGTCTTTCCGACTGATTAGATTGACCTTCTGGTTCCATTCTTTAAGCAGGGCAACGAACTGTTCCAAACGCCGAATTGCTTCATCATCTAAATTGAACAAATCCTTTATGATATGAGAATCCG
>JAADEI010000053.1 GCA_013153515.1 Chlorobiota bacterium | reverse complement strand
CATCGCCAAGCAAAACCTTTGTTGCATCATTGGGAAATGTAAGAATAGACAAATCACCGTTCGTATTAGAAATAACCAGAGAGGTGAATGTTCCGGCAAGATTAGTTATTCTGGCGTTTCCAACCACGTGCAGGTTAGCAGCCGGCGTAGCAGTTCCAATTCCGACCTTTGCATCTCTCGTTATATTAATTAATGTATTCGTTCCCCGGGTAATCATAAAAACACTGTCTGTCCATGTTCCCGGAACAGCAATGTGGAATCGTGCTGCAGGTGTGTTAGTACCTATCCCTGTTTTCTGGGCAATGCTTTGAATTGCCCAACCCACTACGAGGAAAGCAATAACTCCAGCCCTAACAAGCATTTCCTTCAACATCTTTCTCAATTTGAGACCTAACTTATGCGAGGTTTAACACCCCACAAAACCAAAAGGAGTGGATTATTAAAGGTGATACTACCCCATTTTAAAGAGAACTCCCTGATAAGTAGACAATTAGTCATTATAGACACTTAAAACCTTTAATGTATTTTCATAAGCGGAAGCATTCACAAAATATCATTGATTCACAAGCAATATATACTTGACGATAAATTTTTTATAATTGTCACAACGCCAGAAGGTCATACACAATAGGGAAAATATAATTTATTTCCTTTTTAACAGTAGTTTTAAGGGCTTCAACGAACAGTGAAAAGAAAACTAAACTGTCACTAATTAGCATTATATTTACAACTTCTTGCATTTTAAGTTTAGGAAAAATTTTCGTAGGATGAGAAAAAATAAAATCATTGTTCTTGGGTTAATCTATGCCGGAACAATCAGTGCACAAAACGTGGGGATAGGAACTACTATTCCGACTGCCCGCCTTCATATTGTAGCCCCATCCGGATATACTTCTCCTCTGTTAAGAGTAGAGGCAAATGGGGCTTCTCTCCCATATATAATAATCCAACCAGACGGAAAAGTGGGAATCGGCACTGCTACCCCCTCGCAAACCCTTGATGTGGCGGGGAACATCCAGTTTGCAGGAGCACTCATGCCTAATGGAAACCCCGGAACACCAGGGCAAGTACTCATCTCTCAAGGTCCAGGAAACCCTCCTCAATGGCAAGCAGTCGGTGGAACAGGGGGGGGTGCCGGACTGTGTGCTTCCCCATCTACAAACTTCGTCCAAAAATGGACAGGAACCGAACTGTGCAATTCAGTCATTTACGACGATGGGACAAGTGTAGGAATTGGTACAACATCTCCGACCCGCAAACTAACAGTGATAGACGTTACAGCAAATTATCCAGGAGCAATCTATGGTTACCAAGGGATGCAAAACCCTTCCTCCTACATAGCAGGCGGATACCTACTAGGACACTCTGTAATCTCTACAAATAACAACTATTCCGTCTATGGATTGCTCTCCTACGGTATCGCTTCCCCGACAGCAGGAGCAACACATCAAGGAATCGTTACCGGCGTGTACGCATGGGCTGGAAACGACTCTACAGGAACGGTAACCGCAGCGTATGGAGTTAGAGCTTATGTAAAAGCCGAAGGTTCCGGAAACATCATAAAAGGTTATGGTCTGTTCGCGAATTGCGTCAATGCAGACACCTGCTTTGGAGTAGTCGTCTCCGGAAACAATACGGACACCACAGACTGGGGAATATACGTCTATACAAACGCAAACAAAAACTATATTGGAAATAGGTTGGGAATAGGGGCATGGCCCTCTTCAGATGCTATGCTCTCGGTCACTGGGAACCTGAGGATAGATGGAGGAGACTTCAGACCAGCTGGAAACCCCGGAACTCCAGGACAAGTGCTCGTTTCACAAGGTAGCAACACTCCACCACAATGGCAGAATATTGATAACGTAATCAGAACGTATATCCAGAACTGTACAATATCCTTAGAATGCAGAATAAATGCTACAACACCTACAAATATCGTAACTGTTAATGTGAATGGGGGTTGGTCGGCATGGACTGGGGACACGGTTGGTGACGCATGGCCTGAAAACGATAATGCTTCATGCAGAATAAAAATGGAGTGTCCATAGAATAGAAACTTCCTCTATGTACTTAATTTTCTTACATATTCCTCAAGCATAATTTTAAATTCTTTTGCTTTATTCAAAACTAAGAGCGTATCTATTTTCATACCATGAATTTGTTCGGCTACTTGCTGTATCTGTTCCGCTGAGAACCATTTGAGAGACTTATCATCAATATCAATAAATGCTATATCCTTTTTCTTGATCTTAGATTCGACGTACACTCGAAGTGGTATAATAGCTTCTAAGTGCAGATCCCAAGGTTGTTGCAAATAAGCATTTTTCAGTCTTTCTTTGAAATCTAGCCATATAACGTTTTCGTCAGTTTTACTTATGTTCCTTCCCAACCACCTAATTGCTTTAGCAACAGAAATAAGAATAGTATTTCTAAGAGAGTATCTATATAGCGCTTCGGCATGTTTCCTTACCTCGGAAAAATCATTTTTATCAATAGCAAAAAATAGGCTGTACATATGAGGAAGCATATTTAATATGCTTTTAGGTCTGGGATTTAGCTGTTTAATTAAGTCAAGTGTTCTTTTTTCATCTTTATATCTGGCAAAATATATCCAAGCCATACTGAAATAGTATAATTCTTTAAGGCTAGATGGCCATTTTTCTACATTTAGAGACTTTTGAGCTGAATCGAGCAAGCGGCTCCCTATGTCTAACCTTCCATTCATCACTGCCCACCACGCCTTCCTAACCGCAACAGACAAAGAAAGAGGTGTAGTAGATAGATGTTTAGACAAAAAAGAAACGTCTGTAAAAGAGCCCATTTCAGGGAAATTGTAAGCAAACTCTTGTATTATATGCCAATTTGCCTTAAAGGCTATTTCGTCCGTCTGTGGAATATGATATTTTTTTATCACTAATTCCCCCAAAATACGAACTAATTCAGCCCACTCGTAAATCCTTAAAAGAAGTTGTGAAACTGAATCCCACAAACAAGCTTTGGTGAATACAAAAGTTATTCCAAGAAAAAACAATATACTATTGTTATGAAATGGGATCGGTTCATTAAAGACATTATAAATATCAGCTAATATCTTTCTTAGTTCATCTGAGCTAAATAATCGAAATGCCGGTGTTCTCCTATATGCACTAAATAGTTTAAACGCATAATAGGAAAGCCGAACGCCCCTGAATGCTTCATCAACAATTGTTTCTTCCGTATATTTGTAATTATTATGCCCATAAATGCGTAAGGTATATTCATACCACCATGCAACTTTAAAAAAGTTCCATAATTCCTTCCTATCAGGAGGTAGGATTTCATATACATGTGGGAGTGCATGTTCACTACCCTCCCTTAAACGCAAATATGTTTCCACTCTATATAATTGCAATATGCGGCTTATGTACATTCCAGACCCTCTATATCGGTCTATCACATCTATAATAAACCAATAGGCACGGTTTCTGATGTTCCATAAATAACTACTTGAGACACTATGTTTCTTGAGCCATCTTTCCTCTGCATTTCTTAATTGCTCTAAAGAGATGCAATTAACCATTGGCATTAAATAACCAGATAGATTTATGTTTCCAGAATCAATAAGCTCTTTAATAATTATTCTTCTTTCTTCATCGCTAAGGATTAAAATGAGGTAAAATAATCTTGGGGCACGTTTCATCTCTCTTTATTTTGCATAAATCTTTGACTTAAAGTGGGGCAAAGATATGTCAAATTTTACATAAACAAGAGTTACATGAAAAGTCTCTATAACAAAAGCATATATCTTAACTAAGCAAGCATAAATCCCGTTCTTCACAATTTACAAACAAAAAAAACACCCAAATATGTCACATCCTTAAGAACAAAAGGAAAAATGGGCAATAATGCATAAGGTCACTAATGTTAAGGCTTGACCAAATCCTTTAATCTTGCTCGGTTACACTATTGAGGTGAAATGATTAAATAGATAATTTTGAAATTTTTGACATAATTTGTCACCCATATTCTAGTAGTCCGAACTCTAGCTTTTCATACTTTTGATAACACACTAAAAATACAAAAAATGGCATAAACTAACCAGTGATTATGCAAGGAAACACTTCATTAGGTAAAATTTTCTCTAGCCACATCAAATGGAATTGGCTATTAGCATTTTTCATTATCATTTTACACATTTACTCTCAATTTATTTATGCTGAGCCTCATGAGAAAAAGGTTAATAAAATTCATTGTGGTGGAGGACCTACTATTAATGTTACAATAACCGACTCCAATTGTGCCTTTGTTACGGCGGGTATAGGCAACAATACAAATTGTGCTGTTACAGTGGATTGGGGCGATGGAAATGTCTCTTCAGGAATAACCGGTGCTTCCCATTGCTATGCCACCTGCGACACTTTTACTATTAATGTGACCGTTGATTGTGGCGGTGGTTGTGTAGGGGCAGGAGCAGCTACTGTAATTGTGGAATTAGATATCCAACTCCAAACGAATACAATTACAGGTTGTGAAGGTGATTCCATAGAGTTAGAAGCTATTGTGCAACAAACCTCTTATCCTACGCCCGTACCTCCTTTCACTTACAATTGGAAATTTGGAGATGGTCATACTGGAACTGGTAATCCTGTTAGCCACGTGTATAATAATCCGGGGTCCTATGCTGGCAGTGTAGTTGTTACTGATGCCTCTGGATGCATTGGCAGGGATTATTTTTATGTGGACATTTTGCCCAAACCCAATCCAATGCTTCCAGACACATTAGTCAAATGCTCAGACGATACTATACTGATTGATATATCTGTTTTTGGAGCAACTCCACCTTACACCTACCAATGGCAACCACCAGACTATCTTTCCTGCACCACTTGCGAGGATCCATTGACTAGCACTCCCTTTGACACCACCTACTACGTAACGGTAACTGATGCAAATGGATGTTCAAGAACTGATTCAGTGTTCATTAATGTGTTTCCGCAACCTGTGCTGACGGCAGAGCCAGACACCATTTGTCCCAAAGACACCACTTCTATCAACCTAACGCTTGTTTCAGG
>JAADEI010000061.1 GCA_013153515.1 Chlorobiota bacterium | reverse complement strand
GGTATCTATGCAGGGTTGCGGGCTTTACTCTTTGGGAACGCCATCACTTATCCCTTCGGCATAATCGCCGTGTTCATAAGCCTTTTAAACATAATGCTGGACTATGTATTGATTTTCGGCTTCGATGTTATTCCTCCGCTTGGAATGACCGGTGCTGCCTTGGCGTCTGTGTTGGCTATTGCTTTCGGGACATTAATGCTTTCAGGATTAGTGTTTATTAAGCGAAATTCTCTCTTTGTTAATAAGCCCTCGCGCTTCTCACCCATGATAGTGAAAATGTTGCTTAACATAGGTTTCCCGCTCGTCGCTCAGGGAATAACTGCTATTGTGGGCTGGTTCGTCTTTTTCCTTTTAATAGAAAAGATGGGTTCGAAAGCCCTTGCCGTTACAAGTGCTGGAACATCGCTATTGCAAATGATGGGCATTATAACGTGGGCATTAACTCCGGTGACTCAAACCGTTATATCAAACCTGCTGGGACAGGGAAGATACCTTCAAGTTATGCAAACCACACTCAAAATAGCATCCTTCAGTTTCTCTGTAATGTTAGTGATAATAAGCGTTTTTAACTTATTCCCGGAACTGCTCTGGAAGATTTACACTGACAATCCAAAGATAATCCAACAGGGTTTGCAACTTTCCCTACCTATATCAACAATTATGCTGATTTTCTCCGTAAGCACGATATTTTTCAATGCGTTGGCTGGGACAGGCAAGACCACTTTCACATGGTTAAGCGAAATAGTGGCTGTGTTGCTATATGTCTCCTACGCTTGGTTCACTATATTTGTAATAAATGCGTCCATTAAAATTGTTTGGTTTAGTGAAGCGGTTTATTGGTTTGTCCTTGCCGTTATGACTGGATATTTCCTATTCATCCGAAAAGTTTGGGTCAATGAAGAGAATCACAAGCCCGAAGAATGAATTCATAAGGAAATTGAAAAGGTTGCATAGTGCGTCGCAACGCAGGAAACAAGGCATGTTCCCAATTGTCGGCAAAAGGGAAGTGGTCAGGGCACTGGAAGCAAAATTCCCAATAACGCACATACTTTCCACGAATGAAAATCCAGAAATCTCAGAACATTTAAGAAAGAATCTGGCAAACACGGAATTAATCTGGGTTTCAGAGCACGTAATGGAAGAATTGAGTTACGGCGAGACAAAACCTGAACTATTAGCCATTGGGAAGTATGTGCTTCCCTCTCCCGAAGATTTTGATTATTCAGGCAGGATAGTTGTTTTAGCAGATATAGAGAAGCCGGGAAACATAGGTGCCATAATGCGGGTTGCCGATGCAACAGGCTCAAAAGTCATAATAGCATCTGAACACATAGACCCTTGGAATCCAAATATCATTAGGGCAAGCACAGGAACAATTTTCTCCCTTCCGTGGGTTCTGCTCCCTCCTCAGGAAGCATTAAGGCAGTTAGAAAAACAAGGGATTCCCATAGTTGTTGCTACTCCGGAAGCCGAAGAGACCTATTGGGACGTTGATTTGAAAAGTCCGGTAGCCATAGTTGTTGGCTCTGAGCATCTTGGCGTCCCTCAATCGTGGAAGGATTCGGCAGACATTCTGGTTAGCATCCCTATGCTGGGCATTGCCGATAGCCTGAACACTTCAGCAAGTGCCGCTTTGCTCCTGTATGAATCCCTAAGGCAAGAGCGGGTTTAATGTGAAGTCTTTATCTTTGTTTTAGTGGATGCTTAAATTTTTATCTTCAAATGAACAAACAGGCTATTCCAATCATTACAGGCATAGAAGAAAGCAAGAGTGAGAATACTTATCCTTCACTGATTAAGGGTTATGTTCTTGCCTGTACTAACAAGAGCGAAAAACAATTGATTGAGTCAGGTGTTTTCTGTACAGGTAGGGCGTATGGACATAAAGTTATGGCTGTAAAAAAAGGTGATATAGTGTTCTTGCTTAATATAGACACAGATGAATTAATAGGTCCTTTTATCGCAAAGAGTGAAGGTGATTATAATCCTGAGAAATCGCCCTTCGGAAGTAAATATCCTTATATAGTAGAAGTTGTTTCTGATGGAACTACAATTCATAGGCTCTCAAATGCGAAAAATCTCTTTAAAAAACTAAATATAAATTGGCGAAGTGATATCTTGTCTGAGAAGGGTGTTCAATTAATAAAGCAACTGGTTTTACGCAAGAAAGATATAGGAACGCTGCGGATTAAAAATAAAGAAACGCTTATTGCGAAGAATTACCGCCCTCCTTTGTTTTCTACCACTTTATGGGATTATCCATATCAAAGCTACGGCGATACTCCCAAGGGAAATAATAAATATCCAGGCGTTACTCCCGCTTTCATCATCTATAATATGCTTTATCGCTATACTATTCCTGGCGATACTGTTTTAGACCCAATGACGGGCTCTGGAACCACTATTGACGTGTGCAAAGAAGAAAAAAGAAATGTTATAGCGTTTGATATTGTTCCAACAAGACCTGATATTAAACAGGCAGATGCACGAAATTTGCCACTACCAGATGAAAGCATTGATATGGTCTTTATTGATTCTCCCTATGGCGATAACATTAGGTATAACGACCATCCTGATAATATCGGGCATATTCCCGCAACTGATGAAGCTTTTTATGATGAATTAGAGAAGGTTATGAAAGAGTGCTATAGAGTAATGAAACCAGGAAAGTATCTTGGCTGGCTAATTGGTGACCAATGGGCTAAGAAACATTTTGTCCCAGTAGGGTTTAAAATTTATGAACGTTTAACTAAGTACTTTGAGCCTGTTGATATTATTTCTGTTGTTCGCAGGAATCAAGCATCTAATACTCCTATTTGGCATCGCAGAGCAATTGAACATAATTTTTATCTACGAGGTTTTAAGTATTTGATTATTGTTCGCAAGCCAGATAAGGATTCTTCAAGTAAGAAGAAGGACTTGAATATAAAGTGGAACTTCTATGAAAGGTAAGAGAGGGAATTCGCTTGATGCCAGGAAGAAAGAATTTCAGAAGAATTTTAAGCAGAAGGTGCGAGAACAAGTTCGTAAAAGAGGCATTGAAAACATTTCAAGTATATTGCAGGAAGCCAGAAATGAATACCTAAATGAGATTGTTAAATATGGTATTTCTGACGGTGAGCAATCGTGGAAAACATTTAAGGGCAATTTAATTGAAGAGATAATCAAGGATGAGATAGAGGAAGCGGTAATGTCATTGGGCTTGCAAATTATAAAAGGCTCCAAACTGGAAGGGAAAGATGAGAATATTGGCGAATGTCTGAGTCAAGTTAAACGGTATCTGTCTATTAACTATGGTGGAAATTTGGGTTTGCACTTGCCAGATGCTGACTTAGTCATTTATGATGCGCAGGAATGTAAGCCAATAGCTATAATATCAATTAAAGCCACATTGCGCGAGAGAATAGCACAGACGGGATATTGGTCTCTTAAGTTAAAGCAATCGCCTATTACCAAGCGAGTTAAGTCGCTATTTATTACCTTGGATGAGGATGGTGATTTAATTAGAGCCAATCCTGTTAAGAAGGGTAGGGCAATAGCCGAGGTGGATATAGATGCCACTTATGTAATTAGGAATGACGTTCCACAATCTGCAAACATTAAGCACTTATCCTATTTTAAGGATGACTTACATAACTGGTTGAGGCAATAAAATGATTTGAAAAGATAGCCTATATTAGCACTACAAATTGGCTGAACAAGATGATTTATAGAGTTGAAGAGGCAATAAAGAAAGGCATTAAGGCATTTATCTTAAAAAGGCGTATTATCCTGCCCTTTAAGTGCCATGTTTTGAAAGTGACCATTGGTGGCGAAACGTTCTCCGACACTAAGCCCCCCAACGACGAACACATTATAATAGATCAAGAACCCATTAATACAAGCATTTATTTCCTTGACGTGAGCAGTCTTCGGGAACTAAAAAGTAAACATCCCACTGTGTATGCCATCGTTGCCAATTATGACGCAAACCTTGCAGACCCCAAAACACATATTCCAATAGCCATTGAGATAACCGAAGGGCATGAAGCCCCTATTAGAAAAATATCTCCCGACGAACTTTATATTGAGTAGAATCGTTACAACTTTATCATGGAAGTGAACTTGAAGCCTGTCAGGAAGGCTGACATCTTCGTTGATGACCCCATCTTTAAAATAGTCTCTGAGGAAGCCCAAAAACTCAACATTCCTGTTTATGTTGTCGGTGGCTATGTCCGAGACCGCCTATTAAAGAAACCGTCCAAGGACGTTGATTTCACTTGCGTTGGCGATGCCCACGCCCTTGCTAAACGGGTCGCTCAACGACTGTCCGGCAAACCCAAGGTGGCTACATACAAGCGGTTTAGGACGGCAAGCATCATGCACGACGATTGGCAGTTGGAATTTGTTGGTGCCAGAAAGGAATCCTATTCTCCCGATTCACGAAACCCACATGTGGAACCCGGAACGCTGGAAGACGACCTCAAGAGAAGGGATTTTACTATCAATGCATTGATAATTAGCCTTAATCCCGAAGATTATGGCACGCTATATGACCCTTTTACTGGTATTGAAGACCTAAAGAACAGAATCATCAGAACCCCTCTTGACCCTGAACAGACCTTTTTTGACGACCCACTACGAATGCTCAGGGCAATCAGGTTCGCAACTCAACTCAACTTCAAGATTGATGACAGAGTTCTGGAAGCCATCTCTAAAATGAAAGACCGCATAAAAATTGTGTCCCCAGAGCGAATTGCTGATGAACTAAACAAGATTCTGCTTGCCCAAAAACCTTCCACAGGATTCAAACTCCTTGATAAAACAGGGCTTTTGGAAATAATACTGCCCGAATTAACTGCCTTGAAAGGCGTGGAAGAAAGAGACGGTTTCAGACATAAAGACAATTTCAAACACACGCTTAAAGTCCTTGATAATATCGCTGCGTTGACCGACGACTTATGGCTCCGTTGGGCTGCCCTCCTGCACGACATCGGCAAGGCAAAGACCAAAGCCTTTGACCCTAAGGAAGGTTGGACATTCCACGGGCACGACGCAGTGGGTGCTAAAATGGTGCCCAAGATATTCAAACGACTAC
>JAADEI010000093.1 GCA_013153515.1 Chlorobiota bacterium | reverse complement strand
AAGCACAAACCCATCAAAGTAAACAGTGTAAACAGTAGTGTTCTCTTCATAGCTACAATTATTTCTATTGCAAGATTAGATTTAAAGAAAAAAATGCAAGGCGATTGATGTCCCCAAGCAAGGGTTTATACCATGAGAATCAGTTCGCCAATCTTAAAAGTTACTGATAATTAGCAAGTTATGAAAAGAGAATATATCATGCTAAACAGCAATCAAAGAGAATTAACATCAAACAATCGTAACAATACAGAGATTCTAGTGTGGGCGACTTGAGGATTTAAATTAAATATCCGGGTGAGAGGATTGATTAGAGAGAAAATTTCTGCCACGGATGGACAGGTTCTAAACCATTCAATCAGTTCCTGTTCAATTTTGTGTGCAGAGGTTGTTCTATCGTTTAGCAACGCTTTTAAAAAGTTTTCAATATCTACATCAGGATATAATTCACCGTGAAGTTTTTCTATTTTTTGCACATTTTTCTTTGCTTCAAGACTATCTTCTTTAAGATTATCTATCCATACTTTGCTAAGTAGTAAAGCATAGTTAAAGGGAAACCTATCTATTACGTCCTTATATGTTTGCTCTAATTTTCTAATCTGTGAGACAGCTTTCCTTGAATCTCCTCTAAGCAATAAGTAATACAAGTGCCAAAATTCGCATTTTGTAAAGTATAATCTTATACTCCCAATAGGCTTATAGCGTCTCTTTATAATTTTATAAGTAGACTTAATTTCTTCATCTCCCTTTTGTTTTAATATATTGTAGAAAAGTACTCCGGACAGATACATAAATCTGAAGTAGTCATGCTTTTTGCTTGAGGTAATCTTCCTTAGAGAGTCGATTCCCTCTTTTATAAATTTTTCTTTACCAAGCACTATTCCCTGCTCAATCCTTCTAGCGGCCATAGCCCTTGTTAAAGCATGTTCTTCATCAACAAAATTTGGCATTCCCTTTCTTATATAGTTAATGGCAATGGGTTTTAACTTTTCAAAAACCTCAAGGGCAGACTGGTACTCAGAAAGCAAGTAAAAGTATACGTCGTAAATGGTTATAAGATATGTATATGCAATAATTGGATAGGAAGGGCTTACCTGTTCAAGCTCCCTTTGTTTATCTATCATTTCCTGCACTGGTTCTCTAATGACATCAGGCAGCTCGTTTAAGGAATGCACAGGCTTTTTACTTTCGCCTTTATATATGGATACTATTACTTTAACATACATATTAACAGTTGCCATTTGTTGTGCATTCAGGGCATCGCGAACCTTTTCATATATGTCTCTCCATTGATTTATGTCCAAATGGGGCAACTCCAAGCCCATAATTGAAGTCCCTACGTAAGCGGTGGTTAATGCTAAACCCTGCAGTTTGGCTTTATAAAAGGCATCTAACATATATTCTTCTCCTTGTTCCTTCAATCCCGTCTCTAAAAGAATATAAGATCCCATAATGTCAAGCAATATCTGAAATTGCGGAAGCAGGCGATTATTCCTTATAAAGACAAGAGCAATCACTACGAATTTAAATAACCTTCTCACTACATTGTAAGGATTTTTATACTTAGACAATTGCACCAATTTTTTTTGGTCAATTATCTCTAAAACAGTTAATAGCTCCTGATTTCCTGTCCATGAAAGCCATTGTTGTATAAAGACTTTTTCCTTATCTGATAATGTCTCCCATAACTTCTGAAATCTTAACATTATGTTATCTCTATCCATCGGCATCGGTGCCCTTCAATTTTAATCACAAACGCAATTATAAATTAAATTATTAGCCATAAAGGATTCATCTTAAAACAAACTTCTTTTTAAAACCCACAGTGTAGCACAGAATTCAAGCACAGTGGACACAGAGTTCTTTTTGAAACCACAATGGACACAGTGTATTAAAAAGAACAAGAAATTTAATAAAAACTCTGTGAAACTCTGTGACCCAAAACCCAAAGCGGAAATCTAAGTCGCAATCCTTGTTTTAATGGACCTACCACTCGAACCCGCATACTTCAAAAGTTAGAGTTCCCAAAGTGATGGATTAGGTGAAAGTTAGAACAGTTGGGAAAGATTAAGCACATAGAGTTTTCCTGTTTCGCAGGCCATGTAGCATTTGTTTTCGTTACCACAAGCAATGTCAAAGCACTGAGAAGAAGGCACTGTGGTCAATACTTTCCAGTGATTATTATCAAACACCAAAAGGGTTCCGTTTCCTGTCAGGGCAATTATTTGTTCTGCGATGTATTCGGAAGCCACTATTGTTCGCAGAGGGATTGGTGGTTGTTTCTTAATCAATTGAACTTTTCCTCTACTTGCTTTGGCTATGGTGCCCCTGGTTCCGATGAAATAGCAGCCTTGTGTAGGGTGATGGATTCGGTCAACATATAGATCTTTGCCGATAAATATGCTATCCCAGTCCCTGCCGTTTGTGGAAACATAGATTCTGCCTACGCTCCCTGCATAGAGATATTTCCCATCAAAGCAGATGCTTCTGAGGACATAGGGCAGATAGAGTTCTTCAAACCAATCAAAGCCGGGACGTGCTCTGAAAACAGTGCCTTTGAGAAAACCCTCTCCTCCACCTACAAAATACACTATTGTGTCAAGGTCAAGGATGTCATAGAAGACAGAAAACGAAGGAGAGACAAGCATTTCGGTAGTGTCCCAAACACCATATCCACTAAGGATAATTCCTAAATAACCAGCAGAGAATCCTCTCCAGCCGTATCGGAAAGCAACAGTATTCAGTGCGGCATTTGTTCTTTGTTTCAACTGCCACAGCCCTCGCCTGCCCGCCTTGACAAACAGAACTCCCTCATCATATTTCCTTCCGCCCACTGCCACGACGGTATCGCCTTGATACACAGCAACACCATATAAATCATATTGCGAAATTTTATAAACTTTATATGGATGTGGGTCTTTTCGGCAGGTGGATATAATTAACACGGCGGAAAGCAACGTCAACGAACGTGGTAGATTCATTCCTCAGCAAAGATTAGAGAACCTATGCGAACCATTGTTGTCCCTTCCTCAATGGCGATTTTGTAGTCGTTGCTCATGCCCATTGACAGATGTTTGAAGTCAGAGAAGGTTTTCTTAATGTCTTCAAAAATTTTGCGAAGTGTTCTGAACTCGTTTCTTATCAATGTTGTGTCGTCGGTATATGTAGCCATTCCCATCAAACCCACAAACTTCAAGTTGGGATAGTTGTTGTACTGTTCAGTTTCAAAAAATTCATACACTTGCTCAATGGTCATTCCATGCTTGGATTCCTCTTTTGCAATGTGGACTTCAATAAGGCACGAAACAGTTGTGTTATGTTTCTCTACCCGCTTGTTAAGTTCATGCATCAGGGAATCCCTATCCACGGATTGAATCATATAAATCCATGGGATGAGATATTTAATCTTGTTTGTTTGCAGGTGCCCGATCATGTGCCAGCGGATGTCCTCGGGCAATTCGGTTTTTTTCTTCCTTAATTCTTGCACTCTGTTTTCGCCAAAGTCCCTGTGTCCGGCTTCGTAGATAGCCCTGATTGCTTCAATAGGTTGCCCTTTTGAAACGACTATTAGGTCAACACCATATTCGTCCAGTTCCTTCTTAAGCCGCAAATAATTCTCAACAATTCGGTTCATATGGTCTTATGCGGACTGTGCCTTTTTGTAGTCGCTCAGGAACTTTTCCAAGCCCAAGTCCGTAAGCGGGTGTTCAAACATTTGCTTTATGACTTTGTAAGGTGCTGTAGCCACGTCAGAACCAATCATTGCCACCTGTTTCATGTGCAGAGGTGAACGTATTGAAGCGGCAAGGATCTGAGTTGAGAAACAATAGTTATCAAAGATTTGCTTTATTTCTTCAATGAGTACTACCCCTTCCTGAGCCCTGTCGTCCAGCCTCCCTATGAATGGCGACACATAGGTGGCTCCTGCTTTGGCAGCCAGCAAAGCCTGATTGGCTGAGAACACTAAGGTGCAATTGGTTCTGATTCCCTCTGCCGAAAGAGTCTTGATTGCTTTAATCCCGTCGGGAATCATCGGAACTTTGACAACTATGTTCTTGTGAATTTTAGCCAGTTCACGGGCTTCCTTCAAAATGCCTTCGTAATCGGTGCTAATCACTTCAGCACTAACGTCCCCATTGACAATCTCACAAATCTTTTTGTAATGTTCCTTAACGTTTTCCTCTCCAACTACCCCAACCTTAGCCATCAGAGACGGGTTAGTGGTCACGCCATCTATTATGCCCATCTCCGCCAACTCCTTAATCTCGTCCAAATTAGCTGTGTCAACAAAAATTTTCATACCGTCAACTTTTTTGCAAAGTTAAGGAACCATGGGATTTTAACTACGATGGGATCCGAATGCCCCCTCGTTAATGTAAAGAATAAAAAAACTGCCTCCTTAAAACTCCCACGCCCCAAGGTCTGGCATGGCATCTCTGGGTTTGCCTTCAAAATCTATGAGTACGTGTGTTGGTGTTCCGGCGTCTATAACATTACCTCATAGTCAGATGTGTCATCAAAAATCTTCATATAGTTAACTTTTATGCAAAGTTAAGGAACCATATTTATAATTTATAATTTAATGCCTAAGACCCATTTTTAACAAATAAAAAAACTTCCCTTTGCCTCATTTTGTATATGTTTCCTTTAAAAGTTTTAATGCTTTTTTCCGAGAAATTATTGTATTTTTGCCTAGTTCTCCTCTTTTCCACCAATCTTTAATTTGTTCTACTGATACTATCCAGAAAGGTATATCCGGAAAAGATACAACGTCCGCAATAATAAATCCCTCAAGCTCGTCCAACTTTCTTAGGAATCCTTTTTCCTCAAAATGCCTTCCAGAGCCTACCATATAACTTGGGCAAAAGTATATTCCCCTTTTAGTTATGCTTCTAACTTCCCATTTTCCACCTTTAGAGTCAATGACATCATATCCAGCACCTTCAGTAGGTGCTAATGTACCTTTCAAAACTTCTCTCGCTATCCTCCGTTCTACAATAAAAGACACTCGTCTACCATCTGTAAAATACTCCTTAACGTCTTCAGGTCTAATTTTTAAAGCTTTTGCTATTTCTTCTACATCCCAGGAC
>JAADEI010000015.1 GCA_013153515.1 Chlorobiota bacterium | reverse complement strand
TTATCGCAAAATGTGACCCGGCTGGGGATCGAACCCAGGACCCCCGCCTTAAAAGGGCGGTGCTCTACCGACTGAGCTACCGGGTCAACTTTCGTCCTCACGGTGACCCCGGCAGGATTTGAACCTGCGACCTCTGCCTCCGGAGGGCAGCGCTCTATCCAGCTGAGCTACGGGGCCCCGCTCACTGATTGCTATAACAAACCTTAGATACTGTTAAGTTCCCATTTTGTCATTTTGTTCATGTTAATCATAAATTTTGCATTAGACATTGAATAGAGTAAAAGACGTAAAATTTTGTTATTTCTCGTCAAATCTGTGTGGTTTCTTAACTTATGTTGTTGTACCATTTGAGTTGGAATGTGTTAATTTTAACTTTTGTTATGGACTTTTTTAAACGGTTGTGTGCGGTCTGGTTTAAATTGAAGGGATGGAGAGCAGTGGGAGAAATCCCTTCACACATCAAAAAGGGGGTGATCATTGGTCCTGGACACACTAGCAACTGGGACTTTGTTTATACCATGGGGGCAATGCATCTGCTTAACATTAATGCCAAATTCACTATAAAGAAAGAGTGGTTCTTTTTCCCAATGAATCTGTTCTTCAAGTCCATAGGGGGAATTCCTGTTGATAGGCAAGGCAAGGGAGAGAATAGGGAATCATTGACCGATGCCATGGCTCGCCTGCTTAGAGAGGCAGAAGAACTGTTCATATTGGTTACAGTGGAGGGAACAAGAAAGAAAGTTGATAGATGGAGAACTGGATTTTACTACACTGCCCTGAAGGCACAAGTGCCTATCCTCGTCGGATTCCTTGACTATGCTAAGAAAGAAGCCGGGATAAAGGGCATTGTTTATCCCACGGGAGACTACAAAAGCGACGTCAAGAAAATCGTATCTATGCTAAGGGGTGTTACGGCTAAGTATCCCGAAAAGGCTTGTCTCAACCCTCGTTTAGATGATTAGATTTCTCAAAACAATAGCGGGACACACGGCTATCTACGGCTTGGGAACCGCCTTCGCCAGACTGCTCAATTACCTGCTCGTTCCCTTCTACACACGCTGGTTCCTGCCTGAGCAATACGGTATCGTAGTTGAACTATATGCCTACGCTGGATTCCTGTTCGTTATACTCACTCATGGGATGGAGAGCGGGTTCCTAAGGTTCGCTGGGAAACGCCTATCATCTCTTGATTCTGCCTTTTCAACTGCGTTTAGTAGTGTGCTGGGGTCAAGTGCCACACTGCTTATGACAGTTTTCCTTTTCAAAGACCAAATAGGCTCGCTAACTGGATATTCAGACAAGTACCATTTTATTATTATGCTTTCGTTCATATTGATTCTTGATTCCTTGGGTGCTTTGGGATTTGCCTATTTACGGCTTGAAGGAAAAGCGTTGAAATATGCCATCATTCGGCTTTTTTCTGTTGGCATAACAGTTGTCTTAAATTTTTTATTTTTCCTATTTGTCGTTTCATCTGGACTTTCCATCGTTGAAGGTTGGTTTGTGGAATATGTGTTTGTTGCCAATTTCGTTGGCAGTTTCCTTGCCCTTGTCCTCGCAATCCCTTGGAGATTATTAACTACGCCTTCCTTGGAACTGTGGAAAAACATGGCAAAATTTGCTTTCCCATTAATGATAATGGGAATAATTGGCATGATTAACGAAGTTGGAGACAGGCTAATGCTCAAATGGTGGTATGTGGGCAGTGAAACGGAGAAGATGCATGCGGTGGGGGTCTATGGGGCGGTGTATAAGTTGGCTATGCTACTAACTCTTTTTCTGCAGGCATTCAGATATGCTATTGAACCTTTTTATTATCGCATTTCTGGACGCCAAGATCATAAACAAATAATGTCGTTTTTCTTTAATGTATTTCTCGTTGCCTCCATGACCCTTGTTCTGACGGTAATTCTGTTCATTGATTGGTTCAAACTAATCATTGATGAGAGATACCATGAAGGGCTTGTGGTGGTGCCGATCCTTGCGTTTGCAAACCTTGCCCTCGGACTCTATTTCCTCGCCTCATTTTGGTATCGGCTCACAGGAGAAAGCATGTGGGGAGTCAGGTTTTCGCTAATAGGAGCAATCATCACGGTGGTGGTTAACTATTGGGGTATTCCGAAGTGGGGCTATGTTGCTTCGGCAGTGGCTACCCTGCTGGCATATTCGTCAATGTTCATTATGGCATTGGTCATAGGACAGAAAAAATATCCTGTGCCATACAACTGGAAAACTATTATTCTAATTTTCTTGTTTGGCTTAATAACACTGTTGCTATTTTATGTTGCACGAATGTTTATGCACGAAGACGTCGTCTGGATTTCCTTTGTCTTGATAACTGTTTTTCTTATTATAACTTTGCCAATTGCGGGACTGAAATTAAAACACATAAGGGATGTCTTGGGATTCAATACTGGCGTTGCTGACTCTGACGGGGCTTGAGATAGCCCTCGGCGTGGATAATATAATTTTCATTTCGCTTCTCTTAGTGGGGTTAAGCGAAGAGAAGGCACGGAGATATAGGCTAATAGGGATTTCGCTTGCTGTGATAGCACGACTCATATTGCTTTTCTTCATCGTTGAACTCATCAGTTTAGACCAATATGCTCTGTTCAGTCTGTTTGGACACGCTTTCTCTGTGAAAGACCTTGTTTTGCTTGCAGGGGGTGGGTTCCTATTGTATAAAGCCACTTGGGAGATTCATCATCACACTACTCGCCAGAAGGAAGAGAAGAAGGAAAGGGTTATTAAAACTGGATTTTGGCTAATTCTTCAAATTGTATGGGTGGATGTAGTTTTTTCCGTGGATTCAATTTTAACTGCTGTGGCATTGACTCAGGAAATTTACATAATGGCTATTGCTATTGTGATAGCGATGCTGATCATTGCGATTTTTAGTGGGCCACTGGGAAGGTTCATAGAGAGAAACCCTTCACTGCTCATGCTTGCCCTCGCCTTCATCTGGACGGTTGGTCTATTGCTTGTTCTGGAAGCCTTTGGGACGCACGTGCCTCGGGAATATGTTTATGTAGCACTGGCTTTCTCTACGGCAGTGGAATTTCTGAACATTAGGGCTGGGCATAGGAAACGGCTTAAGGAGAAAAGGAAAACTAATGATTGTGAAAACCTTTAAGTTCCTTGCATTTGTCCTGTTATTCACATTAACTAACTGTGGGCAATCTGAACAGGATACAAATGTTTGCAACGACCTAATGCCCGATTCCTCTTTCGCACTTATGTTGAAAGACATTTATCTAATTGAAGCATCTGGAGACACTATAAACAAAGCGGGAATGTATAAAACCCTGCTGGCAAAATATAATTTAACTGTTGATTCTTTTGATACCATTGTGAGATGTTACATGTTCAATACTGCCTTAATGGAAGAAATCAATCAACAAGTTATATATTCCCTTGCCGACGACACGATCACTATTCGGAACCAAACTAAATAAAGACATAGTTCAGAGAAATGAAACCTTTTAATTAGCAGAGAGATGAGTGCGGAAAGCCCTGAAGGTGCTGGTGCCAACAATCCACAGAACCAATCCGATAAGCAGGAGACCCAGAAAGCAATCAATCCAATTGAACTGAAAGACAAGATAATTGAAGTGCTCAAAACAGTATATGATCCTGAAATTCCTGTTGACATATACGAACTTGGCTTGGTATATGACATTCAGGTCAAGCCAGATGGAAGCGTGTATATCCTGATGACTATGACGACGCCTTTCTGCCCAGTGGCTGACATATTGCCACAACAAGTGAGGGAACGGGTTGGAGCGATTGAAGGAGTCAAGGATGTGGAAGTGGAGATAACGTTTGACCCGCCGTGGACGCCAGACAGGATGTCTGAGAAAGCGAAGGCTGAACTGGGGATGTTTTGATTTGGGGGAGTGCTTTAACTTTGTAATTTAGAATGGGTCCAAACAAGGAAGAGATTGGCATATTAACAAATCAACCGAAACACAAATTGCTGTCTGTTGAAGAAATTCCGGAACACATAGCGGGGCAATTAAAACCGTTGGGTATATATGAGGGGGCGTATGTTTGCATTTTGAGATATGCACCTGTTGGAGACCCAATTATTGTTGCGACGCCGACCCACGTGATTGCTATTTCAAGGGATATAGCCCAACAAATAAAGGTAAGAACAGATAAGAGATGAGCGACTGTGTGGCATGCCATTCGGAACCCGGAGTGGTTAAGGGAAGTCAGGTTTGGGTTTTAGTTGGTCCGCCTAACAGTGGGAAGTCGTCTGTATTTAACCTGCTCACGGGCATGCACCAAAAGGCATCTAACTTCCCGGGAGTAACAGTTGATGTGGTTTCTGGAAATCTTAAAGGGAGCAAAAACATTGTTCTGGCTGACCTGCCGGGGATATATTCGTTGAAGGGACCGGGGGAGGAAGTTCGTGTTGTCAGGGAAACCTTGAAGTCTTTGAATCCTGCCGGAGTGGTCTTTATTTTGCCTGCCGACAGGTTGGAAAGCGGATTGCTCCTTTTGGAAGAACTGAGAGACCTATATGACGGCAAGATTATCATTGCCTTGACCATGGTTGACTTAGCCCGGAGGAAGGGCATTCATGTGGATCAGGCTTCTTTGGAGAAGATGCTAAGCATTCCAGTTGTTCAGGTTCACGGCAGGACAGGGGCTGGAATAGACCAACTTCAGAAAAAAATAATTTTTGAGAACCTGCCTGTTGTATGTAAGCATTGTCCATGGGCACCTTTTGAGATAGCCAGTCAAGTGTCCACACGGCACGAAGGAGCCCAACACACCCGATTGACCCTGTTGCTTGATAACATTATGCTACATCCATTGTTGGGATATATGGTTATGTTTTTGGTTGTGTTTGCAATTTTTCAGGCTGTCTTTGTGTTTGCTGAGCCGATGATGATGTTAGTGGAGAACTTCGTCTTGCAAATTCATTTGTTCATTGAAAACATGTTTGGCAGGAACCTGATAACCAAATTTATTGGGGATGGCTTGCTCACGGGGATTGGCAGTGTTATTGTGTTCGTCCCGCAAATAGCCATACTTTTCTTCCTTATCACTTTGCTTGAAGACACGGGCTATCTGTCCAGAATGAGTGTTCTGAGTGATTCGC
>JAADEI010000057.1 GCA_013153515.1 Chlorobiota bacterium | reverse complement strand
CCTTAGATAGCATTAAAGAAAGGTTTGAAGTAACGGATAGACGTTTTGAAGAGGCTTTGGACAATTTTGACAAGAAGTTTGAAGCGATGGACAAGCGATTTGAAGAAACCTTGGACAGCCTTAACAAAAGGTTTGAAGCGATAGACAAACGTTTTGAAGAACTGCTTCACTATGTTGACAAACGATTTGAAGACCAGAACAAACGCCTCAACTTCATTCAGTGGTTCATACCCATTTTGATGACAATCTACACTTCAGTGGTTGTTTATGTTACCACTGTTGTCCTGCCTCAAATCATCAAATGAAATTTCAGGGATATTTGTATTCAGCATAACCTTGCAAGCGTTTAACAATGTCATTATCAGGTCAAAATTCTGTCTCTGGTTGTTAGCAATCTGTCGCTTTATGCCTGTCTATCAGAAAGAAAAGACGACGTGCTTTTAGTATAGTTGCCCGTTTGTTAACGCACGTTGCTTATATGTGAGTATTATTTCCAGCACTGCCCCGCCCCCATTTTGGAAACTTTATGGAAACTCATTGGAAACCTTTTGCAAACCAAAATAAAACATTATATTAGTTAAAATTGCTATCCTTATCAAGCCAGCAGGAATCATACTTTCCAAAGATTTTATACCTCATTTTCGCCACTATTGTATATCCCAAATTCAATATACCGTCGGGAACCAGTTTTAATATGTGTCCGACAATTTTCCAGCGTGGCAGGTGTTGAAGCAGGTGAGCCACTGCCCTGCCCTTGGTATAAATCTTATCGTTGTGATAGACCACTACTGTGTCCGTGTTGGCATATAGGTCGTCGGGAAGCAGGTTTTTAGCGGTTTGGGATGCCAGCGGATGGAATTGGAATTTGTTGTGTTTATCCCTTTTTCTGAGCCATTTAGCAAGCCAATGACACAATGGGCAATATGCGTCAACGAACACTAATATGCTATCAGGCGAATGGTCTCTTGAGTGCCGTTGCTTTCCCATTGGATGATGAAGATGCCTTTGTAGGGCAAAGATAAGATGAAGTTATTCTTGTTCTCAAAAGTCATTATTAGCGACCCAGACAGGTCAAACAGTTGCCAGTTGCCAAACGTGGATGCTTGAAGCAGATATGAATTGGATGAAACGGGAATTGCTTTGATTTGAGATTGGTGGTGTTGCGGATGTTGGGTTGACGATGGCAAGGCAAGGTATTTCTCAGCCTGTTTGAATGTGCCTATTATAGGGCGAATCATCACAGTGCCATCAAACTGGCTTTTCTCCCACGTGTCCATTGTGTTGAACCAAGCGTTGGCACGGGCATTAGTGTTCCTGTCAAACCCTACGGACATAGCGTTTGCAGAAGTTTGAATCCAGCCGACGTAGAAAGTGGAAGGCACTATAACTGGTTCATCAAGCCTATAAATGCAGAATTGCCAGCCTGAATCAATGTCGCAAGGCATTTGAAAGTCTTTTCTGGCAAGCATCCGCCCTGTGAATATATCCTCCCAGACCACTACTGAGAACAGGTCTGGTTCTTCGGTTCGCCTAACTTGATTCACGAACAGGATTGCTACTGCCCACAGCGTGTCGGGATTTGGTATAGTAAACTTGTAAGCGAATGCGGAACCCTGCCCTTCAACGCCATATGCCAACTCAGGTGTTCCGTCGTCATAGCCAAGCATCGCATCAAAAACATAAGTCTTAGTAACTGTGTCGTTGAAGGTGAATGAGTTGCCTCCAGCAGTGATGATATATTGCATTTGAATTGTCAGTCCCGTGTCTGGAACAGTGGCTATGGCAGTAGGGAACTTATCAAACGTCATGGAAAAAGTTGTGGAACCCGGCGATAGGTTCGTTGCCACGAACAAAGATGAATCAATTACTTGCAGTGGGTCGCCAGCAAGCAACCTGAACCTGTATTGTGTGTTCCGAACGGCATTAGACAGATTAGATATGGTTATACTTGGTTGTTGCAGATAGGTCGGTTGGGCTTTGAAGTGATGCCATGGCATTCGGGTGTATGGCGACGTGAGTGCGATAGGCACGTTCTGAATAGCAACGTCTAAAATAGTGGAATCCAATATGCTCCTGTTGGCGTCAATGTAGAACCAATCAATGTTCCAGTGGTCAAAAAATCCAGAGATGGTAGCAGTGTTTCGGAATCTGAATTGTGCATTATCATGTAAGAACAAAGTGTCTTCAAGTTTGATGGCAACCCAAGTGAATTGGGAAGTGTCTATTGAGAGAGACGAACGCCATAGGGCTTTCCATTCGCCGTTTTGAGCCAATCCCTCCAGAATTAGGCTATCTTCCGCAGATGGTTCATCTCCAAATCCCCTTTTCTGAACGAAAAAACTGATAAGTATTGAATCGGCGGGTGAAAAGGCAGATAGGTCAATTGGTTTAGTGGTCATTGTGTCAGCCCCTCCCCACGCATTATAGGTTTGTGAATATGGTTGCATTTTGTGGTTAAAGCCGTCAAAGGACGCTACTCCATACGTCGGTGCCCCCATGCCAAGGGAATTATTAACGTAAACCCCGCTCAAATCCCACAGAGACAAAGTCCTGTTTAAGTGAGAGAAATCATCTGCGAAAGGCAATGAAACAACCGAACGCCTCTCGGGACTATAATCCACATTGTTAACATTGTTGACTGTGCTTAGTGAAATGGGCATAAGCCTTTCCTGTGCATATAGGCTAAGCCCTGTCGTTAGAGCAAATATCATATTGAACACAAACACTCTCATCCACATACTCTCCTTAACGAATTTCATGGCAGGATATATACATTATTGCATTCAGGTGGCAGAGTTTCTGAAATGAAAATATCAACCGGGCTACCCAACGGTTTGGATTCCCCAGCCGGTGGGTCTTGCTTAACCACAAAAACCCGTGATGAATCAACAATTGGCTTATCTGCAACTATTGACCCCTGCGAAAGACCATACAACTGCAGGGTGGTCAAGGCTTCCATTAGGGTTTTACACTTAACGTTAGGCACAGTTACCGTCCTGCCTGTCTCGTGAATCCCTACCACAAGAGTAATTTCGCTATTAATAGGAATAAGCGTTCCAGGTGCAATAGGTTTCCCTTTATAAATCTGTTCAAGAACCACGTTATTGGCTATGTCTGGTTTATATATGATTTCCTTGATTTTAAGATTGTTTGTTTCCAGAATGGACTGAGCGGTCTGCAAAGGCATGTCTATTAAATCAGGCATTCTGACTTTGGGTGCTTCATAGGCAGAAATAGTAAGGTATATAGTCCTTTCAGGCTTCACTTCCTTGCCCTCCTCGGGATTTTGTTTAATAACAATTCCTCCGGGCAATGTGTCCACATAAGACGAATCAATCACTTTATATCTCAGTTGATTTGTCGTCAATACAGCGATTGCCGAATCGACGGGCAAACCCTTGACATTTGGAACTATGATAGCCACGCCATGACGGGTATAACTCTTGAGAAACAAGTTAAGAACAATGAACAGAAGCACGGCAATAAAAATCATTGCAAATATATGTTTCATAAGATATTTAAACGCATTAACTATGCCTCGCTTCTTCTCCGACCCCATAAGCCTATTTTACGAAATGGGTAAGCGTGTCTCCTCGTAAGCCCAGCCTTAACGCCTCAACTGCTATTGCTTCGGCAGGATTGATGTTTCCAAGATTAACGTTTGCTCCAAAGTGTTTAATGAACCATACTTGTTGTGGTTTCTTGGGTGTTTCCCAAATTATGTTTTTCAAAGGCACTTCGGCGGCTATAGCATCAATCAATTCTCGCTTCACTTTCCCGGCACTGTCATAGATGCCTATGCTTCCGCTCTCCCTGCCTTCCAGTATCACTTTCCAAGCCCCTGCTTCCAGTTCTCGCTTAATCCGATAAATCCATTCCTGTGCTCCTCCAATGGTCTCAACGTCCTTGTATCCAACTTCTGTAACTACCCGATATTTCTTTGCAAATCGCTCTATCTGCTTACATTTCTCATCTATTGACAGGTGCAATGTGCCGTCAGAGATTTCAATGGTGGTGAATCCCCATTGCTCAACAAATTCTTCGTATTTATCAAGGGCGTTGCGGATATAGAAGGCTTCCCAGAGAGTGCCGCCCGGATACGGTTCCATGCCGGCAGACCTGTAAACTTCCAGTTTCTTCTTCAGGACTTCCTCAGGCGTTAAGACGCTCGTTCCAAAGCCCAACTTAAGCAAGTCAATGTATTGCCCTGCTGACGAAGCAAGGTCTTTAGCAGCCCATACTCCCAAGCCTTTGTCCATAACCATCGTAATGCCTTCCTCTCTGGGTTTCTGCGTCCTTTGTGGAAGATTGGGAATAATGTTTTCTAAACTGCTCATAGTTGCTTTATCCATTTTGACGTCAAAGATAGGAACTCTTCCCTCAAAAACGTCCATCTAATATCATCTTCCTTTAGTTTTCTAAGCAGTTTCTTCTGTTCGTCAGTAAGCATTTCAGTGCCATAGAGAGCCCAGATGAATGGTTCCAGCAGTGGCGACTCACAAAGAATTCGTCTCTCCTTCAAATATGAAATGGCTTTTTCTCTGTTGCCTTGTTCATAATACAATCTGGCAGTTGTGCACCAAAGCATGTCTTCGGGGAATCTAAGCACTTTCAATAGTTTCAGGAATGTCCTTGTTCTGTCCTGTTCGTTTGGATAAGCCCTTAGCATAGCCCGGGCATATAATCCTTGAACATACAGAGAAGGCTTTCGGGAACTGGTTAGTATCTCAGTCAAAGGGAAAAGGGATTCCTCAACCTGCCCTTTCATATAATAAGCCCTTGCCAAAATATACATTTTAAGCCAATAGAGCCTTGGGAATCTGTCCATAGGGACCCGAACTTTATTTATCCATCTAATAGCATGTTGCGGTCGCATATCTCGCAAATAGGCAAGAGCCAAATAGAAACTAAGAGTTTTTTGGAAATATGGGAAGGCTAATTTCCGTGCCGTAGCGAAAAATGTTGTTGTGCCTCTGCGTCCCCGCCTGAGCAAATGCTTCCCAGCATACCACCACAACGCCCAATATCCCTTGTTTGACAATATCTTTCCATGAGTTATTAAACTATACAGGTTTTTCTGGGAAACATATCCAACTATTTCGCCAAGCAAAAGCAATGTGTAGATATTGCCTTTTACCTTGGAACCGTGGAAATTAAGTATTTGAGCCACAAGTCTGAAAGATGGTTCAACTTTGAAGTATCCCTTTTCAACAAAATAGCCAATTAAGGCAACAAAGAAATTAATCACAGTAACGGAAGCATCTCGCCTCCGCAATTCATATAGCAATAACTTAATCGCTTTAACAGGGTCTTGAGAGGCAATAAAAACAGTTTTTAACATAAGGGTCAAGGCGGTTTGTCCTTTCAAAATTTCATATTTCTTAAGGGTCTCTGGGATTTCCCGTAACCGCTTGGTTTTGATAAGTATTTGCAATTTAAGATTGAGCAAGTCCTCGTTGAGTGGGAACAGAGAAAGCCCTTTATTAACCACTTGAAGGGCTGACTTCCACTTATTCCTCATCATCAGTTGATATGCGTATTGCTCAATTTCGTGCGAATCCATCCACCCTTGAAATTCCTCTCCCATATCAACGGATAAAACGCAAAAGCCTCCAATAATGGTATTGAACCACAGTGTCGCCAGAGTGCTTCTTGAAAACCACGGTGTACACAGAATTAGGCACGATGAACACAGAGTACTAAAAAGAATAAAGGGATAAAAACTCTGTGATATTCTTATTTAACTCGGTGACACTCTGTGACCTAAAAATAATGTTACACAGGGTGTTTTTCGTTATAATTCAATAACCTCGCCATCGTATGCCAGCCTGATGTTTTCGGGTAATTCCCTATTAACTTCCCTGTGAAGACCCATTTTGTGCCCGATGTGGACGATTCTTGTTTGTTTGGCATTCACTTGTTGGGCTATCTCAACTGCTTGTTCCAAAGTCAGATGGGCAATATGCGGTTCCTTCTGCAAAGCACTAATAACAAGCAAATCCAAACCTTTTAAATACTCCATGCTTTCAGGAGGGATACGGGTCACGTCGGTTATATATGCCATCTTGCCTATGCGAAAACCTATAACAGGAAGCAGGTAGTGATAGACCACGAAAGGAAGCACTTCAACTTTATTTCCCAAGATGAAGGGCTTGTATCGTTCAATTTCGTTTTCTTTCACTTTTAGGACCCCTGGGTAGTTAGCATTTTCAAAAATGAAATAGAATTGTTTCCTGATGGATTCCCATGCTATCTGATTCGCATAGACCGGAATGGGCTTTTTCCCTTGCAAAAAGTAATAACTTCTCAATTCATCCAATCCAGCGACGTGGTCCCTGTGGGCATGTGTTATCAGGACATAATCAACTTTGTGAATTCCATGGTTCAGGGCTTGAAATCTGAAATCAGGTCCGGTGTCTATGATTATGCTCAATCCTTCAACTTCTATCCAAGCCGAAGTTCTTAGCCTTTTGTCATATTTGTCTTCGGACTGGCACACCCGACAATCACAGCCTAACACCGGGATTCCCTGTGATCCTCCGGTTCCCAGAAAAGTGATTTTTAAACTCATCGCAGTTGGTTCCTATTTGATGTGGTTGTGTGCTTTTTCAATAAATCAATACATTCAACAAAGGAATCAACATTCACGTTTCTTGATTTCACTGCCTCCTCTGCTGTTCCGTGGATTGGCGAAACCCTCAGGAACGGCAACCCCAGAGTTATATGAACTCCCTTTTTGCCCTCAACAAGCAATTTAAACGGTACAAATGCTTGGTCGTGATATGGTGCCAAAACAACGTCAAAATCCTTCCATTTGCCCATTCCCCAGAAACTATCGGCGGGGAAAGGTCCTTCAATGCGAAGAGTCGGAAATTCCTCCTTCAATTTACCAATGAATGGTTTCAAGACAGTTGCTTCTTCTATTCCCAGCGATGGCGTCTCCCCAGCATGCGGGTTCAAGCCAGTAATGGCGATTTTCCTTATGTTACTAAATTTAACTAATTCGCTAATTATGTTTCTTAATCTGGACTCTACCCACTCCCGTTGATTGAAAAAGTCAATAACTTTCCTTAGTGGAATGTGGTCCGTTATTGCCACAACAAATAAGTCCTTGTGTTTCATTGCCATGATTGGGTCTGCATTTGGAAATACATGCCTAAAAAATTCAGTGTGTCCCGGAAATGAAATACCTGCTTTTTCCCAGCGTTCCTTATTTATAGGCAATGTTAATAACGGCACTTGACATATCTTAGCCGACTCTGTGGCTTTGGATAAATACTTAAAGGAAATATGTCCTGCCGTTGCGGGTTCTTGCCAATCTCCCCCCAATGGAACGTCAATTATCTTTATAGACCCAAGAGTATGCAAGGCTTGTCCATATAATTCCTTGAACCAATAGTCAACAATTTCCCGACTGATTACTATCCATGTGTTTTCTGGAAATAGACTTTTTTGCAACGCAAAAGCAATCAGGTAAGGACCCACGCCAAGCGGGTCCCCCCCACTAACTATCACAGATGGCTTTGCCGACTCGTCTCGTCCAACCTTAATTTTCAAGAAATTCCTTTTTCAAGAAGGAATAAAGCATTCTGACTCCCCAGCCAGTGCCTCCCTTCGGCAAATAGTGCATCTTCCTATCAAGGAAAGCGGTGCCTGCTATGTCAACGTGAACCCAAGGATACTTAACAAAGTGTTGCAGGAACTTGGCGGCGGTTATTGCACCGGCATACGGACCTCCGACGTTCTTTATATCAGCCACAGCAGATTTAATATCATTACCATATTCTTCCCACAGCGGGAATTCAACCATTCGTTCATAGGTTTCAAATCCTTCTTGTAGTAACTTCTGTGTTTTCTCTCTGTCAAGGGTTGAAAACATGACTGCGGCGTATGGACCGGTGGCTCTCATAGTGGAACCTGTCAATGTGGCGAAATCAATAATCATCAATGGGTTGTAGCGACGGGCGTAGATAAGGGCGTCGGCAAGCACAAGGCGACCCTCGGCGTCAGTGTTTAAAACCTCCACGATGGTTCCATCAGAATACTTAATAACGTCATCGGGCAAGTAAGATGCTGGTCCTGGGCGATTATCGGTAGCGGGAATTAAAGCAACCACTTTCAAAGGCAATTTGTTTCGGGCAATAGCCTCAATAATTCCAGCGACAGTTGCTCCGCCCCCCATGTCCATCTTCATCCAGTCCATATTATTGGGTGTGGACTTAAGACTCACGCCTCCAGTGTCAAATACTATACCTTTTCCGACAAGAACAATAGGTTGTTCATTAACTGCATTTTTTGGCATATATTCCATAATGGTGAATGTTGGTGGGAAGGCACTGCCCCTATTAACGGCAAGCAATCCAGCCATGTTTTCTTTCTCTATCTCATCTTTGTTTAATATCGTTACTTTAATCCCCACTTCCGTCCCTGTTTCATAAAATGAGTTTGCCATGTCTTCGGCAGTTAACATATTGGGTGGCTCATTAACCAAATCCCTCACGTAATATACTGATTCCAATACATTCAACAATTGTGATAATTCATCTTGTGATACTGAGAAACCGCTTAGCACTGCTCCCTTTAAAGCAGAAACATGCTTCTCTGGTTTGCTTTTGTATTTAACAAACCTATAGTTTGCAAGGACAAGACCTTCCACGAAAGTCTTCTGTACTTCTTCATTCTCTTGAGTTTCCAATTCATTTGGGTCAAAGACAATGGCGATCTTCTCCAATTTAAGTTCATCAGAAAGGCTTTCAACCTTAGAAGCCAGCCTCCTCGCCTCCTCCTTTATGACATAAAAATCTTCTTTGTTTTTGTCCTTATACAGTACAGCAAGCCATTTGTCCCGTCCAGTTGGGATAACAGGAACCTTCTCTTCTATCGCCTTCTTGACGTATTCATCGGAATTCTCCTTCATTGAATCGGCATGGACAACCTTAAAAACAGGAAGTGATTCAGGGTAATTGTCGCTTATTTCAAGATTGAGTTGAATCCTACCACTCATTATTTGACTTTTTTGCAAAGTTAGGCACTCTAAATAAATTTCCCCAGTGGCTAATATGCAACGTATTTTCGTCTTATAATCAAATTGCTCCACATCGCCTCAGCAATAAAAACCCCTTTAAACCTCACGGGAACAATGGATTTACCGTAAAATTCTTCAAGAACTTTTCCGTCAATGGAATAAATCGTTATTCTTTCTGGAACATCTTCCTCTTTTAACACAGGGACATAAAGGAAAGAGCCATTAAAATACAGGTCAAAAGAATACTGTTCGGTGATAGTGTCCTGCCTGAGTGTGTCTGTAACATTAGCATAATACTTAAATGCGTCTGGTTTGCCATACACATCAATTGTGATGACTCCGACAGGTGCTAAATTCACACTATCAAAAAACGAATATGTTCTCATAATTATCTCGCCCAATTTAACCCACGTGATGAATTTAATGTAAAAAGCAAATGTCCTTTCTTCATGGACCCTAAGTACGTAGAAAGAATCATAATTAGGTGTATATAACCAGCCCCATGCGTCAGCGATAAAGTGATTATATACTTTAATTTTCATATCCTTGGGTGTGTTGTCCTTGTAGTCATAAATAATGTATTCGGCAGAGTCAAAAACTTCATCGCCAAATCTGATAGGCAATTGAAGAACTACACTTTTCTTATCAGAGAAAGCCCTTGCCACATAAAACGAATCGCCCAAGGCAAGACGCAGAGAATCATTCATTGCTTTTCCAGCTATGCCCGCTATCTCATCTCGCAAGATTCCCATGGCAGTGTCAATAGTTCGGGTAATGAAGATGAACAATGTTTCCGCTTTGGCTACCAACCTGGTGGAATAATAGGCGTAGGGAAACAAGGCATAATATGGCGTTTGTTGTGGGTACAAAAACTTTAATGTGTCTTGAAACACATTATCATAGGAAGTGAAATCCCAGATTTGTGGTTCTGCGGATGCAGGCGTAATCATTGATGAATCAATATCGTCATCAACGTCGTATCTCATATAAAATCCCGGTGTTGGTGCCTGATCAATAGAAACGATTGGTTGGGCTAGTGATTTACGGATTCCCAAGCCCATTATAACCAACAATGATAAGAACCTTTCCATATTGGTAAAAATAGGTAAAAAACTGAATTATTAACTCCCACGTATGGCACAGCTTTTGCATATTTAATCAGAATGCCGTATCTTTGAAATCAGAGAGACATGAAGAAGATAAAACATATTGGGATGTGGAAATTTTTGAGAAGTGGTGTCGTTCTATTTATCGCTTTTTACATTAACGCCCAGAATCCTGTAATTAGTGTTCAGGAAGACACAGTCCGAATGGAAACGACAGTTGACGAACGTGAGGTGGTGATGTACAATCAAATTATCAACCAAACAGGAAAAATGTTAACTCTTAACTGGAAGGTGCTAAAACAGGACCTTCCTGAGGAATGGGACATTACGGTATGCTTTGGGAACACTTGTTCATCGGACCCTCAAACGGGCGGAACTCTTATTCTCGAAAGCGGTGATCGGATGGACGTTTCAGTGTTTATTTCCAAACCACATAATGCCCCTATTGATTCTGCATCCATTGAACTGATAGTGTATGACCCCGGCGACAGCAGTGCAACGGTCAGGACAATGGTGTTTAAAGCAGTTCCTGTTGAAATAACGCATATCTCTGTCGGCGAAATGGGTGCTATTTCCGATGATTTTAGGATAGTTTCACACGCAGGTATGCTTTCATTTATTAACTATTCTTCCATGCTTTATGACATTACTGTCTATGACATTTTAGGCAATGCCGTATGGAACGGAACTGTTGAAAAACAAAGCAGATTGAACATTGTTCATAGCTTCCCGCCTGGAATATATTGGATTCAATTAAAGAACGAAGCTGGCGAAGTCAGAACATTAACTATGAGGCTCGATTAAGGACGAACACTTGGACTATTTTCAACAAGTCAAAGAGTTACACGATTAGCATCTGTAAAAGTTTCTTCTGTAAAACAGGCGGTTTTTCTAACTGTATCTTAGGTTTCTTCCGATAGGTTCTATTATACACTCCAAAAAATTTTTTCTTTTTAACTTTGTAGTATCAAAAAAACAGAAGCATGAAGAAGGTGTATCTAACTCTGGGCATCGCTGCATTAGTTGCAGGATTGACCTTCGGTGCATGCCAAAATGGTGGCTCTGAAGGCGAAGGACAGGAAGCTACAACCGAACAAGTTGAGGAAGCTAAGGAAGAAGCCATTGAAGAAGTGGCTGGTGAAGAGGCAGAGGAATCTGTTGTTGAAGAAGCAGCCGTTGATACCGCCGCACAGGAAGGTGGAAAATGTGCCGAAGGCAAGTGCGGTGAAGGGAAATGCGGCGGCGGCGAATAATTCGCCAGTCATTAACTTCGTTTCTTTTCTTGTTTTGTAGTTGTTGGGGGACCTAATGAGTCCCCCTTTTTTATTTTAATGGTTATGTTTTTATCCAAAAATTAACCTAACAATATTCCACAAAGTTTTAGCTACTGAAGTTTTTCTTTTCGTATATGGCGGATATCTAAAAGGAATATCAGTAGCAAGGTAGTGGTTGACCGTTGGTGCAAATCGTGAAAATGTTTCAAAGGAATACTTTCCGTGGTATCTTCCAATTCCGCTTGTTCTGATTCCCCCGAAAGGGATGTTGCTATCTGCTACGTGAATAACCACGTCATTTCGCACGTATGCCCCTGCCGGAAAATGTTTTTCCAGAAAGTTAAGTTTCTTCTTACTGCCGAAGAAATAGAAAGCCAACGGATATGGATTTCGGCAAATTATCTCATAAGCCTCATCTTCTGTCCTATACGTGAAAATTGGTAATATGGGACCAAAAATTTCCTCTCTGGCAAGTGGGTGGCCAGCAGGCGGATTAACCACAATTGTTGGTTGAATTAGTAAACCTTCAGGATTGTTTTTGCCTCCATAAACAATTTCAACGTCATTTAAATAGCCTGTTAATCTTTCAAAATGTTTTTGATTAATTATTTTAGGATAATCTGGATTTTCAAGTGGGTTGTTCCCCCACATTGATTGAATCGCATCTTCTAAACGACTGATGAACCCCTCTACTTGGCTTTCGTGAATAACTACATAATCCGGTGCGAGACAGGTCTGTCCGGCATTTAGCCATTTTCCCCATGCTATCCGACGTGCTCCCACTTTTAAGTCTGAAAACCCTTGTTCTATATACACTGGTGATTTGCCTCCTAATTCCAGAACGACAGGGACCAAGTGATGGGCAGCATTTCGCATTACGAACCTTCCCACTGCCGGACTGCCAGTAAAAAAGATAAGGTCAAAAGGCATTCTGGTTAGATGGTCCGCTACCTTAGCATCCCCTTCAACAACCGCAACGATTTCTTCCGGAAAATATCTCTCAACCAATTCTTTAATAACTCCAGATGAATTTGGTGATATTTCAGAAGGTTTTAGTATGGCAGTGTTTCCAGCGGCGAGAGCTCCAGCCAGTGGTATAAAAGTCAAGTTAAAAGGATAGTTCCAAGGACTCAGGATTAGAACCTGTCCTCTGGGCAGTGGCTTGATGGTGTAAGTTGACAGGAAGAAAAGAGGCGAAAGAATCCCTTTCTCTGGCTTAAGCCAATATGGAAGCCGCCGTTTTAGGTATGTTATTTCATCATAGGTTGGTTCAATCTCTGTCATCCAAGCCTCTGCACTGCTCTTCCTTAAATCAGCATGTAAGGCATCTTCAATGATCCTTTCGTTTTCTTTGATTAGCCTAAAGAGAGTGTCAAGTTGCTTCTGCCTCCATTCAAGAGAAGAAGTATCATTTTTGGAAAAATACGTCCTCTGCTTCTGCAACAGTTCCTCAAGCGACTTTTGAAGCATTGGACTGGGTAGCATTAAGAAATAGCCTTTTCAAGTTCTTCTGTTAATTCAAGGTTGTGATATACTGCCTTCACATCGTCATCGTCTTCAAGCAATTGAATTAGGTTCCATACCTTTTTTGCCTCCTCCAGCGGAAGGGTTGTTGTGATGGTGGGAATGTATTGCAGACCAGCCTCCTGAACTTTCATACTTCTGGACTCAAGGAATTTTTGCATTGTTCCGAAGTCCTCCCGGGCAGTATAGATAGTTATGAAATCATTGTCTATGTCTATATCATCCGCTCCGGCTTCCATTGCTTCAAGGGCAAATGCTTCCACGTCATCAATGCCATTATCCTTGATGGGTATGATAAACACTCCCTTTTGATTAAACATGTGAGACACTGCCCCTCTGGTTGCCAAACTGCCTCCGTTCTTGCTAAAGATGTATCGCAGATTGCTCGTGGTCCTATTAGTGTTGTCCGTTTGACACTCCACAATTATAGCCACTCCGCCGGGTCCATATCCTTCATATATGACTTCTTCATAAGCCTCTGCACCGGCTTGTGACGCTTTCTTTATTGCACGTTCTATATTGTCTTTGGGCATATTAGCCGCCTTAGCATTAGCAATAGCCATTCTGAGGCGTGGGTTGGCGTCCGGATCAGGTCCCCCTTCCCTTACAGCAACCAATATCTCACGAATTAACTTAGTGAAAATTTTTGACCGTTTGGCATCCTCAGCAGCCTTCTTCCTTTTAATCTGCGACCATCTATTGTGTCCAGCCATAGTGCGTATTTTATCACTTTTAATTAACGCTTATGCTTATTGCAAAGGTTCATTGAATTCATTTTTGAGTTTCTTTCAGAAAGCATAACTTTGGACAAAACCCTCGTGCTATGAAAACATTGAGTCTACTTCTAAAACTAACTTTTATTGGGATAGTTCTTTCTGTGGCGATGTGGAATAGCAAAAATTCAATGGTTGTTTCTTATAGTTCTACTCCTCCTGCTGGCATGACCGGTGCTCCCGGTGATGGAACCTGTGCTACTTGCCATGGTGGCGGTACCCTACAAACAACAGATTCAGTAATCATAACATTTTATGATACAATTCCCAATCCCGACACGGTCGTCCAAGCCTATGAAGTCGGAAAAACTTATAGGGTTGTTGTTCAGGTCAATTCCTCATGGGCAACCAGATTTGGATTTGAGATGACTGCTCTGGACTCCTCAGGAAACCCAGCGGGCTCATTCGTCTTATTGAACTCGGCAAACACTGCCATACAAACCTCTGGCGGTCGTCAATATGTTAGCCACAGAAACGCAAGCAGCAACAACACATGGGAATTCCTTTGGAACGCTCCAACTAATCAGGTTGGTGGCGTAGTCTTTTACTTCGCTGTTAATTTCGCCAATAATAATGGTGCCACTTCTGGCGATGCTATCTACGTAGGCAACACAGTGCTTCCAATCCTCCTAACTCCAGCACAACCCGACTTGGTTCTGTATAACGATACTCTTCACGCTTGCGTAAACACTCAGGTTCAGGTTAATTTAATTTATGAAGTGTTGGGAAGCGACATAACCACTGCAAAAATCTATGTTGAAGAAAGAATTGGAAACACTATCACTCTTGATTCAATCACATTGGCAAATCTAACAGTTGGTGGACCAAATTCCGTACCAATAAAAACAATCACTGTTGGCACTGATACAATCTATTACAAACTATGGGTTGGTGCCACAAACCCCGCCCAACTCTCCAACGGCGACACTGCATACATTACAGTCCTACCCATTGAACCAATATCTGCCGTCGTTATTAACGGACCAGACACGGTTCTGGTTGGTCAAGCCGCTACGTTCCAAGCAACCATTTCAGGACAATTTGATAGCGTCGTATGGAACGTTCAAGGTGCTTCCCAAAACACATATTACGGCGTTGGTCCACACTCCATCTCTTGGCAAACAACTGGAACATACACTATTGAAGTAACTGCTTTCAATAAATGCGGAAGCCTGACCACAACCAAATCCGTATTTGTTCAAGACACAACAACTGTATCCGTTCAATTGCCAGAACCTTCTTTTCTGTTCTCAGGATGCATATTTGAACCGTCTGGAAAACTAATCAACTGCTTTGAAAACACTCCATTCATATACGTGCTTAAAAACCTTGAAGCAGGGATTTATCTTATCAAACACGAAGGTGGCAGGGTGTCTAAAATCTATGTGTCAAAGGCTATGAGATAGAAGTAATCACTACCATAAGTGAAATCGCCATTACAAAATATCCAAACCACTGCTATTTAAAGTTCCAAAATATGCTTTTATGAAATCAATTGTATTTAGCACTTTGTCCATTTATCATAACTTTGTTTGAAAGCCAAGGAACGGATGCTTCTTTCAATGACTGGACAGGGCACTGGACAGATAACTGTTGGAAATAATTTATTCAGGATAGAGATCAAAACTCTTAATTCAAAATACACAGACATAAAGGTTTCTCTCCCTGCCGTCCTGCGTCCCTTTGAATTGGAAATACACAAGATTCTAACTGAAAGGCTTATTCGTGGCACAATAAGGCTATATGTCTATCAGGAAAGGCTTGCTGAACCAGACCAAGTTCCCATTCAGGAAAACGTTTTGAAGGGTTATGTTAAATACCTGCAAAACCTTGCCTCTGAATTATCCGCTCCACTGCCCGACCCCATCTCCACTGCCCTGCGTCTCCCAGATGTTCTCAAACCAGACTTTTCTGAACTTTCGGACGAAGAATGGGAAGAGTTCCAGAAAGGGCTTAATCAGGTCATTGACGAAGTCATTGAGTTCAGGCGTAACGAAGGCAAGACCCTTGAAAAAGTTATTTCGTCTTACATTAATGAAATTGAAACCCGTCTTAGGAAAATTGAAGAATTAGAGCCAGAGAGAAACAAACTCCTCAGGGAAAATCTTCGTGAGAACATAAACAAACTGAAGCAGAACATAGACGAACTGGATGAATCACGCTTTGAACAGGAAGTCCTCTACTATCTCATCAGAATGGACTTCACGGAAGAGAAAGACCGACTATGGCAACATATTAAGCACTTTAAGGAAACAATGGCGGAAGACCCGCCCAATGGAAAAAAATTGACTTTCATTGCTCAGGAAATAGGACGTGAAATAAACACATTAAGTAACAAAAGCCAATATGCCCCTATTCAGAAACTGGCAGTTGAAATAAAAGATTATTTAAATCGCATAAAGGAACAATTGGCAAATGTGCTATAAACCCTCAACATAGTGAAGAAAAAGCAAAAGAAAAGATACGTATGTAGCGAATGCGGTGCTGTCTTCCCCACATGGGCAGGCAGGTGTCCCCGTTGTGGTGCTTGGCATTCCATACAGGAAGAGACTCCAACGGCAAATAGCATATCATTTAAGGATGTCAACCTTCCAGAACCAGTATCAATAGAAGGTTTCAAAACCATAGAAGAAGAACGAATTTTATTGCCCGATAGAGAACTAAACAGATTATTGGGTGGTGGGATAGTAAAAGGTTCCTTAATCCTGATGGGTGGTGAGCCCGGAATAGGTAAATCAACCCTGTGGCTCCAACAAAGCCAGTTGCTACAAGGGAAGAAAGTGCTGTATATAGCCGGTGAAGAAAACCAACAACAGGTCAAATCCCGAATGGTAAGGATAGGACCTCTCAAATCAGAACTGTATTTAACAGAAGAGACACAGGTTCCCGCTATTGAAGCGATGATCAGGCAACTGCGTCCCGACCTCGTCGTTATTGATTCCATCCAGACCCTGACTCATCCAGACATTGACGGCTTGCCCGGAACCCCTTCTCAAATCAGGCAGGCTGCCCAGTCCCTTCAGAACATAGCCAAGGAATTAAACATTCCAATTGTTATTATTGGGCATATCACGAAAGAAGGTGTCCTTGCCGGACCTAAAGAATTGGAACATGTTGTTGACGTGGTGCTATACTTTGAAGGTGAACGTTCGGGCATATTCAGGCAATTAAGGTCGGTGAAGAACAGGTTCGGTCCCGCCTTTGAAACAGTGATATATGAAATGACCTCCTCTGGCTTGAAACCCGTTGACCCATCTGTGTTTCTGGACGACCACTCCCGACATACCTCCGGTGTGGCTCGGGCTATAGCGATTGAAGGCACAAGACCAATGTGGATAGAAGTTCAGGCTCTTGTCTCTACCAGTTATTTCGGCACTCCCCAACGGTCTATAGTGGGCTATGACCCACGACGGGTCCAAATGCTTATCGCCGTGATTGAGAAACGAATGGGCATAAGGGTTGGAAGCAACGATATTTTTGTAAACATTGCAGGTGGCATAAAGGTTCAGGACCCGGCTGTTGACCTCGCCATCGTAGTGGCAATCGTCTCTTCATTCCTAAATAAACCAGTGGAAGTGAAGAATTTCTTTGTTGGTGAAGTGGGTCTGACTGGTGAAGTGAGAAGCGTTCCGCTTATGGATGCCCGCCTAAACGCTGTTTCCGACAAAGGCATAACCCTTTGGGTCCCCGCATCGGCAAAACTAAACAAAGCCAAAAACGTTAATGTAGTCCCAATTGGAACACTTCAAGAACTGTATGATAAACTTTTCGGTTAGCCAAATCTCTGAATGCCATCAACAAAAACCTTTTTCACTTGGGCTGATGCAACCTCTTCCGGACGTTTAATAAAATCCCTATCTACAACGACGAAACTTGCCTTATTGCCCCTGTCAAGAGTTCCCAGTCCTTCAAGAAGGGAATACCTCGCTGCTTTGGCAGTGTATGCATCCATGCTTTCATAAATGCTTAGTGATTCTTGTGGGTGGAATGCATCTGCTTCATCTGGGTTTTTTCTGAACATAGCGGCATAAAGGTTCATAAATGGGTCCACTTCCTCTACTGGAAAGTCAGTTCCAAGAATTGTAGGCACGTTGTTCATAAGAGTTTTAAACCTATATGCATATTCAAGGCTTGATTTATTTAGTTTGCTGGCAATCCAACGTTTGTCTGTTAATAAGTGTATTGGCTGAATTGATGCAACGATGTTATTTTCCCTTAGAAGACTAATTGTATTATCTCTGATGATTTGCACGTGTTCAATCCTTTTTATTCCAACAGGTTGGACAGTTGAGTATAGTTCTGCTATTTCATGGACTGCCCGGTCGCCTATTGCATGTGTGGCTATGATTATATCTTCCCTGTTCTTTAAGGTTTCAAGCCAATGTCGGTAATACTCAGTGGGCTTAACTTGCAAGCCAAAGTAGTTCTTAACACTGCGATAACTATCGAAAAGCAATGCTGTGTTTGAGCCAAGCGACCCGTCATAAAACATTTTTATGCCACTGAACTTAATTCCGTTAGATAGCGTAAATGGTAAGAGATTAATTTGTTGAGCATTATGGTCTTCGGCAAGCAAAAGAACACTATGTTTTATAAGCGGATTAAGTTTCTCAATGTATCTAACCAGATTGCTATTAATTCCCGCTTCACACGACCCCACTACCCCGTGCCTTAAAAACCAGTTTTCTAAATCGGTATAGTTTTTCATAAATTGTTCCAAAGAAACAACTGGCTTTGCCTTGTGCAAGATGTTCAAAGCCTCTTCCTTAACAAACCCACGATTCCCATCAAAATCTTTCCCGTTGTAAGCATCCAGTCCTGATTCTTTAATAGCCCTGTCATTGCAAATTGCCATGTGTCCATCAACACGTATTAACACAACTGGGATGTCGTTTCTTATTGCATTAAGCCACTGTTTGTCAGGGATTTTGCCCTCCTGCATTTTGGACTCGTCCCAACCCCGTGCTATTAGCCAATGTTGATGGGTGGGTTCGGCTGTCTTAATTATTTCTGCAACCTCTTCCCAAGTGCTTATGCCACGTAGGTCAAGCCCTTTGTCCGCCGCATAGCCCAAAATGTGTGTGTGGGCATCAATAAAAGCAGGGATTATTATCCCCTTAAATTCAACTACTTCAAGGATTTCGCTCTCCTCGGGAACATCTAATAACAGGTCAACGATAGTGCCAGACGCTCTGTTGACAACAATACTTTTAATGTCCCTTAAAGGCTTAAAAGAACAGTAAAGTGTGTCTGCCGCAAAACAAATGAACCTCTTCAGACTCATTTGGTCGTTTTCAGTGTTCGTAGTAGACCTGTTCAAAGGGTAGTCTAAATCTTGGACCGTAGATGCCTTCTGGTTTTCTTATCCCACAAGCGATAATCATGTTTATTTCTGCATCTTTAGGTAATTTCAATAATTTCCTTACCCGTGCTGAGTCAAATCCTTCCATTGGGCAAGTGTCGTATCCATCGGCACTCATACCAAGCATAAAGGTTTGTGCTGCCAATGCAACGCTTTTGTGTGCTGAGATTCTAATGTCTGTCCACGATACCTCCCTGTAAGCGGGCTTTTTCAAGCCATTGAACCACTGGATTGCTTTGAGAACAAATCCGGGATAGCGTTTTGCCCATCCGTATAACCTCCTGACGATTTTGTCGTAGTAGGCAATTGCCCGTTTTTTAACATCTTCCGGTGCCTCTTGCGACTTAATGAACTCTATGTTTGCTTCAACACGCTGTTCCCACTTGTCCAATCTGGTTACTATAACAATCAGTTCGTTTGCTGTTCGGGCTGCTGGCTGATTGAAACACGCTTCGTTGAGTTTCTGTCTCAGTTCGCCATCTTTTATTCTGTGAAATTCCCACAATTGAAGGTTTGAACTGGAAGGTGCAAGGATTGCACGCTTCAGGTTTCTGGTTACGACCTCCGGGTCATAAGGTGCCTCAGGGTCAAAAATACGCACAGACCTCCTGTGTTCAAGAGTCCTATCAAAACATTGAGAACACTCGTTTTTCTCTGGCATATTCAAAATTTTTAAGAAACAAGTTTAACATCAAAAGCATCTCGCAAGGCATTACCAATTTGATAGAAAGCCAGAACGGTGAGCATAATGGCTATGCCCGGAACCATAGCAAGATATGGATTATAACTCATGATGTATCCATAATGTTCACGAATCATCGTTCCCCATGACGGAACAGGTGGCTGAACCCCCAACCCAAGGAAACTAAGCCCTGCCTCAATGATGATTGCCGCTGCGAAATTGGATGCTGAAATGACCATTATTGTGCCGATCAGGTTGGGAAGGATGTGCCTCCATAAAATTTTTGAAGTGTTTATTCCTAAGACTTTTGCTGCTTCCACGTATGGCATCTCCCTGATTTGAATAACCTGTCCACGAACCACTCGGGCAATGTCAACCCACATGGTCAAACCAACCGCAAGGAAAATCTGGAATAATCCCTTGCCCAGAAACATCATCAGGGCAAAAACAAGTAGCAACGTGGGAATTGACCACGCAACATTTATGAGCCACATAACCACATTGTCTATCTTGCCTCCGAAATATCCGCTAATCATTCCAAGGGTTACGCCAATGAGCAGTGCCACTAATACCGCCACAAACCCCACAGATAGGGAAATTCGTGTTCCAAGCATCAGACGGGTTAAAATGTCCCTGCCCATTCGGTCGGTGCCAAGCCAGAAGGTGCGATCTACAATGTGCTCCTTCACAACCTTCTGCTGAAGGATTGAGATAGGCACGGTCATGGGTGTGTAGTCCACAAGCACAAATTGAAGTATGTCCCCTCGTTTGAAGACTTCAGGAAACTCTGGTGATAAAGGATAGACCACATCTGCAATGTTGTAAACTTCTTCTTCCACGTTCATAGGGTTATCGTCCCCTTTGTATGGAACCACAATAATTTTATCTTCTTCAAAGCGATAATCCACGATGGGCACTTCGTTGTATTTATCTGGTGCTCCGAAAAGAATTAATTCCAACCACGTTGGGTCTTTGATATCTTGGTTTTTCCTAATGAGAAGCAAGGTTACTGTGGTGCCAGGTGGCTCATTAGCCAATTGCAAAATCATATTGTTGCCATAGGTGGTTTTGTCTGGTGTGATTAAATATCCAAGGATAGCGATTATGACAAGTATAGTCATATAAATCAGACCGAATACGCCCCCTGTGTTACTGACGAAGCGTCGCCACATCCGTGTCCTCTCCAACTCCCCACTGGCTATCTCGTGTTCCATTGTCCCCGTCTGAATAGTGAGTTAATGCCAATGATGAGAACAAATATAGGATAACCAAGGGAAATTAACGGAAGGAAACGAATCCAATGGAAGTATGTGTAAGGCAAGGAAAGGCTTGCCAGAAACGTTAAATCAACGATTATCTTAGGCAACAGGAACCACAGATTGATTGTAGCAATAGCCCAAACGTGAATAATACTCAACAGGGCAACCAGTCCCAGAACCGCCAATGGTTTAGCATCTCTGTAATAGAGAATTTTAGATGCCCATCTGGTGCGTTGCCCGATTAACTCTCTGATGGATTGTGGCATTTGCGTCGTTACGGCACTTTCACGACCGCAATAGAATCCTGTCTTAAAGCCTTTTGACTGGGCTATGTAGAGCATAAAGACATCGTCGCCAGAGACACTGGGAACTTCCATCCATTCAGGCATAA
>JAADEI010000039.1 GCA_013153515.1 Chlorobiota bacterium | reverse complement strand
AATTGTCTATTGCCTGCTGAGGAAAACCACAGAAGAAGTTGCAGAGATCCTGCAAGCGAACGGTATCAAAGCGGAAGCCTACCATGCTGGGTTGGGAGCCAAAGAGCGAGCCCTTCGCCAAGACAGGTTCCTAAACGATGAAACACAGGTCATCGTCGCTACAATAGCCTTCGGACTGGGAATAGACAAGCCAGACATCAGATTCGTCATTCACTACGACTTTCCCAAAAGCCTTGAAAGTTACTACCAAGAAACAGGTAGGGCTGGGAGAGATGGGCTACCCGCCAGATGTATAGCATTCTTCAGTTACACAGACATTGTCAAGCAAGAACAACTGCTACGAAAGAAAAACACCAATGAGCGGGAAGTGGGATACCTGCTCTTGGAAGAAGTGGTCGGATATGTGGAAACTGGAATATGCCGACGAAAATATATTCTCAACTACTTCGGAGAAAAATACCCACACGACAAATGCGACAATTGCGACAACTGCGTACACCCACGAAAAGAAGTTGACATAACCAACGAAATGAAACTGATTCTGCAAACGATTAAGGAGACTGGAGGCAAGCACCGTGCCCTACACATTATTAATATATTAAGAGGCAAACACACCTATGAAGTCAAACAATATGAACATCACAAAGTGTCCACCTTCGGGAAAGGGAAAGATAAAGATGCTTTCTTCTGGCATGCCATCATTAGGAAAGGAGTCGTTGATGGACTCATCAAAAAGGAGATTGAGCACTATGGCGTGCTGAAAGTCACCGAACAAGGCGAAGAATTCTTAAAGAACCCGACTAAAATAAGCATTCCAGAGCCACGAACCTATGAAGCAGGCGGAGTGTCCCTCAACAGTCAACGAAGTGTCCTTGACCCTGTCCTGCTGGATAAACTCAAGATGCTACGGAAGAAAATGGCTAAGGAACAAGGAATTCCACCTTATGTCATCTTTCAAGACCCAACCCTTGAAGAAATGGCTACTTATTATCCCATCACTATGAAAGAATTAACTATGCTTCAAGGCGTAACAAAGGCTAAAGCCGAAAAGTATGGCAAACCATTCATTGACCTGATCAAAAAGCACGTTGAAGAGCATGAGATTGAACGACCAATGGACTTCTCTCTTAAACAAAAATCCAAAAAATCTAAACTCAGAATCAACATCCTTAATAGCATTGATAAGAGAATCCCGCTCTATGACATCGCCGACCTGTTCAACCTTTCCTATGATGAACTGCTCACAGAACTGGAAAGGATGGCTATGGCTGGAAACAAAATAAACATTGACTACTTCATTGATGAAGTTATGGATCCATCGGACGAAGACCTGATATATGACTACTTCATGAACGCCGAAACGGAGAACGTCCAAGAAGCACTTAAACACCTTGAGAAATATGACATCACCGAAGAAATGATCAGGCTTATCAAAATAAAAATCTTCTCTGAAATGAGTTCATAGCCCTATGATTACCATAATTAAAGGCTTTGGCACTGGAACACCCATTGTCTTCCTGCCACCATTCCCTTTTGACTCACGGTTCTGGCAACCCATCGCTGTTGAACTGAACAAACAGGGAATAGCGACTCAACTGGTTGAATACGCTGGCTCAGGGATTTTTAAAGACAGGGTTCCAAAACCCTACTCATTAAAACAACTGGCTGAATCGGTTGTTTCAGAAGTTGGTCAACAAGCCCATTTTGCTGGACTGTCCATGGGCGGATATGTCGCTTTCCACATAGCCAGATATTTTCCCAAATATGCCAAATCTTTCATCTTTATGGCTACTCACCCATTCGCTGACTCACCAGAACAAAAAGAGAACAGGGACAGGCTCATTAAACAGGTCAAAGAAGGACGCAAGCACTTTGTTCTCAAAGCATATTTCCCATCTATGCTTGCACAAGAAACATATCTGACAAATCCAGAGATAACAAGCAAAGTCTGGAACCTTATGACCTCTTCATATTCCACCGATGGCTTAACCACCGCCTTGGAATCAATGAAGAACAGGGAAGACCTTTCTGGACACCTATCTGAAATAGACCAACCCACTACCGTAATCTTCGGCAAAGACGATAGTATTATTTCTAATACTGAATGGGCGGAACAAATCCCAAACGCAAGAGTTTTTATAACAAATGGCGGGCACCTGTTCCCTATGGAGCACCCTGCGGAGACAATAAAACACATCTTAAATCATATTGAATGGGCAGAAAAATAATTAGTTGGCTAATAGCAAATATGACGATTGCCCTGCTTATCCCTTCTTGCAATAAGGAACCCACCTTCCCAAAGGAACCTCAAATCCTCTACGTAACAGTCAACAAAACCATTCTTAACACTGGCGACGACACAGACACTCTGAAAATAATTTTTGAATTCACAGATGGAGACGGAGACATCGGACGCCCAGAGAACGACACAGTCCCAGACGTGTTTATCACAGACAACCGAACTGGATTCACTTATAAATACAGGCTTCCGCTGGTTGACCAACTGCGTGCCCAACGTGGAATCAAGGCAACCGCCATAATTGACATAATTGGTATCATATCTTGCAGACCATTTAGGGACACCGACACCACAACGTTCTCAGTGCAAATAAAGGACAGGGCTGGGAACCTGAGCAATACAGAACAAACACCTGAAATAATCCTAAATTGCAACTGAAGCGATGGACAGGCAACCCAACACACCTGAAATAGTTAACAGGAAAGCATATCACGACTACGAAATTTTAGAGAAATATATCGCAGGTATTGAACTGAAAGGCACTGAAATAAAATCCATCAGGCAAGGGAAAGCAAGCATAAAAGACGCATTTTGCTACTTCAAAGACGGCGAACTATATGTCAAAAACATGCACATTGCCGAATATGACAAGGCTGGATATACCACACACGACCCATACAGAGACAGGAAACTTCTGCTCAGACGGTCTGAACTAAACAGGCTTTCTGGAAAAGTGGAGGAGAAAGGCTTAACAATCGTCCCGCTGAGACTATTTATCAATCCGAAGGGCTGGGCTAAGTTGGAAATAGCCCTTGTGAAAGGCAAGAAGAAATATGACAAACGGGAATCCATTAAGAAGCGGGAAGCCCAACGACAAATGGAACGAATCATTAAACGATATAAGTGAGCCATCACGTAGCACGCCGTTTCAACCGACGTAATTAAGTTTGTAAGAGCAACACCTACTATGGAAAGACGAAAAAGCAAATATGAAAAGTGGAAGCAGGAACGGAAATGGCAGGCAATCCTATTAATCATTTTCCTGTTCTTCATTAATGTTATCTCAACACGGCTATATGTCCGTTGGGACTTGACAGAAGACAAACTCTACACACTTAACGACGTTACTAAAAACCTGTTGCAAAACATTGATGAACCAATATATGTCCAAGTGTATTTGGAGGGCGAACTGCCCGCAGGATTCAGAAGACTGAAAGATGCCATATACATAACCCTTGAAAATTTCAGAAGAGAATCAGGAAATAAAATTTATTATGAATTCATAGACCCTTTTGAAGACGTTGATTCGGAAGAAAAAAAGCGAAAAATAATAAGGGAGTTAGCGGAGGCAGGGCTTCAACCAACCAACCTGACAGTCAAAACATCGGAGGGCGTAACCGAAAAAATCATATTTCCCGGAGCAATAGCCCACTACAAAGGCAGAAGCAAAGCAATCAACTTCCTCGTCCAACAGGCTGGACTGCCACCGGAAATAACCCTCAACAACTCAATTGCTCTTATTGAATACAACATTGCTCGGGCAATCAGAGACCTGTTAATCGTTGAACCACCTACCATAGCATTCACACAAGGACACGGCGAACTGACCGAGCCAGACATCTCAGACCTTGTCAGAACACTGAATAGGGCCTATCGGGTTATGTGGGTCAACCTTCCAGAAGTGCTTGAAATTCCTAAGGATGAACGCATTGACGTAGTGGTAGTAGCCAGACCAACCATTCCTTTCTCTGAACAAGACAAGTTCAAACTTGACCAGTATTTAATGAACGGCGGAACTATTCTGTGGCTTGTGGAGGGATCCTTCGCTCAGTTGGACAGTCTTCGCAATGAAGACAGGGCATTTATTGCAGTGCCGGCGGACGTCAACCTGCACGACCAACTGTTTAAATACGGCGTTAGGCTTCACTATGGACTTGTAGCGGACATGCGTTGTGCACCGATCCCTGTCGTAGTGGGTCAAATGGGCGGAGTGCCCCAACAAGTCCTCAGACCTTGGATTTTCTTCCCTATTCTCTATGCAGACATGAAAGACAAACATCCCATTGTCAAGAACATGGACGCTGTCCTGTCAAGATTCGCTACTAAACTGGACACTACGGTAGGCGACGGACTCAAAAAAACTGTCCTGCTCACTACAAGCGAACGTTCCAAATCATACATGGCACCCTTCCAAGTCAGGCTTGACATTGTCAGGAACCCACCGCCACCCGGGTCATTTAATGAATCGCACCTGCCCGTGGCAATTCTCGTGGAAGGAAAATTCACATCCCTGTTTAAAAACAGGCTCACTGAACACACTCTCAAAGTTCTTGATAGTCTTGGGATTGAAGTGAAAGATGAGTCACCAGAAACAAAGATAATTGTTGTTGGAGACGGCGACATAGCCCGCAATGAACTGGACAGGCTCGGAAACCCATTGCCATTAGGATTCTATTCATACACAGGACAAACCTTTGCTAATAAAGAATTCTTACTAAACGCAATTGAATATCTGTGGGACAAAACAGGAATCATTGCCACCAGAGCCCGGGAGGTAACACTCAGACTTCTCAATAAAGAAAAAATTTCACGATACAAAACATGGATTCAACTCGCTAACATACTACTGCCACTGCTAATAACCGCAGTTATTGGAATAGCCTTCAACTACTGGAGATATCAAAAATTTGCCCGATGAGCAAAAGAACTTTAATCCTGTTGGGACTTACAGTTATTGCTGGAATAATAGCACTGGTCGTCTATTGGCAACCTTTCAGAAAAACACCATATTCACCACACAAATTCACCATTGAAGACACATCTGAGATAGGCAAAATAGTTCTTGCTGACAAGCAAGGGAACGTTGTAACGCTGACAAGGGAAGGCAACCGCTGGATTGTAAACAACGAATTCACTGCCCAACCGGAAAACATCCAGTTATTGCTTGAAACAATCCACAAGCAAAGAATTAAGTTTCCTGCACCAAAACCCGCCATCAAAAACATTATTACAGAAATGGATATTTCCGCTACCAGAGTGGACATCTACGATAAAGAAAACAATAAATTAATGACCTTCTATGTAGGTCCTGCTACACCCGATAACATGGCTACATACATGCTTGCCGAAGGAGACACACTGCCCTATGCCGTCCACCTGCCCGGACACATAGGAGTCCTCAACCCACGCTATCACACTATCGCAGATGAATGGCGGAAAAAGGTCATCATAGCACTCAGACCAGAAGATATTAAACAAGTCAAAGTAACCTATCCACAACTAAATGAGCCCGGATTTGTGCTCTTCAATTCATCACCCTATAAAATCCAACCAATAGGCTACCCAGAACTGCCAGATACACCAAACCCAGAAATAGTTAAATTCTACCTCAATCAGTTTAAAAAACTCGGAATAATGAAGTATATTAAAGCACCACGGTTCAAAGATTCCCTGCTTAAAACAACACCATACGCAACACTCACCATACACACCACAAACAACGATTCCATTAAACTAATCTTCTTCCTGCACGGAATTGACGAGCGTTCCAAAGTGCCTTTTGACACAGAAACAGGAAAACCACTCAAATACGACCGAGACAGACTGTGGATATACAACCCACACACCGACGAATTAATGCTCGGACAATGGTTCGTATGGGGAAGAGTCCTCAGATATTACCCTGAATTCTTCGGAACTTCCTACAGACCAATCAGACAAGCACCTATCATCGTTGACGAGTCGGCTTTGAATTGGTAGTTAAACACAAGTTTTTTAACCATAGTGAACTCAGAGTTAAGCACAGTGGACACAGAGTATTAAAAAGGACCAAAGAACTTAATAAAAACTTTATATTGATTTGTTTTTTACTCCGAAAAACTCTGTGATCTAAAAACACAAACCAGAAAGCCCACATCGCAATCCTTGTTTTAGTGGACTGTAGTCTCAGATACCTCGTAACAAATATGAACATATTATATCCTGTTTACTTTTTTACTTGATACGCATTAAGGCTTATGAGGGTTACACTTGACTATCGCAATCCTTTCAATAAATTTTCTTTCCTTAAATTTGCGGTAACTAAAAATCATAACATGAGCGAGGGGCAGACAGACAACACGGGCGGGAGCACATGGCGAAGGGGCATAACTATTGCGGGGTTGATGCATGATATAGGAAAGGTGGGGCAAAGAGCTGAAAAGCCACAGAGTAACGAATTAAGTAAGAAATATGCACAGTCGGAACTGGCACCTGTTTATAATGAGGCACCGGCATATACTCATGTGTGGTGGACCGCTTGGTGGATAGAAAAATGGGAAAAGTTTTATAGAGGTCTTCATTCCTATGGAAGCGGAGACTTTTCTCTATTAAGGGTTTCTGCACGCCATCACTTGAATTGGAACACTTTAAACCTTCTGGAACGAATAGTTGTTCTTGCTGACCATATCAGTGCAGGGATGGAAAGAACAGGAACAGGAGAAGATAATGAAGAGTTCGTCCTATCAAAAAGAGGATTATCGCAAGACAAATTGCAAGACAAATCTCTGCACAAGAACTTACCTATATTATCTATTTGGAGCGAAATTAACGTTAAGGCATGGGAAGGGTGCTCAAATCGTAATGGCAAACAGGTAACAATACGGTGCAATCCATATTTTGACCAGTATTGGGGATATGACCTAAAAAGTTTGAACATTCATAATGCATTGTTCCCACAAAGAATAACTGACAAAGATGTAGGTCAATTAGCAAATGTTGAAAAATATAAGAAAATTTGGGAGGGTTTACAAGGGGAACATGAAGATTTAACGACTTGGCTAATACAACAGGGCAAAAATTTTGATGAAAACACATTTAGGGCTTATGTTGACACTCTTTTGTCTCTGTTCCATAAGTATTTATGGGCTGTTCCGTCGGGAACATATAACGATGGTTCGCCAATAATCAGCCTTTTTGACCATCTGAAGCTCACATCTGCTTTCGCTCACTGCTTGTATGAATGGCTTGAAGAAGATTTAGACAATCGCTGGAAATTAATTGGTGGTGAGCATCCAGTAAAAGGGTTCCCATCGGAAAGGCCATCCAGTAGTGACGAAGCATTAAAACAGATATCTAGGGAACGTCCGTTTCTGTTAGTCGGTGGAGACCTTCAAGGAATCCAAAACTTCATCTACAACATTTATTCAAGCAAAGCCAAGAAATCCCTTAAAGGACGGTCCTTCTACCTTCAACTGTTAACAGAAGTTATTATTGAAGAAATTCTTAGGCATCCCGATATTCAGGCATATCGCACACATGTTCTCTTCGCTTCAGGAGGTAGGTTCTATTTGATTTTACCAAATACACAAAAGGTTAAGGACGCCCTGCAAGGGATTTATAGAAAACTGCAATGCTGGCTATGGAATAAGCTTAAAGGAGACATATACGTTGGCTTAACATGGGTTCCTTTTGGATTTTATAGTGATGGACAAAGGAGAACAATTGTTTTGGACTCAGAAGACGAGCAATTGCTGAAAGAACTAAAGCAGGGAGTAGGAAGCCATCCTATGGCTGGTTGTGATGGATATGTGCAGTCATTTACAGACTATACCACATTGGGCGACCTATGGTGGGTCCTCGCTGAAAAGTTAAATAAATTAAAAACAAGAAGATGGAAAGATTTACTCACTCAAATATCAAATATTGGCAAAGACTGTCCTGATGTGTCTTTTGATAGAATTTTTGAAAAATCAGAAGAAGGAGGCTCTTTAGGATCTGACGACGAAAAAACTGCAAAAGAGATATGCCGAGTTACTGGCAGGCTAGGAATCCCAGGCAAGGACCTGGTTAAGATAAAGGATGACGAAGGAGAAGATGCCTATGTTATAGACTATGTGAATGACCAGATAGAATTGGGCAAGGAACTTGCTAATATGCCAGAGTATATAGTATTACGCAGGAAAAGAGGTGGGCAATCTCATCAGGACGCAGTTATAGAAATATATGGTTGGGATATTATATTAGTTGGAGGAAAAAGCAATAGCAAGGACATAAGGGACATACAGTTCCTTTCAGGAGATATAGTTTGGAAATTAAACGACCCTGAGAATTTCTTAGATATTCTCACAAATCAAAATAAGCCTGATGTTCCTGTTAGCATTGGATTTTACTTTTACGGAGGCTATCGGCAACCAATAAAAAAAGACCGACCAGCTACATTTTTAGAATTATCGGCTGTGTCGGAAGATGAATTGAAGCAAATTTCAGAAACCATAAGGGAATGTTTAAAAGAAGTTAGTTCTGAGGAGAATAGCGAAAGGTATAAGCAGTTTAAAAATTGTTTTTCGCTGGAGCCTTTAAAGGCATGTTTTGATATTTATGAATTGTGCGATTCGGAAAGTGAACAGATACCTACATTGAATCCGGAGGATGCTTGGGAAATTGATAAGGACATTGAAGACCCATTAACAAAAGGCGTTTCTGTTGATTTTGAAACCACATATCTTGCTATTTTAAAAGCAGATGTGGACAGACTTGGGGAGATATTTGTTTACGGGTTGCCGCCTGATAAACAATCTTTCTCAGCCCTCTCAATGATTTCATGGCAACTAAACTGGTTCTTTGCAGGGTTTATTAACACACTACATGCTTCAAATGATTTGTATAGGAAACATATTCAAATTGTTTATGCAGGAGGTGATGATTTGTTTTTAGTTGGTCGTTGGGATGCAGTCCTTTCTTTTGCTGTCTGTTTGCGATATTGGTTCTGGCTGTTTGTAGCACGCAGAACGGATGTGTCTATTTCTGCTGGCTTACAGATGTTTAAACCCAAGTTCCCAATTCAGAGGGCTGCTCAAAAAACAGGCGAATCAGAGAAAATTGCTAAGAAATTTTTGCATTGGTGGAGCGGAGGAACCAAACCATTTAAAACAAAGGACGCTATATGTATTGGCGACATGGCTCTTGGCTGGAGCCCATGCCCTGATAAATTTGATTACACAGAACTGAATGAAATTGATTTTGTTCTTGACTTAGCAGGTTGGATGGTCTACCTTTTGATTAAGGAGGAAATATCTTTTAGGTTTTTGTACAAATTCATCCAATACATTGAGTATCTGGAAGATAATGATGCTTTGGCTTATCAAAAAGGATGCTCAGGACAAGGGGCAGAAAGTAGCTTCCTTATTACAAAAGACACACATCTCAAATGGCTTTGGAGGTTCGTCTATGATAGTGCAAGATTTAAGAAAAAGCCCACTGATGACGCCCCTGAACCAGAAGTTAACAAGTTCATTGACTATTTAATGCAACTCTTCTGGACAGGAGATACAAAACGAAAAATTCATAGACAGAGAGCTTTGATCTTAGTGGCTCAAGCAGTGGTGATAACATTGTTGATACGAAGAACTTTTAAATTTGATGCAGTGCAAGTTTAAAAGAAGAAAGTAATGGCAGGAATAACAGCAGAAGATGTTGTAAAAAAATGGCTTAATGAAAGCTTAACGCCATACGATAAGGCAGAAGCATTGGCAAAATTTGTAGTTAATAACTTGAGGTATGTTAAGTGTCCTGATGAGAAAAATGACAAGTTTTCATTAGGAGGACTATCTTTAAGCAAAATGAGAAAATTTTATGAACAAGTTTCTAAACTTAGGGCATTTGTTCAAAACTATCAAGGGAATAATGAGAATTTATGGAAGGAGTTTGAGGCTATGATTATGAAACTTGACGTAATAATTGCCTATGAAATGGGTAGAAATTCAGGAGAGAGAGCTTATTATGAATTGCGACAACTAATTAGGGAAGCCTATAAGAAAATTTCTAACCTTAAAAGTCTTGATTATAGGAAAAATGTACATGTTTTCATTGATTTCATGGAATCTTTGATTGCTTATCATAGACTGGCTGACACAGAAGGAGAAAGAATTATAAATAACTACAACGAAAAGCTTCGCAAAAAACAACGTGTAACTTGCGAAGAAGTTAAGAATGCATACCAAAACCAAGTGTTTCCATTTAAAATTGAAGAATCATGAATGTGCATAATAGCAGAAAGAGGCATCACTCTTACTCGGGCATACGAATTAGAGACTGGATAAGCAATGGGTTTACTCTGAGAGACTTGGAACTTTTGAGGAAATTTGTCCATAATAAAATAGTTTACAACAATGTTTCTGTGAGTAAGCTTAGAAAATTTTATGAAAGCGTAGTGAAGATGAGGGCATTTATCCATGATCCCGATTCGTGTAAACGATTAGCTTATAAGATGTATGTACTCCTTCACTATGAATTAGGAAGGGATAAAAATCCAGGCGTGCGAATTCTGCTGGATAATATAATAAGTCCTGCCATTAAAGAATTGGACAATTCGAACTGGGATTCTAACAAATTAAGGAATTTCATTGATTTAATGGAATCAGTGGTAGCTTTCCACAGAGAAAAAACTAAACAGAACTAATTAGTAAGATGCAAAAATTTTAAAATCAGGGAGTTATGAGTGCACAACAAAGCCAAAGCACAAACGCAACTAAGCTTGTTAAGAAGTTGGTGTTAAAGGGCATTTTGAAAGTGAAAACAGGGCTACACATTGGAGCTGGTCGCGACGCCGCTAAAATAGGAGGCTTGGACAACCCAGTAATTCGCGCCGCATTGCGAGACAATCAACCTTACATCCCAGGGTCGTCGCTGAAAGGGAAAATAAGGTCATTATTGGAACTTGTTGAAGGGGTAAATTGTCTTGAAAATAATCATAATACTAATGGCAATTGTAAAATTTGTAAAATTTTTGGAGGGAGCGCCGCTAATAAACAAAACCATGCATCAAGGGTTATATTTCGGGATGCTTATCTAACAAGCGAGTCCGCTGAATTGCTAAAAAATGCTGACCTTGATTATCCCTACACAGAGACGAAAACAGAGACAGCTATTGATAGAATTTTAGGAAATGCAAAAAAAGGAACTCTGCGAGAAACAGAACGCATCCCAGCAGGCACTGAATTTTGTGTTGAAATAGTCGTTAATGTTATGAAAGGACAAAATGAACCAACAGACAAAGAGTTAAAAGAAAAACTTGCCCTTGGAGTGAGATTGCTAAACAGCGATTACTTAGGAGGCTCTGGCTCTCGTGGATATGGACAGGTGGAAATCAAGTTTTATGATGTTGATGTCGTTTTCGTTAATCCGAACAGCAGGGACAAAAATGAACAGAATGCAGAAGATAACAGAAAAAATGGAGATCAAATTGAATCACAAGAGAGTAAATCACCCGAAAATAAGCCTGCGGTAAGTGACGATAAAACAGAGGAAGAAATAAAAAAAGAAACGCGGGACCTATGGAGGTCAGCCCTTGAAGATGCAGGGCTTTGGATAGATAGCGAAAAAGACAAATGCAATGAAAATTAATAAAACCTTTCATATTTTTCCCAAGGCGCCTTTATATGTTGGGGGGCGAAGCACAGAAGATTTGACCCATCCAGACGGTATTATTCGTTCTGATACTCTTGCCAGCGCTATTGCTAATGCATTGGTGAGTATTGGCAGGTTGCAGAGTTCTGACGTAAAGGATTTTATGGATAACGTGGCTTTTTCAAGTGCTTTTCCATTGGTAAAAGTCAAACAAGAAAGCATATATTTTTTCCCTAAGCCAGCAGGGTTTGTGCTATCAAGAGACATAAGAGAAAGGAAGAAGGTGAAGAAGGCGAGATGGTTTGAAAAATCTATAATTGAAAACATTCTCACCGGCCAAGAGATAGATTTAGCTGATGTTGAATTAGATGGGCAATTTGTTTTCAGTAGGTCCATGAAAGATAGATTGGGGAATAGTGTGAAAATCAGTAGACTATTTGCCGAGCAGGAGCATGCGAGGGCGCAAGTGGCAAGAATCCCGTCGGATGATTCACATCCCTTCTTCGCTGTTACAAAAGTGTTTAAGGCAAAAGACAGTATAAAAGCGGGGCTATTTTTTATCGCAGTTGGCGATGATAAATATGTTGACTTAGTAACTGAGGGATTGGAAATCTTGCAAGATACTGGTTTCGGTTCTGACAGGACTGTTGGATGGGGACATTTTGAATTTGAGGAAGCAGACGATTCTGCATTGCCAACTGGGGCTGGAAATGGCGACAAAGCATATTCGCTTGGATTATATATTCCAGAAGGCAAAGAAGCATTACAAGATTTAAAACCTTTGCATTATGACTTAATTGAAAGAAAAGGTTGGGTAACTGTTTCCGGATACTTGAATGTTCGGCGAAATGGCCTTTTTATGTTTACAGAGGGAAGTATGTTTAGGATTAATAGAAATGTGTATATGGCATACTTTGAAGAAGGAACAGTAAGAGACGTTACCCCACCATTCCCAAAAGGAATGCCTGAAATCTACAGGTCAGGAAAAACCATATTCATCTGTGCTAAATGAGAGAATGATGAAGGATAAAAAAGTTGTTGATAGGGTAAAGGTTAAAATAACTGTTCTAACACCTGTGCATATCGGAAATGGCGAACGATATAAGAAGGGGACGAATTTTGTTCAGGTTGATGGAACGTGGTATTTCATAGATATAGATAAACTTATTGATAAACATTGGGAAGCATTATATAATAAATTGCAAGGGCATCAAGCTCAGTCCATTACTTCAATTCTGAAATTTGCCGAGGAGTTAGTTCACAATGGACAAATTGGTAACTGGGCTATACCATTGGATAACCCAATTTATGGCACCGATGGAACAGATGTGTTGCCACATATAAAAAATAAATTGACTGAAAAACCAATAATCCCAGGGTCGTCTATTAAAGGGGCTTTGAGGACTGTGTTAATGTGGAAGTTGGCAAATCAGGTATTTAGCCAGTGGCTGCAATCAAAGAGGAAACTTGATGTTTGTAGAGACCAAAAGGCATGTAAGGATAAAGATACAAATAAAAATAAGACATATAAAAGTAAAAACAAGTATTATGTAGATTTTATAAGGGCTTTTCTCAGGCAAAATAATATTAGCGAAGATTTAGATGATGATATAGTAGGTAAGTATGGAGAAGCACTTACTCGTCATTTTAAAATTGGTGATGTCGTTTTCGAAGACGCTGAATGGTGGAATAGTAAAATATGCGGTGTAGATAAATATAATACATTAAAGTGGAAAAATAAGCCAAGAGGTAGTTATGAATATAAGTTTTATCCACATTCATTTACTACAATTGTAGAATGTGTGCCTATTGATGCCAAATCTGAAGTAGCTTGGGGAGTTGATTTAGAAAATAATTTATGGAACCGAGAGGGGGATTCTGAAATAGTCGCTCTTCTTGGAGAAAGATGGAAGAAGCTTTTTGGAAATACTAGGAGTGCAAAGGAGTTCTGGATTACAATGTTTAAGTATTGTAACGAATGGATGCAGGAGTACTTAATAAAAGAAAGAGAATTTTTCAATGATGGTTTTAATGAGAGATGGAGTGCAGAATATATAGAAGAAATTTGGAATCCACCTGATGGATATTTAGGAAATGGTCCTTCAGAAATACGTTTTTTGCTTGATGAATTGGATAAGTGTATAAAAAATGGTAATGCCTGTCTTCTTCGCCTTGGCTGGGGCTCTGGCTTCCACGCCATGACTGGTGATTGGCAATACGCAGACCATTTGGAACCATTAAAGCACAAGGGGAAGGTAAAATTTAAGACACGGAGAATTTTATTCAGAAAACGGGAAGGTGATTATCAATTTACCCTGCCAGGTTTTGTGAAAATTGAACTGTTGTGAAAAATTGAACTGCCATGAAGGAACTCAAGGTTCTCATAGCGCCATGGGGAGACCCGATGGGTTGGCAAAAAGTTAAGTATAGGTTTGGAGATGATGAGCGGGAGGGTTGGGACACAGTGCCTATCTTGGCAGACAATTTAGGAGTGGAAGATGTTATTTTTGTGGTTTCAGATACGCTTTTGAATTCTGTTATTGGCATAGCGAAAGGAGATGGATGGTTTTTAGATAAATTAGATAAAAAGTTTGATTCTGGTCGGAAAGAAGAAATAATAAAGCAAAGTCTTAAAGCATGGAATAGTCTATCAAGTTCCTTAGATAACGGTGCAAATCCTGAAGAAGTATATGACATGATTCGTGGTATGGTAAGAAATTATGTTGAAACTTTTATTGAAAAGTATGTAAACTCTTCAATCAAAAGCACAAAATTGAGAAAACGGATTTTTGTTGAATTTGGAACAGGACGCTTTAAATATCTGGAATCTATCGGTAGTCCCGTTGACTTTTATTACTCTTTTTTGGCTGATTTAGCTAAATATCTCATTTCAAAAGATGTGCTAAGCCATGACCAATTAACTATTTATCTGGACACTACTCACGGCATAAACTATTTCACGATAATGACTTATAAAGCAGTTCGTGTTATAGCATCACTTCTTGCAAACTTGATAGATGTTAGGGTGATTACTTACAATACTGACCCTTTTGTCCCTGGAGCAGATGTTAATAAGGCATTGTTTGTGTCTCAAACAGAAAATATATTGGCTGAACCTTATACAAGCATATATGTTACTAAAAGCAAGAACTCTCTATCGTCGGAAGAAAAGAATCTCATTTATTTTTTAGCATCTGTAAAATTTATGCTTTTACTTCCAATGCTTTATTTTGTCTCTACGGAATCTATGGACAACAAAATTAGCACTCAAATTAACGATTACATTTCTAACTTTCAATTCAATTTGAATAGCAGACTATACGTAAATAAAGAATCTCGTCATCTTAAAAACATAGAATTACATGTAAAAGTTTATTTGTGGCAACAGATTTTAAAAAAGATTTTCAAAGGTCAAACTCTAAATAGCCTACGTAATAAGGTGACAGATGATGGGTTATCATTAAATGAGTTGGAGCAGATTGTTAATTCTATCAAAAATCCCGCTGTTCATATAGCGAAAGAAGAAATTGAACACATCAGACATGTTGTTTATAAAGAGGGAGAGCAATATATAGGAATAAGGCAAAATGCAGACATAAACTGGGTCAAGAGAAATTTGCTCGCTCATGCTGGATTTGTCTTAAAAAGCCCGGTTAAACCGAAACATAATGATGACCCTGTTTTTAAAATTTCAGATACAAAGTTTTTCTTAGACACTTTACGCTATTCTCTTTTGGAACTTGCTAAAACCCAATAAATTATGCACAACATACGCAAGCCGTTGAAATTCAAAAACAGAGTTCCAATTCCAGAAAAATGGCGGAAGTATTTGTGGGATGAGCCTTCTGGGGAGGCGCCTGTGGAGAAGGTGGTTCTTCGCGTGTTGATGTATGGAGGTTATGAAGATTGGCGGGAGGTTTATGAGCGGTATCCAGAAGTGTGTAAATACGTTGCAGAAAACTATCCGCAGATACACAGAGGAGTCAAGTTTTGGATAAAATGGTGGGAAGATGGCAATTAAGGATAGATTATTTGACTTGGCACGTTGGGTTCAACCATATTTAAGGGGATTCTATTTAGCAGGTGGAACGGCAATAATGTTTAGGCACAACCATCGTTTGAGCACAGCTCTTGATTTTTTTTTCTTATAGATGGTTCAACAGGGAGAGAAGAGTATCTATGTTGAGAAAACACTTTGCTGTGGAGGAGATTTATTATGGAGAGGACAACGTTGATGTTTTTATTGAGGGGATAAAAGTATCTCTTGTTTACTTTCCTTATAAGAACATTGAACGTGTCAAAGAATGGCGAGGGATTCGCATGGCGTCAGATTATGACATCTTCTTAAATAAGCTTTATGCAGTAACTAGAAGAATAGAGACAAAAGATGTGATAGACGTCGCTTTTCCCTACAAAACTTATAAATGGAGTATTAAGAAGATTGAGTTAGATTTTGAAGAGAAGTTCAAAGGTCATCGGTTTGCCCTTGCTTTGGGTTCATTAGCTAACTTTGAGGACTATCCAGATTTGCCTAAATGGGCAGAAGAAGAAGTTTTGAAAATGCTAAAATCATGGACTCATGGCAGAGGTTAAATCAAATGGTAGACACGCTAGAAAGATTTTTATTACCGTTTTAGGAATAACGCCCTATGAGGAAACTGAGTATTACCTTGAAGATAAACCATATAAGACTTATATAACAAAATTTGCTCCAATTGCTGTTTTGAGACTAATGCAAGACAAACCAGATGTTGTTGTTCCACTAATGACAAAAGAGGCAGAACTGAATACATGGAACAAAGGATTTGAATCAGAATTGAGAAGCTTGGGATTTAAACACTTTGAGGAAGGTCAGGAAGAGACTATTTATAAGCCTTTGCGAATACCTGAAGGAGTTCAAAATGTGCGAGATGATATAGAGCAAATAATTTGGAGTATTTTTAACGAATTACCCAATCACGCTACTGTTTATTTTGATATAACCCATGGATTTAGGCATTTGCCAATGCTGATTATGCTATTGCTTCATTATGCAAAAGTTATTAAAAATATAGAAGTGGGAGGCGTGTATTATGCCGCCTTTAAGAGTAAAGCCGAGAAAAGCCCCATTTTAAATCTGAAATTTTTTAGTGAGTTGCAAGATTGGACAAGAGCTATAGCACGATTTGTTCATACGGGGGATGTAGCACTTCTTTATGAGATAATTATGGATTGGGCTCAGCCAAGACTTCGTGAATCAAAGGGAAAAGATAGGGTTGCATTATTAATTAGGAACTTAGCTGAAAATTTAAGTAAACTTATAGGCTATATTCAAACCAGTAGAGGACCCGTAATAGCCAGGAATAAAGAAGGGAACGAATTAAACCAAATTTTAAATGATATATTGCAAAAGCAAAGTATAACAAACGAAATCCCTGTTACTATAATTCCATTGTTAGAGATTCTCAAGAATAAAGTAAAGCAATTTGATAGGGTTAATAGTATTGATAACTTGCTTTATGCAGTTGAATTTTGTATTGATCACGGTTTGATTCAACAAGGGTATACTTTGCTTAGAGAATATGTTGTTTCTAAAATAGAACAAGAGATGGTTCAAGCTGGAATGAGTGACGTTACGAAGCAATGCACTTTGAGAGTTATTGCAGATATCATGTTTGGATTTGTTGCGAGAATAAGAAAAGATGATGATTCCTTGTCAGTGGATGATGCGCATATTCCTAAACAATGCAGAGAAGTGGAAGAAAAAATGAAGAAAATATTAAGTGAATTACTGAACTTGAAAACTGTTAGAACATTGATTAATAATAGAGAAGTGCTTAGCAAGTTAGTGGAGCGTCGCAATGACATTAATCACGCAGGGTTTGGACGAAACAGTGCTAATTATAAAACCTTGCAGGAAGAACTTAGAGAATTACATGAAGCGATAAAGACTATTTTAACAAAAATTTGAGTATAATGTTCATCAATCTAACCAACCATCCATCATCCACGTGGAGCGAGGAACAGAGGAGGGAAGCCGAGGGGCTTGGCGGTGAAATCGTTGATTATCCTTTTCCAGAAGTTCCGCCAGAAGCCAGTTCGGAAGATGTAGTTTCATTGGCGAAGGAAATTTTTGATGATATTATGGGGCGGTATGGCACGGAAGGTTTAGTGGTTCTTGTGCAGGGAGAGTTCACGCTAACTGTTGCCCTTGTGTCGCTTTTTACCAAGGCGGGAGTGATGACTGTGTGTGCCACAACAAAAAGGGTAGTTAAAGAAAACCCAGATGGTTCAATAACACGGTGGTTTCAGTTCGTGCAATTCAGGGAATACAAATTGCCATAGGGCTATCTTTGTAGCATGGGAAGTTTATATCAGATTCCGATTTTAAAGGTTTCGTTTGATTTAGAGTTGGAGCCTTGGGAGTTGCGGGCGTTTCGTAGTGCTGTGAGTTCAATTGCTGGTCCTGAACACATATTGTTCCATAACCACTTAGACGATAGGAAATATCTTTATAAATACCCGCTTATCCAGTACAAGATTATTAACAAACGTCCTGCTATTGTTTGCTTAAAAGACGGACTTGACGAAATAGTGCATTTCTTTAACAACCTTGGAGACTCTATAAACATTCTGGGGGAACAAAGGAGCATAGCCGTTCACAAAGTGCACTTTAACAACTGGAAGTTTACGCTGTGGGAAAAACCAGATTTTAAGCATAGAATACGCAAATGGCTTCCGTTCAATGAGAAAAATTGGAAACTGTGGCTGGAACAAAAAGCCATTGACCAAAGACGAGAATTGTTAAGAAAAATCCTAATTGGCAATATACTTGCCATGGCTAAGGGAATAGGGTGGTTTATTGATGGCGAAGTCAAAGTGGAAATCCTGCATTGGAACGAACCAAGATCCGTGAAATACAAAGAAAACATCACTAAACAAGCCGTTGACGTAACATTCAAAACAAACGTTAGACTGCCTGCACATATAGGCTTGGGCAAAGGAGTAAGCTTCGGCTTCGGAACTTTGCTCATAAGAAGGGATTAGTTTTTGGGACACAGAGTATCACAGAGTAAAAACGGAGTAACATAGAGTTTTTATAAATTATTTTATTCCTTTAATACTCTGTGTACACTGCGCCAAACTCTGAGTACACTGCGGTTTTGGGACACGGAGTCGCCAGAGTCAAAACAAGAGTTGCACAGAGTTTTTTATTAGTTTTTCCCTTGTTCTTTTTCACACTCTGTGTACACTGTGTTTCACTCTGCTTACACTGTGGTTTAAAAACTTCTACTTATTCAGTATTCCGAAACGCAGAATCTCTTCTTCTGTTATGTCAAAAGCCCTTAGTTCTACTGGGTCTTTTGAGTCTGTTGTTTGTGTTATGTATTCAATTTGTCTGGCTTCTTTGAGAGCAGCGAGAATCATTGCTGAGGTGACTGCCGATGTGCCCGGCGAGATATTAAAAGCGATGTCTTCTTCGTCGTGCTTTCTTAAAGCCTTGTTGAGCATGCATTCCAGTTCTTGGGAAATAGCGTGATAGTCGTTGAAATCAACTGGATCGCTGAAATTGACTTCAATCCTCGTTTGATTATTGCCTATTTGCTGGCTAATTAATATCAAAATTTCTTTAAACACTGTTGTCAATTCTCTTTCGCAAACCTGCTTACTAATAATAAAATATATATGCATCTTTTTCATGTTTGAGTATTTAATTCGCCAGAGAAGAGGATATAATATGTTTCCCATAGGAGTATTACGAATTGTTGATGATGGAACCTGAGGGAATTGCCCTGATACGTAGCGTGTTTCATCGTAGAGTTGCTTTATTTTATCAATAACTTCCTTAGGGTTGGGATTTTCCTGATTTGGAGGAATACTTAATGCCGAAAACAAAACCTTTGTGGGATAAATTTTCTTCTTTGTCTTTCTTTTGACAGTTATTGATAGTGCATAGAGCCCACTGATTGAGCCTATTAGCCCGAGGGAGCTAAGTGCGAGGCAATACTTGCCTTCTCTGAGGTCGTCAGTTAGCCATCCTACGCCTATAAGAAACGCAAGCATGCTAATTATTCCAGAGAAGCCCATCCCACCACTTATAAGAGATACTATCACATCCCTAAGCGATATTATTGCTTTATGCCTTTTCCAGACGAAAATGATGATATATATAGCAATTGTCATAAGCAATACTGCACTAATGATGCCCACTTCAAGCCCGACATGGTTAAAAATAATAGTGTCTTCATAAACATGGGAAAGAGAAGTTAAACCTACAAGGACGCTCACGGTGAGAATTTGAACCCACTTGTTTTCTGCTAATTTAATTATAGTTTTATTCATAGTGGTATCAAAATTATGCAATTTTCATTATATTTGTGTCAAAAACGTGTATGCATATAATCCTGAGCAATCCAGGGACGTTGTTGCGTTCTAAGGATGGCAGTTTCTTGATTGTCCAAGATGAGGAGGAGCGGGTTGTTCCGCCGTCAAAAGTCCGTTCCATAACCCTCTCTCGCGGAGCGAGAATAACTTCCGATGCTATCATATTAGCCATCCGCAATAACGTTGATGTAATCATAACAGACGAATTTGGCAATGCGTTGGGCAGGGTGTGGAGCGTTAAATATGGTTCAATTAGCACAATTAGGAAAAACCAACTGGCATTTTTCTATTCGCCATTGGCAATAGGGTGGATAAAAGACCTTGTTAAAGAGAAAATTAGGAAGTCAATAGCATTGCTGAGAACGCTGCTAAAAGACAAGCCTGATGATGTGCGGGAAAAGGTGGAGAAGGCAATCGGTCAAATGAGAGACTATATAGATAAAATTGATTCTGTTGACGAGGATCTGCCCTGGCACGACATTATCGCCGAGATTCGTGGGTGGGAGGGAATAGCTGGGAAAAGATATTTTGAAGCCCTGTCATTGCTGGTGGACGAAAAATGGCGACCGAAAGGCAGAACGAAGCATCCCCCCAAGGACCCATTCAACGCTATGCTCAGCTACGCCTACGGAATCCTCTATTCCAGAGTGGAGGGAGCACTTATAAAGGCTGGTCTGGACCCTTATGTGGGAATATATCACAGGGATGAATATAACCGCCCTGCGTTGGTGTATGATTTTATTGAGAAATACAGGCATTGGATGGACTATGTGGCTGTTGCCCTTGCTAACTCAGGGTCCCTCTCTGAGGAGATGTTTGTTTTTGAGGATGGTGCTTGCTGGCTTGACCAATTGGGCAAGCGGGTAGTAGCGCAGGCTTCAATAGATTACCTATCGGAGATAGTTACGCTAAATGGTGTCAAAAGGAGCAGGGAGGAACATATCCAGAGGGATGCCCATGCCTTCGCTAAATTCTTGCTGTCCCTTGAAGGTAAACTACCAAATGTTTGAAACAATGCAGGAGAACGCTATTGACAAACTAAGGTTCACCTACGGCAGAAACCTAATGAAACCGTCTGACCTGTCCATCTGGACATTCAAGAATCTCGTGCAATTCATAACGCAACCGCCCAAGCAGTTCCTTGAATTTATAACCACTCTGAGGGAGATGCTCGCCCTTGACCCGGAGGAATATCAACGTTCCAAACGACACCTGCCCTATTTCCTGCCTGTTGTTTTTAACCCACCATATAGAAAAATTGAAAATGTTAGTGAGATCTATGGTTTTATTATTGATGTGGACAAATGCTCACGAATAGACACCCATCCTGAAATACTCAAAGAACAACTATCGCATGATGAGAACATATTGCTCATGTTCACTTCACCTTCTGGCGATGGCTTGAAAGTCCTGTTCTACTTTGAGACTCCGCTCACCGACCCATCCGCATATCAACAATTCTATAAACAATTTGTTGAACAATGGGCTCTCAGACATAATATAGTTAGAGCCGTTGACACAAGAACCCACGATGCTGCAAGAGTGTGCTTCCTTTCCTATGACCCAAATTTGTATTGTAACGAGAAGGCTCTGCCAGTGGCTTTTGAC
>JAADEI010000040.1 GCA_013153515.1 Chlorobiota bacterium | reverse complement strand
GGGAGGATGGGACGTGGACACCCGCCAGACCAATCGGTCCACCAATCAACACACCGCAGAACGAAGGGGCACAAACCATTTCACCAGATGGAAGAACAATCTATTTCACCGGTTGCAACCGTAAAGACGGCTATGGCAGTTGCGACATATACGTTACACAACGAATTGGAAACAGATGGACAAAACCAATCAACTTAGGACCACCGATAAACACACAATACTGGGAATCTCAACCTTCAATTTCGCCAGACGGCAGGGTCCTATTTTTCGTAAGCAATAGACCCGGAGGGCTGGGAGGCAGAGATATATGGTATAGCATCAAGCAAGGGGATGGGACATGGTCCGAACCCAAAAACATTGGTCCACCTATTAACACGACAGAAGACGACTTCTCACCGTTCATACACACCGATGGCAGAACACTATATTTCGCTTCAGAAGGACACCCGGGGATGGGCAAGGCAGACATTTTCGTATCAAGGCTTCAAGAGGATGGCAAATGGAGCACACCCAAAAATCTTGGCTATCCAATTAACACCCAAAATGAAGAAAGCAGTTTAATAGTCAGTGCTTCCGGCAGATGGGCTTATTTCGCTTCAGACCGGCTGGGCGGATATGGCGGAATGGACCTATATGTTTTTGAACTATATGAAGAAGCCAGACCCACACCAGTAACCTACGTTAAAGGACAAGTCCTTGATGCCGAAACAGGAAGACCAATCCAAGCAACTCTGGAATTAATCAATCTCAACACAGGGAAACTGGTTTCGCAAACGGTCTCAGACCCAATGACAGGAGAATTCCTGCTAAGCCTACCCTCAGGAGAAGACTACGGTTTACATGCCACTGCTAAAGGATACCTGTTCCACTCAGAACACTTCTCACTGCACGATTCTCTCGCTTTCAAGCCATACACATTGAACATTAAGTTAAACCCAATCAAAGAAGGGTCTTCAACAATACTTAAAAACATTTTCTTCAAGTTTGATTCTTATGAATTGACTGAAGAGTCCAAGCATGAACTGGACAAATTGGTTCGCTTCCTAAAAGAGAATCCAACAGTTAAAATAGAGATTGCGGGGCATACCGACGATGTAGGGTCACACGAATACAACATGACTCTTTCAGAGAAAAGAGCGAAAAGCGTTTACGATTATCTTGTTTCACAAGGTATTTCGCCAGACAGGTTAACCTATAAGGGCTATGGATTCACCAAGCCTTTGGTTAAAGACACCACGGAGGAAGCACGGGCTCTAAACAGACGGACAGAAATCATAATTCTTGAAAAATAAATTGCTTATCTTAAAAGCAAAAATGGTTACGCTTACAGAAGATGAAAAACGGGCACTGATCTCAATAGCCAGAAACGCAATACAGGACACGCTGGAAGGAAGGAGGCTACCACCGTCCCTTGAAAACCTACCTGAAGCGTTGAAAGTGCCTGCACGAACTTTCGTTACAATCAACGAAAGGGAAGGGGATCTAAGGGGTTGCATGGGGACTCTGACACCTTTGCCACTTGCTTTATCTGTGTATGAGAGTGCCATAAACGCCGCCTTTCACGACCCACGGTTTCCGCCTTTGACACTGCCTGAACTGGACAATGTTAAATTGCATATTAGTATTCTGAGTGACTTCATACCGTTGGAATACACTGGTTTAGACGATTTGATTAATAAACTGAAGAGCAAACCCGGACTTTTATTAGTTCACCCATTGGGCAGATCATTATTATTGCCTTCCGTATGGGAGAAAATTCCCGACCCATACCAATTTCTGCTAGCACTGGCAAACAAAGCAGGATTCGGTCCTGATATATACGCCGACCCAAGAACAAAACTGTTTTATTTCACCACAGAGGAAATCGCCGAAGAATAAGTCGTCTATGTTCTCACAGAATCACGTGTAGGCAACATAAAGCGAAGCAGATTGCCATTTGTCTTTCGGCTAACAGAATTTTAACTGCTTAAATTTTCCGAGAGTTCTATATCTTTGCACAAAACATTTGTGACTATGAACGCTACTGCTGTGGATAAGTGGTCAAGTGGATCTTCGCCTTTTAATGTTACATGGGGCAAATTAATGATGTGGCTATTTTTGGTTTCCGACGCTTTCACCTTCGGAGCCCTTCTCATTTCTTATGCAAGCATCAGGGCTGCTGCTGATTCCTGGCCCAATCCGGAGGAGGTCTTCTCTGCATTTCCCTTCACCCACGCCAAGATCCCTCTTGGGTTTGTGAGTTTAATGACGTTCATTCTTATTGCAAGCAGTGTTACTATGGTTTTAGCTGTTCGGGCAGGGGCACTAAAAGACCGTCATGGCGTGGTTAAATATCTTGGTTTAACAATCATCGGGGGCTTGCTCTTCCTGTCTTCTCAAGCGTGGGAGTGGGCACATCTAATTATGGAGGGAATGACCATTTCTTCTAATCCATGGGGACCGCCTCAGTTCGGTCAGTTCTTCTTTTTAATAACTGGATTTCACGGGTCCCACGTGCTTTCAGGAGTAATTCTCAATACCATTGTCCTAATAAAAGCCCTCAACGGAGACTTTGATAGGAAAGGGTCTTATCAAATGGTTGAAAACGTTGGTTTATACTGGCACTTTGTTGATTTAGTGTGGGTCTTTGTTTTTCTTGCATACTACTTAATTTCGGCATAAAATAAGGAAGCGATGGCACAGGCAATCTCTGTTCGGTCGGTAATGATGGTTTTTTGGATTCTCTTTATTGTTACAATTGTTGAAGTTGCAATGGCAGTATATTGGCCTGAGGAGTTACCACGTGGAATCCTTGATTTCTTCCTCGTCATGTTCACCCTCGTGAAGGCTTATTTCATCGTTGCTGAATTTATGCATCTTAAATATGAGCTTAGACCTCTTATCATAATGGTTCTGTCACCTATGATTCTCTTCATCTGGTTTATTCTTGCTTTCATCATTGACGGCACCTGGTGGGGTTATCTCAAACATTGGATGGGATTATGAAGAAGTGGATCATTGCGGGATTCATTTTAATAGGCATTCCCGCCGCCTTCTATATCGCCTTGAAGTTCTACAAGCCACAACCGGACCTGCCATATCTCGGTCCTAAAAGGATAGATACTGTTTACGAGGATGACGGTTCTTTTGAGATCGTTGAAAAACCTTACTATGTTGACAATTTTTGCTTATTAACCGAAGATAGCACCACGCTTTGCTGGAACGATTTGCGAGGCAAGGTTGTGGTCGTGGACTTTTTTTTCACCCGCTGTCCAGGAATATGTCCTGTCCTGTCAAAAAGCATGAAGAGAATTCAGGACTTTTATGCTGACGAAGATGATCTAGTTCTTGTGTCCATAAGCGTTGACCCGGAATATGATAAACCATCTAAATTAAAAGCATACGCACAGAAATATGGATATATTCCCGGTAAATGGATATTTCTCACCGGTCCCAGAGATTCCATAAAGAAGATTTCCATTGAAGGCTTCTTTTTGCCCTTGTCGGGAGACAAGCCCAGTGATCTGACCCATAGTGAAAAACTTGTTTTGGTTGACCGAGAAGGACACATCAGAGGATACTATATCGGCACGGACAAGAAGGACGTTGATAAACTTATTCAACATTTGAGGACACTACTTTAATTTTGACTTAAAGCAATTCTGTGATAGATAAAACCAGAATTTTCTGGACCTTTATCCTTAGTATAGCTATCGCTTCAATCGTGCTAATAATCTATTACTATGAAGGCGAGGGAAGAGACATTCCACAATGGATGAAACGAATTCCTCAATACAACGCAATGATCAATACCCTGACAACACTCTTCTTATTGGCGGGATTCTTATCCATAAAAAAATATAGAATCACCCTTCACAAAACATTTATGCTTTTGGCTGCTCTCACCACCCTCACCTTCTTCGTGCTCTATAGCATATATCATGTGAATGTTCCACCCACCAAGTTTAATGGTCCACAAGGGATTAAATACGTTTATTATTTTGTTCTCATTTCCCATATTATCGCTGCAACTGTTACCTTGCCCTTGGCGATTTTAACCTTCTGGTTGGGCTTAGAAGGAAAATTTTCTCACCACAGGAAAATAGCTAAATTCACATTTCCTATTTGGCTCTATGCTACCATAACCGGCGTTTTAACTTATGTGTTCTTAGCACCATATTATCAGATTTAAGCCATGAGTCAGGTCAGTGACGCCGTTCGTTGGGAAGAAATAAAAAGAGATAGTGCGACCAAAGCACGAGTAGGAAGGTTGATTACCCCACACGGAGAGGTCCAAACGCCCGCGTTCTGCCCAGTAGGGACATTAGGAGCCGTGAAGGCAATATTCAAAGACGATCTAGCCAGTGCTGGAGTCCAAATGATTCTATCAAACACATTTCATCTATATCTGAAACCGGGATTGGATGTTATTCAACACGCTGGCGGATTACACAAATTTGCTTCTTGGGATTTGCCTATTATGACCGACAGTGGCGGCTATCAGGTTTTCTCTTTGAAAAACAGGAAGGTAACAGAAGAAGGAGTTAGGTTCCAATCGCCCTATGATGGTTCATATCACTTCTTTTCGCCAGAGGTTGTGATAGATGCGCAACGGGTCTTGGGCTCAGACATAATGGTTCCTCTGGATGTGTGTCCACCCTATCCGGCAACTGTTGCCGAAGTGGAATCGGCAGTTGAATTGACCTACAAATGGTTGCTACGAGCCATTGAACACGTTGAAAAAACATCACCACTATATGGCTACAATCAAGGATTTTACGCTGTTTTGCAGGGAGGAGTATACCCGGAACTAAGGGAGAGAGCCATCAAGGAAATCCTTAACATTGGTTATGACTTTTCAGGGTTTGCCATCGGCGGACTTTCGGTCGGAGAGCCAGAAGAAGACATGTATGCAATGACCGACCTGTCCACCGACCTACTTCCAGAAGACAAGCCAAGGCATCTGCTTGGCGTCGGAACACCCACCAACATTCTTCAATGCGTTATGTATGGCATTGACACTTTTGACTGTGTTATTCCCACGAGGAACGGGCGTCGTGGCTTGCTATACACTTGGAAAGGCACTATATACATCCACAACTCAAAATGGAAATATGATTTTTCACCCATTGATGAAGAGAGCCGCTGGGAAGGTTCAAGGACATACTCCAAGGCGTTCCTGAGACATTTGCTCAAAACAAATGAAATCCTTGGTTTCATGATTGCCACTGTACATAACATATTTTTCTACATGGATTTGATGCGAAAAATCCGGGAACACATCGTCGCTGGAAACTTTAAAGAGTGGGCAAAGGAAATGATTCCTATCCTCAACAGACGTTTATAATCAAGAGATGAAGATTTTAGACCGATACATACTACGAGGGTTAACACTC
>JAADEI010000058.1 GCA_013153515.1 Chlorobiota bacterium | reverse complement strand
GGACAGCCAGTTGCGAGTACTCAGACGTCATATTCGCCGTTGATTCCTGGGCAGATATGAAAAACATGGACGCCACCATATCAGTAACTAACCCGTTCCTAATGATTTTCCCAAGGAGCCCACTGCCCAGAATCTATAACACAAAGGGAGATATTGAATGTTCGGCAGGGGTGGCAAGACACCTGAGCAAGATAACCGGGGACAAGAGATTTGAAGACTATTGGAAATTTGTCAACGAGGGCAAAGCAGAACTATATCTTCAAAGACTCTTTGACTATTCCAATGCGATGAAAGGCTACGATGTCTATGAACTTGAACGGAAAGCCAAGCGTGGAGAGCCAGTCCTTGTCATGACACGCACATATCCCAAATGGGTCGGCTATGAGCAAATGATTGAGGAAAAACCATGGTATACTAAGACAGGCAGGCTTGAATTCTTTCGTGAAGAAGATGAGTTCAGGATACATGGCGAGAACATGCCGGTGTATAGGGAACCTGTTGACTCAACATTCCACGAACCAAATGTTATAGTTGCTTCAATGCATCCAGCCATTAGACCAGAAACGCCGGAAGATTGGGGGGCAGACCCCAACGACCTGTCCATTGACATCAGACAGGTAAGGAATGTTGTCAAGCCATGGGTGGAAGTTAAAAAGACTAAACACCCATTAAACGCAAAAGACCCCAAGTATAAATTCATCTTCCACACACCCAAGTTCAGGCACGGGGCACACACCACACCAGTAGACACAGACATAATCGCCGTATGGTTCGGTCCATTCACAGATATCTATCGCCGGGACAAACGAATGCCCTACATAATGGAGTTTTTCGTTGACATTAACCCCCTTGATGCAAAAGAACTGGGTTTGGAAGACGGAGACTACGTGTGGATAGACGCCGACCCGGAAGACAGACCATTCAGAGGTTGGCAGAAAAAGAAAGATTCGCTAGAATATAAGACTGCACGCCTAATGGCACGAATAAGATACTATCCCGGAACACCCCGTGGAATACTCAGGATGTGGCACAATGCATATGCAGCTACACTCGGAACAGTGGAAGGACACGAAAAACATCCATCCAGATTGGCTAAGAACCCCAGAACAGGATACCAATCCATTTTTAGATATGGAAGCCACCAATCCTGCACTCGTGGATTGATTAAGCCAACTCATACAACAGACTCACTGGTCAGAAAAGGACTATTCGGGCAGAAAATAGGCAAAGGTTTCGCACCAGATATACACTGCCCAACAGGAGCCCCCAGAGAAGCCTTCGTTAAAGTGGAGTTAGCCGAACGGTCAGGACGCCAAAGCCTAGTCCATCAATTCATTGAGAAAGGCATCCGCCCAACACATGAAAGTAAACAAATGAAAGCCTACATAGGTGGGCAGTTCGTTAAAGTTGCTAAAAAAACATCATAACTCACATAAATAAAAATAACTTAAAATAAACAAACATGCCTAAGGTTTACAATTGGCACATCGGAAGGGAAATGGATTATCCATACGAAGAATCAAGACCAGAAAAACAAGTTGCTTGGGTTTTTGATATTAACAAGTGTATTGAGTGTCAGACCTGCACCGTCGCTTGCAAAACAACTTGGACAAGCGGCAAGGGTCAGGAATCAATGTTCTGGAACAACGTTGAAACAAAACCATATGGAGGCTACCCAACAGGTTGGGACCTGTCCATACTGCCCAAATTAGGAGAACAAGTGTGGAACGCAAATAATGTATATGAAGGCAAAACGGTTTTTGAAAGTGCCCCACAGGGAGAAAAAGTCAATGGGTACCTACCCACTGATGAGGATTATGCACATGTTAACTTAGGGGAAGACGAATGTACGCAGGTTATAGAGAAAGGTGCATTCTTCCAAGGAATCCATAATGCTTGGATGTTCTATCTGGCAAGAATTTGTAACCATTGCACTTATCCTGCTTGCTTGGCTGCTTGCCCCAGAAAAGCAATATATAAACGAAAGGAAGATGGGATTGTCCTCGTCGATCAAACCAGATGCAGAGGATATAGAGAATGTGTCAAAGCATGCCCGTATAAAAAAGTGTTCTTTAATATGGTTACCAGAACAAGTGAGAAATGTATCGCCTGCTTCCCTTTGATTGAGAAGGGGGAACAGCCCAGATGTGTCCAAACATGCATCGGAAAAATCCGACTAATGGGATTCTTGAACCCGCCGGAGAAAATAAGAAGGGACAATCCCCTTGACTTCCTGATATATTATAAAAAAATAGCTCTGCCCCTATATCCACAATTCGGACTGGAACCAAACGTCTATTACATCCCCCCAGTCCATGTGCCCAGAGAATTCCTATATCAAATGTTCGGTCCAACAGTGGATGAGGCTATAGAGACATATCGCAATGCCCACCAAGACAGAGAACTATTAGGAGCTTTGCTTCTCTTTACGTCAACCCAAAAAATCATTGACTCATTTAGAGTCAAAGGAGACTATGTGTATGGATACAACGAAAAAGGGGACGAAGTGGTTAAAGTGCCATTCACCGAACCACTCTACATCAGACCCTACTACGACAATAAAGAGAAAGTTTACAGACACACAATAACATGATAATAAAACTAACAAAAATAACTAAGCAAAATAACAAAACAATGACCAAGAACATTGTTTTAGCCCTGATGATTTTGGGGATTGTGTCCAGTTGCGGTCAAAAAGACCAGACCCCTGAAAACTATTCTAATGCCATCACTGCCGTGCGTGTGGAGGACACCATCCCTTTAACCGACCCCGACGCCAAAGTTTGGAAAAAAGCCCCAATAGCCCTGATTGAATTAAAACCGCAAAATATAATTCCCCCCATCATTCAAGAACCAAGCATTAAGCAATTAAGAGTCAGAGCTATATATAACGACAACTATTTCGGAATGCTTCTGGAATGGGAAGACTCAACAAAAGATGAATTAATAAATGTCAATGATTTCACTGATCAAGTGGCTATACAATTCCCTATAAACCCTGAGAACCCGGGTAGCTTTATGATGGGCAACAAGGGGGCACCAGTGCACATAATTCATTGGAAAGCGTTGTGGCAACGAGATGTTGAAAAAGGCTATCTGGACGTTCAAGACATCTATCCCAATATGTGGGTGGACCTCTACTACTTTAAGAAAATCCCTGTTTATACTGAGTTTACAGAAAAAGAAATTAAATTCCCACGGGTTGATGAGTTCTCACCAGAACAAAACGATTACAATCCTGCAATTAAACTCAGAAACCCAGTGTCTTTGGTTGAACGACAGATTCCTGTGGAGGAGGCGTTTGCCGAGGGCTTCGGCACATTCACAACCCAATTGCATCAGGACGCCTTCGCCTGGGGCAAATATGAAAATGGACACTGGAAAGTTATTATAGTTAGACCTCTGGTTAGCCCTGATTCACGCGATGCCCCTCTGCCTTCCGAAACAGTTGTTGCCTTCGCCGTATGGGACGGCTCAGCAAACCAAATAGGAGGACGCAAACAATACACGCCATGGATACCCCTGAAACTACAGTAGAGTTACTTAGGAACGCAGACCTGTTCAGAATGTTTAGCCTGATTTTTGATTATCCAACAGATGAAGTGGTGTCGGCGTGGAGAGGCTTGGCGGAAGAAATGTTAAGTAGTGGGCTTCTATCCGCTTATCTTAAAAATGAAATCACTTCCCTTCTGGAAAAGAGTTCCGACCTTGACGAGCTTCAAAAAGAGTATTCGGAGATATTTTTCACTGGCAAAGTGCCCATGTGCGAAACAGCAGCCCATCCAGAGTATGATGTCTATTACAACTTGGCGTCTCTGTATAAGATGTTTGGATTTGAGCCCAGGAGTGGGGAAGCCCCAGACCACATAACCAGGGAATTGGAATTTCTGTCCATACTATGTATCAAACAATTGAGTGCGGATACAGACCATAAAAAGAACATAACTCAAAAAGCATATAACGCGTTTATTAAAAATAATCTTGCCGACTTCACTCAAAAATTTCATAATAAGATTAAACAAGTGAAGCCAGATGGATTCTACCATCACGCCTCAAAACTTTTATACAATGTTCTGTCTAATGCAATGACTCACTTGAAAATATAGATTGAACCAGACAAATTATACAACAATACAATAAATCGGCAATAAATCACAGGAAATTTTTACTAAGACGAGCCTTGAACTGATATGTAAATTACATGGCTTAATTTTTAGAAAATTTGGGCTAAATGCTTTGTTAAGAGGCAAATGGATACTTATTTCTACCGTCCATTCTTGGGAATCTTATAAATTATGGACAGAAGGTATTGAATCGTTATGAACCGGGTCGGTTGGTATGGATACATCTGCCCATATTCAAAAAGAGGTGCTAATAACCAACCGTTGCCACTTTGAGGCTCAACAATATCCAAAATGGAAGCAAATATCTTGATGCCGTGAGTTATTGCCAGCCGTTCTGTTCCAACTTGATGAAATCCAAACCCTATGACCCCCTGAAAGTCCCATGTCTTGAAGGCATGAGTTATGTTCATCTGGACAGTGCCCACAGCTTGATTTTTGCTTTCATAGGTGTATTGAACTGCGTTATAAGAAGCGGCTTGCACGCCTATCTCAAAATACCATCCGCCATAAGTAATCATTCTTGTCCTTGCGTCGCCAGAGGGTCTAAATCGCATCAGCAAAGGAATCTCAATTGAGGAGATTTGGAGAATTTCAGGGTCTTGCGTCCCCGCTACACTCGTATATCGCAATGTGTGTTTTGTTTGGCGATAGTGGAATCCAAGGGTAAATCCGTAGTTGTAATAAACGGCATTATATCCAGCCATTGCCCCAACGTTCCAAGTCAATCCCGGCTCGTAAGTGTAATTCCCATCATTCATCCAATTGCTATTCAGTAACAGAGGGATTCCAGCACCGCCTCTCACACCAAACAGCCAGCCCCCTTGGGCATAAGTAACCTGTCCTAGCACCAATGTAGCAATTAGTAGTATCCGTTTCATTGCTTTATGTAATTTAGCACAAATATAAGCACTATGCAAAACTTGGAATTCAAAGATAAAGTCGTGCTTGTAACCGGTGGTTCCAGAGGAATAGGCAGGGCTATCGTGGAACGGTTCGCTCAGGAAGGTGCAACTGTATGGTTCACTTACAGAAGCAGTAAAGGAGAAGCACAGGAACTGGAAGAGAAATATGCAGGCAAGGTGAAAGGGTTTCAGGGAGATGTAGCAGACGCCACGGCAATGGAAGAGCTCGTCAACACAATAGTTAAAGAACACGGCAGGATAGATGTCCTTGTGAATAATGCCGGGATAGCACGGGATAATCTGGTTTTGAGGATGAAAGACGAGGAGTGGCAACAGGTCATTGACGTTAACCTAACAGCTGCATTCAGGCTAATTAAGTTTGTCCTGAAACCCATGCTTAAACAACGTTCCGGCGCCATAGTCAATATGAGTTCCATCGTCGGATTGACCTCTAATCCCGGGCAGGCTAACTATGCCGCCTCAAAAGCAGGATTAATAGCACTGACTAAGGCGGTTGCAAAAGAAGTGGGCAAGCGAAACATTAGGGTCAATGCCATCGCACCGGGATTCATTGAAACAGATATGACGGCTTCTCTGCCTGAACAGGTTAAAAAAGAATATCTTTCCAACATAGCCCTTGGAAGATTTGGCAAGCCTGAAGAGGTTGCGGAAGTGGTGCTATTCCTCGCCAGCGATAGGGCTTCCTACATAACAGGGCAGACAATAGTTGTTTGCGGTGGTTTATATAGTGGTTGATGCAGTTTAGTTCTGAGTTTTGGGTTGCTATTGTTCTCTCGTTGTTAATAGGGCTTGTGCCCGCCCTTGTATTGTATTGGAAAACCCGCCAGTTACCTTCCAGAATAAAGGGAATCTCATTTGTTCTACGATGGCTTGGTGCTTCCCTAATCGCTCTCGTTATTCTATTGCCGCGGGAACCGGGATGGCGAGAGGAGACGGTGCCCGGACAGGTCAACGTGTTTGTTGACAATTCTTATTCAATGCATGTTCTTGGTGCCTCTTCCTCAATGATAGATTCGTTTATTAACAACGTTTCCAACAAATTGAGAGTTAGAACTTGGCTATTTGGCAGTAGGCTCAGGGAGGGTTCAAAAGTAACGTTCTCTGATTCATTCACCGACTTGGGAAGTCCTTTACGGTTGGCATCGTTGCTTAAAGGCATTGATTCTTCCGAAATAGTTCTCATCACTGATGGCAATCATAATTATGGAATCCTTGACTATTCAGCCCTTTCTGGCGGTTTATTGCTTTCTGTCGGCGATTCCGTGTTGCCTTGTGCAATAAGCATTTCAGAAGTCATTGTTCCGACACCGGCGGCAATGCAACCATTTGTGATAAAAGCAATTATTGAATCCCAGAATTGCCCTATCAAACAATTCAAATTAATAGCGGAGGGAGATGTGTCTCACCAGCAGGAACTGGAAACCTCAGCTCAAAGAGTGCTTGAAGTCCAAATTCCAGTAGGCGGGCTACCAGCAGGAACTTATTCAACAATGCTTAAAATTGTTCTTGATGATTCAGTAATATATAGGCGACCCGTCTCATTCACCGTCATAGACAAAAAACAAAAAATTGCAGTTGTTTCGGACATTACACATCCCGACATAGGTGCTTTCAGAAGGTCCCTTGAAAGTTTTAAGACTATGGAAACGGAACTCTACCGAAGTGATGAAGCGGTTCCACAGCCACTGCCAGATGCTATCATCATAATCGGATTTCCCGAGCAGGTTGACAAATGGCTTAATACAAAATTGCCTTATCTGTGGGTTCTGGACGGCTTGGCATTAAGCCAAATAAAAAAGTTTGATAATAAAATCAAAGTTCAGAGGGCTCATGGAGTTAGGGAGGTGCAGGGCAGCCCAGCAACAGACTTCCTGAGCCTGCCGGGAGACATAGCCTTGCTAAGACAATTTGCAGAACTACTACCATCTTTGCCACCACTCACAACAACAGGCGTAATCTCAGCAGAATACGAAAAAATCTTTATGTGGCAATCAATTGAAGATTATGTCCTAAATCAACCATTGGTATTTTGCACTGAAAACACCAAGTGCTATGCCCTTGGAACAGGATTCTGGCTCTGGAGACTGCACACATACAGGTTCCTCAACTCTCATAAGCCCTTTGACGAATTCGTCTATTCAATTATGCAGTTCCTTATTAACAAAGGGAAAGTTAAACTCATCACTTCAATGCCTTCTCACCTTCTCTACAAGTTCCAACCAGTGATCATCAATGCAGCAATAGTAATTCCCGGGAAAGGATACTCAACAGAATATCCCGTTGAATATAAAATTCTTGATTCCACCCGGCAAGTAGTGAAAGAAGGATTTATGACACCTTCCCAATGGAATTATCAAGTCAGAATTGATAGATTGCAGCCGGGAAAATACTTTTATGAAGTTCGGACTGTCGTGGGCGGTAAAACATACACTACCTTCGGGTCCTTCACAATTCTGGATATTATCCCTGAACAGATGGTTGCCGGACGAAATAATCAGTTTGTTGAGAAATGGCGTTCAGCAGGAGGAAAAACATTCCCGCTTGACAACTGGAAACACGCAATTGAATATCTTCTTGAAAATGCCAAGGAAATTACAATAATTAAGCCAGTAGGCATAGATTGGCTTACCCTTGCCATCATAGCAACATTAGGAGTGTTCTTCCTTGTCGCAGAATGGTTCCTGCGTAGATACTATGGTATTATATAAATGAAGGTTACGGAGTAACGCAGAGTAGAAAAAGAGTGACACAGAGTATTTGTTAAGGACTGTTATAATGGATAATTGGAACGTATACTTACCAACCAAAAATGAAGTGAGGTAAACAATTATGATACTAAAATAATGACTAAAATGAAAGATTTTTTTATTTTTGTTATGAGAGTTAATATTAAGTGTTTATGAACAGAAGAGAAGATCAATTCAAGCAACTTGAAGAACTACTTAAGGTGTTGCAAGAGTTGGGAGGAGAGACGAAGTCGGAAAGAATTGAGATAACTCTTGAGGATGTGGAGTTTGACCAAGAAGGGAGAGTGATAATTAAAAATCCCGAGAAAGCAAAGAAGATAAAGCAGTGGCTTGAGGAAGGTAGGGATGTCTCAGTGGGAGAGATAGGTAATGGAGGGTGCTTGAACATCTTTTGTCCGTAAATAATAATTAATGGAACTTTTTTTTTTTGTATGAATGTTGCTTTAAATGAATGAACCTAAAAATCAGGAAGTCATGAGGAAGGAAGATCAATTCAAACAACTTGAAGAACTACTTAAGGTGTTGCAAGAATTGGGAGGAGAGGCGAAGTCGGAAAGAATTGAGATAACCCTTGAGGATGTGGAGTTTGACCAAGAAGGGAGGGTGATAATTAAAAATCCCGAGAAGGCGGAGAAGATAAAGCAATGGCTTGAGGAAGGCAGGGATGTCTCAGTGGGAGAGATAGGTAATGGAGGGTGCTTGAATATTGGTTTTTGTGCGTAGACTATGATATATGACATATGAAACTTTTTTGTGTATGTGTATATATAAATGTTATTATAAATAGATAAAAATATACAAATCAAGGAGTCATGAATAAAGAAGAACAATTTAAGAGGGAGTTAGAAGAACTTATGCAGGAATTTGTTAAAAAGATTCAGGAAAAAGTATTGGAAGGCGAGGAACCCAAGGCAGTCAAAATTACTATGGATGATGTTGAGTTTGATGATCAAGGAAGGGTGATAATTAGAAATCCTGAAATTGCCGAAAGACTTAAAAAGTGGATGGAAGAATCCGAGGAAGTTTACCTTGGTCATCTTGGGAATATATTTTGTTCCGAGATAAATTTGGGATGCTAACAGAAGTTCAAGTTGAAGGTGGTTTGCTTTAATCAATGGCATGATGGACAAGGATTTCTTAACGTGGCTTCAAGGACTGAACAATGACCACCTTCGTTTGATAATTTTCGTAACCGAAAAGTGCAATTTCAGGTGTGTGTATTGCTATGAGACTTTTGAAAAGGGACGCATTTCTGACTCTGTCATCTCAGGAATCAAAAACCTGTTAAGGAAACGCCTTGATGAGTTGAAAACATTGCAGTTGTCGTTTTTCGGCGGAGAACCCCTTTTGCATCCTGATGTCATTTTAGACTTGATGTCTTTCGCCATTTTCCATAGCAGAAAAGACCAAATTATTCAAGGAGACATAACAACTAATGGATATTTTATGACGCCAGATGTTGCCCGAAACCTTCTGGAACATAATGTTAACAGTTTCCAAATAACGGTTGATGGCACCCAGAATTGGCATGATAGGTTGCGACCCACGGCAGGCGGAAAACCAACTTTCCAAAAAATAGTTAGCAACATTAAAAATCTTCTAAGTTTTGACAGAGATTTTTCTTTGATAGTTCGTTTCAATATCTATGACGAAAATTATGATTCTGTGATTGAGTTTATGGAAACATATGAATTTCTTAGCGACCCACGTGTCCATCTGCATTTCCATCCCATTTTTGGGAATCCGCACATGAGACTAACCAGAAGCATGGAAACCTTGAAAGAACTTGCACGCAAAAAAGGGTATAAGATTATGGACATTGCCAGCGTGTGCTATGCTTCCCTTGGAAACAATTTTATTATCAGGTCAGACGGTACGATTCAAAAATGCACTGTGGCATTGGATGACCCGGTCAACACAATTGGACATATAGCGGAAGATGGAACATTGCATTTGAACACTGAATTGCTTCGCAAGTGGGTTTTCTCAGGCAATTGGGCGTGCCCATTGAAGGCAATCCAACAAAAAGCAACCGCCTGAACATAATATAATAAAACCACGGTGTACACAGAGTTTTTTTAACCACAGTGTACGCAGAGTTTTGCACAGTGTACACAGAGTGTTAAAAGGATAAAGAGATTTAATGAAAACTCTGTGAAACTCAGTTTTTACTCTGTGCGACTCTGTGACCTAAAAAACATCAATTTTTAACCTGTGCGAGCAGGTAGAGCAGAGCCATTCGGACCGCTACCCCATGCTTCACTTGCGAAAGAATCCACGAGACGTTGCTTTCAGCCACGGCAGTTTCAATTTCCACGCCGGGATTCATCGGACCGGGATGCATTATCCATATTTTCTTATCAATTTTAGCGAGTCTTTCGGGAGTCAAGCCATAGTCCCTGTTGTAGGCTTTGAGCGAGGGAATCAGTCCCTGTTTCTGGCGTTCTTTTTGGAGTCGCAGGGCTATTACGACGTCTGCCCAGTTAAGTGCTTCGTCAAGGTCGTAAGTCAATAGAATGTTTTCTCTTTTCATTTGGGAGGGCAGTAGGGCGGGAGGACCGCAAAGCATCACTTCAGCACCCAGTTTCAGGAATGCCACTGCGTCCGACCGAGCAACCCGTGAATGCAATATGTCGCCAACTATTGCAATACGGACGTCTTGCAATGTTCCGAGGAAATACTTTATGGTGAAGGCGTCCAAGAGAGCCTGAGTGGGATGGGCGTGGGTGCCATCGCCAGCATTGATTACCCGAGCAGACACGTTTTGAGCGACCCAGTGGGCTGCCCCAATCCATTTATGTCGCACTACCATAAAGTCAAAGCCCATGGCATCAAGGGTCTTGAGGGTGTCATATAAGGTTTCGCCTTTTTGCAGCGATGAACTGCTTGTGTCAAAATGAATTACGTTAGCGGAGAGATTCCGAGCAGCCAATTCAAAACTGATTCGTGTTCTGGTGGAAGGCTCAAAAAACAGAGTTACCATTGAGAAATCCTTTAGGGCAGGGAATTTCCTGACGCCCCTGTTCATAAAGTTTAAGAACCTTTCCGCAAGGGTGAACACTGATTCTATGTCCTGTGCAGAAAGATAACTTATTTCCAGTAAATGCTTATGCTTCCACATATCAAATACAAAACTAAGTCTTTCTGGGCTTTATGATAGGGATAGCAAACAGCACGATTAACCAAATGATGCCCCCAATTAACTCAACAGTTAAAAACAAGCAGGGAACTTGAAAAATAAGCAATGTCCCTAATAGAAGCATGTGGATACCCAAACCCCACAGGCTCAGAACACTAAGCAGAAACTTGTCTCTGGAAAATCTTTTCAAGTATGGAAAGATAGTTGCGACGATGTGGATAACTAAATCCTGCCAGCCGTAGTAAATCACGTAGAGAAGCCAAAATGGGAAGGCTATTGATGACTTGGGCAGTTTGAATTCAAGAGGTTTGCTTGTCGTGTCGCCCCCACTCAAATGCCTGTAAATAACAAAGAAGTAGTTCATTGCAGTTACTTCAAGATGCATAAACAACCACACTGCAAAGGCAACCCAACCATTTCCACAAATTTGGAATAAGCCATAAATCCACAGGGAGTTCAGTATGGCATCGGCTATTGAGTCGGCATATCTGCCCACTAACGACGGCTTTCCCCTGAGGCGAGCCAGAGACCCATCAACAGAATCCAAAACGTTCTTTATCAACACAAGGAAACCAGCGAGGAGATACTCTTCCTTTAAAATCAGGAAATAAGTCCAAATGCCTATTACAAGAAAAGCCAAGGTTACAACAACAGGATGAATCCTTAACGGCAGGAGTAATTTAGCAATAGCAACAGCCAACGGACGTGCCCAATCAGAAAAGTCTATGAACCTGTATTGCTTGGGAACCTTATCCATCACTTGATTGCCTTTGAAATGTGCAGTCTGGTTGTTGCCCAGATGACATAACCTTCTCTGGAAACAGGACCTATTTTCGGGAAGGAACGCAGGTCCCTTAGGCATTGCGACAAGCGTCCATAGGTTCCAGCAAGTTCAAAAACAACATTTTGGGTAACGTATGAAACACGCAGAGAGGCTTCCGAAGACAAAGAAGGAGTGTAAGGAACAGGAGGATATAGGGACCTGAACAGGGAGGCGAGGACTTTAACCCGCCAGTTCTTAATTTTTATCCCCACAATGCTTTCCAGTTGCATCAAACCAGTGTAGCCCCAATCAGATGGGTTTACATACCAGTCCATGAGTCCATAATACTTATGCCACAAGCCCATTTCAGCGTAAAACGACCCTTCAAAGTCATTCAAGGTTCCCGTTGGTTGACCGCTCAGAATCACGCCAGACACTTGACAGTAAAGGCTTTTAACCTGTCCAGTTGCCCTGAGGACAAACATAAATGCCCTTATGGGAATCCTTTCAGTGCCTTTCAACGAGACCACTCTGTCCGTTATGCCAAACTGAAAATATCCTTCAAGAAACAAATTAACTGAGGCATTTCCCTTTATTATCTTAACTGGCAATTGCCCCCCAGCAGTATGTCGCCATACCCAGAATGAGTCCCTGCCTATGCGATATTCACTCAACCCAGAGAGGAAAAAACTGTCCCTTTGGATATGCACTATGTGGAAACCCCGTTGCAAAAGTGGAGCAACTAATTCAAACTCAGGAGGGAAGAACCAACCGCCCCCAATCTCAAAGTCCCATTGAAGCAATGAATATCTAACTCTGACCATGTCTGGATATGCCACAACCAAATTCCAGTCTTCAATTCCAAAGATTCGTCCTGTTCCATACGTAACAGCCTGTCGCCCCGCCCTGATTTCCAACTGTTGAAAGGGTTTCCAACTTATCCAGTTTTCGCCTGCATAGACCGTGGCTAATCGGGAGTATTCATAGGGTTGCATAGTTCGGGAAGTGTAATTAGTCCAGCGATGGGCTATTTCTAAACTTGTTTTGATAGTTATTTTTCCCGTTTTGAACAGCATAAATGGCGTGAATCTTTGTTCCATAAGGAAGGGACTACTATACCGATAAACAAAGAAGTTTCGTCCTGTCTGAACCCGCAGGAAGGCATCTGTGCCCACAGATACAGAATCAACACTGTTAGGAGATGCATTAGTTATAAAAGCCAATAATAACAAGACATTCATAATGTGTAAAGATATGCAAGCCTGAGGAAGCAAAGTTGCAACAAGTTGCGTATATTCGTAAGAGCTTGAAGAGCGTTGACTTATGGCATGGGAGAAGATAAAGGAGGAAATTTATCAATCGGTTGACATTAAGAAAAACATTGAAAAGTTAGGAAATGATTTAACTTTCGCAGATGTTCCCGAGCATGTCAGGACCAAGCATGTGCATCGTCTGCATCCCTATCTGGGAAAATTTATTCCCCAACTTGTGGAAGTGTTTTTAAAGAAGTTTTTTTTGCCTGGACAACACGTATTAGACCCATTTTCAGGCTCTGGAACAACGCTTGTGGAAGCTAATGTACTTGGCGTTCACGCCACGGGAATAGAACTTTCGCCGTTTAATGTTCTTATCCAGCGTGTTAAAACAGCGAAATATGATATCCCTTTGTTGAGAAAAGAATTACATGATGCCTTGGGACGCTTAGAACGATTTATTAACGGCGAAAAAACATTGTTTAATTCCGAAGCAAGGAACATAGATGTAGAAAACGTAAGTGATTATTTAAAAAAATGGTATGCCCCGCAAGCACTTAGGGAACTTTTGTTTTACAAGAGCATAATTGACGACTACACTTATAAAGACGTAATGAAAATTATTCTTTCGCGAGCGGCTAGGTCCGCCAGAATGATTCCGCATTATGAACTGGCACGCCCTAAGAAACCTGTTACTGAACCCTATTGGTGCAAGAAACATAAACGCATTTGCGAACCCGTCAGAGAAGCTTATAAATTCTTGCATAGATACACTAAGGACACTCTGGACAGAATCATTGAATTTGATAGGCTTAGGACAGATGCTCAAATAAATATAATCCAAGGTGACACAAGATTTGTCCATCTTCCTGAAAACTCTCAATTTGACGGTATTTTTACTTCCCCGCCATATATAGGCGTTATAGACTATCACGAGCAACATAGATATGCTTATGAATTGCTTGATATACCGAGATTTGACGACTATGAAATAGGACCTGCGAGCAAGGGTCAAAGCAAGAAGGCACAACAGGAATACTTTAATGATATGGTCAAGGCACTTCGTAATGTTCTCAAACATGTAAAAAAAGGTGGAAATGTTTTCATAGTTGCAAATGATAAGTTCAATCTTTATCCTACAATTGGCAAAACAGTGGGTTTGAAACTGATTGATGTATATAATAGACCAGTTCTTATGAGAACAGAACGAACAGGGAAAACTTATTATGAAAGCATATTCCACTTTGTGTTTGAAGGGTGAAATGTGAGGTTATGGCTAAAATAGAATCGTCCATCAGAGAGGCAATCAAAGATATGCTTATTAGAGTAGTAACACAAAAGTTGCGAGAGTATAAACCTGAAACTGAGAATATGCCTTTTCATTATAGGCTTATTGGTAAAGATAAATATGCCATATTTTCCTTTATACAATCAATCAATACAACCTTTGGAATGTCTATTTGGGAACAAACCGCTTTATTGCTTGCCAACGATAAGTGGACAAAAGTTCAAAGGCAAGTTGATGTGGTTAATGATGATTTGGTTCCTTGCAAACAAAGAGATGCTAAAGCAAGACGTGTGATGTATCAGGGAATGCGGGATGCAATTGAAACGTATATGACTCAATTAAGTTCAGGGAACAGACAGGCAAATAAACGTTATGAGGTTTCACTATTAAGGCGAAGCTTTGGGAAAGGACCCCTTATAAATGTGGATAAAGAGTGTGCGGATTTATACTTACGAAGCAGGAGCGGTAAAGAATACTTTATTGACATAACCAGTGCCAAACCCAACATAAAGGAATTTAAGGCAATGAAAAGGAAAATCCTTGAGTGGCAAGCCATTAGGCTCACAGGCAACCTGAGAAGAAGAGTTGAGGGCAGAATAGCCATTCCATATAATCCTTATTACCCTAAGCCTTATGAGAGATGGACGCTAAGAGGTTTGTATGACCTTGACAGAAATGAAGTGATGGTCGGAGAAGAGTTTTGGAATTTCGTTGCCCAAGACGATGTGTACCATGACCTGCTTGAAGTCTTTGAACAAGCAGGAAAATACATAAGGCCAATCATTGACAAGACTTTCGCGAAATTTAAGTGAAGTATTGTAAATTTGCTTTTCATTAATGCCCGAGCGATGGCTTCAGGGAAAAAACTATTTGAGATTTTAATGGTTTTAACTAACTCTGAGCGACAGCTAATAAAGAAGAAACTTTCTAATTTGAAAGAATTAACACAGGAGGAGCACTTCCTATTGTATATGTTGAAGCGTTTTAAACCAGATATGAAAACTTTACAAGAAATTGAAAGGCAATACGCTTTCCAAGAGAGGCTCAGTGTGGGACGCATGAGGCATGTCCGTAGTAACGCCACTCAATTGCTCTTGACCATGCTTGTGAACCTGCGTTCAGAAGACAACGTGGTTATCAAAAACTTGTTGAGCATCGCCAGTGCTATTGAACTACGCCTACGCAAACTATATCCTCGGGCTATTGAAACGTATAAAAAACTTCTTCAAGACCCAATCCTGCCATTCTATTCACCAGAATTAAGACTGTTGGCTTTCTCTGAACTGCAAAAAATTAGTCGTGTAGATATAAGATTCTCTACGAGGGTAAATGAGCGACAACTAAATACCCTCAGGGCATATACAGATGAAGTGTCTCATTTCATTGAGTATTTTGACATGCTAAAAAGAAACAGTTTTTTGCGTGAATTGGAAAGAAAGAGTTTCTTCCCCCTTCGGGCAACTGATTTGCCGAAGGAAGCCGTTGAAACATATAAAATTCTGGAATCCACTGACATAGAAAAGGTTGCTTCTAAACCTTCCTTTGTTTTTAGGAGGTATGCCCTATGCTCTGCCATATTACATAACATGTGCCTTCACTATAATTCCGCCTACTTATGGCTTGAACAATTTATTAAAACATATAACCATTCCATGAAATCAGCCGAAAATAGGAAACTATTAGCAGAGCAATATGCTCACGATATGCTATATCTATGTGCAACCTCAGTGCGTTTGGGACACGAGAAAGCCCCTGATAACATCGCACAATTGGAAAGGGAATTGCAGAGGTTTGAAGGGATAATTTCCCCACAACGCTATTTGTCCTACCTAACAACATTGTTCCTATTCAAAATGATCTTGACCTTTAAAAAAGGAGAGATTGAAGAAGTCATTAATTTGTATGAAACACCACCTGCACCATATAAATCAATTTTTGCAAATTCAAATAAGTTGTTGTTATTGCATAGTGCCAAATTGGTTTATCTAATGGCAATTGCTATTAAGGGAAAGACCGCTATCGCCATAGAACAAACTAAACAAATAATGAATGAATTCAAAAACAAAAATGACGAAGTAATACTAATAACTTTAATCATTATGGTCTATGCATCACTAAAAAGTGGACATAGTGCATCTCAGTATATTAACAAATTGGTTTCGTTTATACATGATAAATATGGCGAATTAAATATCTTGCCTGTCTTACAAAAATTAATCATTTCCGTGAGCAAACGAAATTATGGAGATGGAAGACGACTCTTCAATGAACTTGAACAAACACTTGAAAAATACCCATTGGAATATAATGTGTTTAGGCAAGTGCCCTTCATCCAAATAATCAAAAGCATTGTTAATCATGAGGATTTGCAACAGGTTCTTCAAAACACCGACTTCCATAAAGAAGCCCTGTTGCTTGAAGACAGATGCCGACGCTACCTACACAAGGAATTGAAAATCCCTACATCTTAAGTTTCTCAAGAACTTCAGGCTTCCCAGCAACTAATAAAATCATCCCCGCTTCAATCTTTGTTGAGAGAGGAGGGATGAACTGCACCGCTTCGCCTTGTTTCTTAATGCCTAATATGTGAATGTCGCCCCCATATTCAGCATAAATTTCTTTAATGGTTTTCCCATTGATTGGACTGTCTTCGTTAACCAACACTTCCTCAATGAGGAAATTGCTTACACTAAACAGGTCAAGAACATAAGGTTTCAGGATAGCATTGGCAATCATCTGACCCATCAATTCATAAGCCTGAATTATCCTGTTGGCACCTGCTTTGTAGAGCAATTCACGGGAACGCCTGTCAGTGGCAGGAGAGACAATATACAGGTCTGGATTAAGTGTTCTGGCACTCATCACAGTGAAGATATTATCTGCATCGTTTTCCAGTAGGGTAATCAAGGCTTTGGCTTTTTCTATGCCTGCGTTTCGCAAAGTCTTGTCTTCCGTTGGACTGCCTTCAATAACATTCATTCCGTCTTGGCGTGCTTTATCCGCATTCTCTCTGTCGGGAACAATAATAACCACTTTTCGCTTATTGCTTTTCAAGAACTGAGCTACATATCGGGCAATACGCCCATATCCCGCTATTATGTAATGGTCCTTCATCTTCCTGAATTTAGGTAAAAACCTTCTTCTTCGCCATAACTCTTCACTCAAAACAACGGAAAAGATTTCTGTTACTGCAATGGCTATCACGCCCCACCCCATCACTATAACAAGCATTGTCCAGACCTTCCCACCAGTGCTAAGCGGGAAAACCTCACCATATCCCACAGTAGTGATGGTTATTATGGTCATATACAATGCATCAAACCAGTGAACACCTTCAATAGCCACGTAGCCCAATGTTGATATGCTCACGACAAACAATGCCACAACAAACCAAAAAAGAAACCTGCCACTTCGTCTCATCTCTCAATAAATAACGAAGGCAAAATTAAGACGCCCAATCTGGTTATAACCAGCCCGAAACATAATCAACAGGAATTGCCACTGTGTTATTTGTTTCAGTTTCCCTTGAAGTCTAAATTTATATATCTTTACCCATAAATCACCATTACAATGAAGAAACCTTTTGTTTGGATCGTCGGCTTAATGCTTATTATTGGAACAGTGGTTGTCGCATCGTGGTCCTCAGGACACAATGAATCCCTTCAAACTGTTTCTGGCGAAATTGCTTTCAATTGGCACGGGGGGAAATGCGGAGACGGTTCCTCTGAGGGGGTAGCCACTCAAAAAACTTCTTCAAAAAAGGCAACTGGTCATTCTGACAAATGCACCTGTGACCAGTGCAAAGGGAAAGATGGAAAGTGCAAACCTGATTGCAAATGTCCACACCACGCTAAGGCAGACAAGGACGGCGACGGAAAGGTTGACAAGCATGAGCACGAGCACAAGTGTGGCGGAGGCAAATGCGGAGGCGGTAAGTGTGGATGCGGAGGCAAATGCGGTATGTAACAGAGGCATATAGTTAATGTGTGGAATAGCAGGGATTATTGACTGGCGAGGAAATGTTTCCCAACAAGAGTTAGAGAGGCTTGCCAGTTCGCTATCCCACCGAGGAGTCGATGACGAAGGATATTATCTGAACAGTGACCGAAAGGTAGGGTTTGCCCACAGAAGGCTTGCGATTCTTGACCCGACACCCAGAGGCAGACAACCATTTATCTATAGCAACAGATATGTTATCGTCTATAATGGAGAGATCTACAATTTTGTTGAATTAAGGGAATTTTTGCGTAGAAAAGGATATGTCTTCACCACTGGAACGGACACAGAAGTTCTGCTTGCTTGCTATGACTATTGGAAAACCGATTGTTTGCATCATCTTGATGGAATGTTTGCATTTGCTATCTACGACACACAACAAAACAGAATTTTCTTTGCTCGGGACAGATTCGGCGAAAAACCGCTATACTTCTATTTCCTTGACGACAGGATAGTGTTCGCTTCTGAAATAAAAGCCTTCAGGAGCCTTGACCTGCCACTGACCGCCACCACACGCAGAATACTGGAATATCTTTATTTCTCAGTTATGGAAAGCCCTACCAACAACACCGAAACATTTTTCAAAGAGGTTGTTCAATTGCCACCAGCACACTTCCTTACCATAGACCTAAACACCACCTTTTCCTATACACCAAAAAGATATTGGCAACTTTCTACGGACACGATAGGCATTCCCTATTCGCAAGCAGTTGAGACTGTTAAGGAACTACTAACCGAGAGCATTGGGAGACGATTGCGTTCCGACGTGCCCATTGGGACAAGCCTATCAGGAGGACTGGACTCATCAACTATAGTCTCTTTCCTTGCCCGAGTCCTGCGTGTTGACCTTAGCAACTTTAAAGGTTTCTCAGCAGTGTTCCCAAACTTTGAAAACAACGAAGAAAAATATGTTGACCAACTGTCGGAGGACACAGGCATCAGCACAATTAAAGTGAAAGTTGACAAAGAGAGTGCCTATCAGCATTTTGAACGGGTTGTGTGGGCTCAGGAGGAGCCTTTTGGCACTGGCAGTATCATCGCTCAATACTTGGTCTTCAAAGAAGCACGCAGGCATAAGACAATTGTTTTATTAGACGGGCAAGGCTCAGACGAACTCTTTGCGGGATACGTCCATTTCTGGGAAACATACCTTAGAGAACTTTTAAGCAAGAAACCCATTGAGTTTTTTCGGGAGATAAAGGCTTTTATGAACAATCCAACATTCAAAAGGCGAGGTTCACTACTGAGAATCCTAATCACTGCAATGTTGGGCACTAAAACCAACCAACTAAGACGCTTCCTTGCTTCGCACTTGAACAACACGTCTTTCACCAAAGGCATTAATCCAGAACTGCTCAGGGAATACATCCAATCCATTGAATTTCCAATGTATTACGGCAGAAACCTAAAAGAACATTTATTGTTTTCAATCACCAAGCATGGACTTCTTGACCTGCTTCACTATGCCGACAGGAACTCAATGTCTCATAGCGTTGAAGTGAGGCTTCCTTTCCTGTATCATAAACTTGTGGAATTCGCTCTATCACTGCCTTCCGATTGTCTCATTAAAAATGGGTTGTCTAAAAGGATTTTAAGAGATGCGGTTAAAGGCATTGTGCCTGAACAGATACGCACCCGAAAAGACAAAGTGGGCTTTGAAGTCCCGCAACAAAAATGGCTCTCACACCCTTCATTTAAAGAAAGGTTACGGAAGGCTATAGCCACGTTGAAAACTAAGAAATTAATCACGGAGCCACACCCTGCTTTGTTCTGGCAATACATTGTTCTGGATTCTGTTATGGAATCAATAGACTGGAAGATGGAATAAAACAATTCTTGTGGCATATCTTTGAAGAGGCATGGACGTTGCAATAGTTGGATTTGGACACATTGGCAAACGCCATTATGAAGCAATTCAGAAACTCTCTAAACAATATGATTTACGACTTGTTGGAGTGGTTGAACCAGACCCAACTAATCTTACTGGATTTGGCGTTCCACACTTCAAATCCCTTGAGGAACTGTATGACGCCTATATGCCAGACCTTACTATAATAGCCACACCTCATTTCCTGCACTCTCAACAGACCATATTTTGCCTTGAGAGAGGGTCTCACGTTATCTGCGAGAAACCAATGGCGTTGCACAGACAGGATGCCGAACAAATGCTTGACATGGCTCTTAGAAAACACAAACACCTGTTTCTTGTCCAGCAACTACGGTTCCAACCTCACTTAAAAGTATTGAAGAATCAACTTAATCCAGACGACGTTTTTCACATTGGCGTGAATCTCTATTGGAACAGAAACGAAGCATATTTCAGGGAGAAGCCGTGGCGGGCAAAGGCTCAATACAGCGGAGGTCCTCTGTTTACGCAATTCAGTCACTTTATTGACCTATTGTTGTGGCTATTGGGTTCTCTGACTGTTGACTTCGCCAGTTTCTCAAGGATCGTTAATACAATCATTGACTATGAAGACACAGGGATAGTAACCCTTTCCAGAGGAAACACTACCATAAGCATTGATTACACCATCTCAGCCCAACCAAAAAATATAACCTCTTCTGTAACCATCCTGTCCCGCAAAGGAACAATCGTCATTTCAGGACAGTATTGTGAAAACATTGAATCCATTGGGGGCTATGCAGTGAAAAGCCAGCCTTTAGACGCCCTGTCTCTTCATCAACAGGTCATATCTAATGCCATTGAAGTGATAAATGGGAGGGGGGAGCCAGCCACTAACGCCCTTGAAGGGCTTAAAGTCGTGGAACTTATTGAGGGTATTTATTCTCATCGGAACTTATAAACCAGAAGATTGCGTTATCTGGTTAAGGAAGGCAGCGTGGCCGAGGGGCTAGGCGGGGGCCTGCAAAGCCCTTGACGGCGGTTCGAATCCGCCCGCTGCCTCTCAACGTTGAAGGCAGTAGCAATAGATCTGGGTTCTAATACTTTTCAAATCCTATACGTTCAGTTCAAGCCAGATCCTTTTCAGATTCAAAAAGCAAAATTGGAGACTTTTCCATACCTTCTCAAAAGGAAAATTGAGAACGGGACTTTTAATCCAGCCGACCTAAGGGAGTTTTTGGAGAGTCTCAGGAAGAAGGCTCTGGAATACAAACCTGATTGTTTCAAAGCGGTTGCCACAGCAGCATGGCGGCAATATCCACAACTGGAGTCTATCTTAATTAAAGCCATTCCAGAAGCAAGGATAATATCTGGAGAGGAGGAAGCAGCATTGACGCTAAGGGCTATCAAGCACCTGATTAAGCCCGATGATTTCTCTGCTATAGACCTTGGAGGAGGGTCTATTGAAATAATAAGCAGTCATCATAACATTGAAGAGCTATCAAGCATAAATGCAGGAACAGCGGAATTGTTAAAGGTTTTCCCTTATGACAAGTATCCACATTTCAAACAAATGCTTGATGACACAGTGAATTTCCTTGAAGATTTATATCCTGCCAAAAGACTTCAAAGTCATATCATTGGCGTGGGAGGGGCGTTCCACAGCCTTCCTAACATAGTTCTTATTAAAGCAGGATTGACTAAAGACCCTGTGTTCTCAGATTTTTCGCCATTCCCATTGAAACAGGACGTGCCTATTCCATTTATTAAGGATTACATAAGCACTTGGCTAAATAGAAA